>JAFUPC010000061.1 GCA_017481495.1 Clostridia bacterium
TCTGAGCAACGCCCTTCTTACCATCGTACATAATGTTGTTGATCAGCTTGGTAACAAGCTTGGAATTGTACATAGGATCCGGCAGGACATCTCTCTTGGAAATTTGACCTCTTCTCGGCACTGTACTTCCCTCCTTCATTAAATTCATGAAATCATAGGTACTCGAAAGTATTTCTTTCGTAAATGCGCAATCAAATCCAAGAAAAACTGTGCTGTATATATAAACAATATTTCAGAACAGGTTTCCTTTTTGATTATCTTGGCTTACGTCAGTCTAATACTGTGGAATGACCTTCTTGTTGTCGGGTTCTCTCGGAACCCATTGGATAAACCTTTTTCGGTTTACGCCTTCTTTGCCTTCGGCTTCTTTGCGCCGTACTTGGAACGGCTCTGGTTTCTGTTCGCGACACCCTGGGTATCGAGCGTACCGCGGATGATGTGGTAACGGACACCGGGCAGGTCACGGACACGACCGCCGCGGATCAGGACAACAGAGTGCTCCTGAAGGTTGTGACCGATACCGGGGATATAGGTCGTAGCTTCAAGACCGTTGGTCAGGCGGACACGGGCGATCTTACGAAGAGCGGAGTTCGGCTTCTTCGGGGTCGTTGTGGTAACTTTTGTGCATACACCACGCTTCTGGGGAGAAGCAAGTTCCTTCGTTTCCTTGGTGAGAGTGTTGTAGTTCGCTCTCAGAACAGGGGACTTGGGCTTGTACTCCTTTGCCTTGCGTTCGTTTCTCACGAGCTGGTTAAAGGTTGGCATATCGCACCTCCTTTTCTGTTATTTGAAATTGTTTATATATACAACCGGATAGCGGGCATCGGAGGTGCGGTTTTCCCGCGTCCGGTACCGGAATTCGGATGTATTCAGTGTTTATGTGCTGTCTCTCCGGGCAATTATCGCTCAGGAGATCTCAGCAAAGCTCTGCGCAGACCGCACAGCCGACGTCAATGCCGCAGCGCTTTCCAAGCTCGTCCATTGTGGAGCCGGTGCTGACTGCCGTATCGTTTTCGGCGCACAGGGAAAGAACCTGTCTGCGCACGTGCTCATCCGCATCGTCCGCCAGATAGACGGTAGACACACGGGCGGCACGAACCGCTTTTTTTGTCTGGTTCAGCCCCGCGATGTACTGACATCGGGGAACTGTCGTGTCGGAATTCATGTTGTAAAAACCATACCTTTCCTATTTTCGGTGTCATATGACACCCGTTTCCGGCAGTTTCTGTCTGCCGTTGACTGAAATTATACACCCAGATACTAATATTATATCACGAAGGAATCCGTTTGTCAATCTTTTACGCAAAAAATCAGAGTTTCTCTCTTTTGCACAAAAATGCGCAGAAAACCCCCGCATTTTTCTCCGTATGTCCCGCGGAGGGTAAAGCCCCTCCGTTAGGATTTGAGAAACGGCTGCTGGGATTCGTTTTCCGCACGCGCACGGGCTTCCAGATATTCGTCGCGCAAAATGGCGCAAATGGAAACCGTGCGGTAATTGCCTTTGATGACCATGGAATCGCGGTGCGTGCCCTCAAAGGACATCCCGCATTTCTCCATGACACGGCGGCTTGCATCGTTGCCCTCCATGTACCGCGCGGAAATGCGGTGCAGATTGAGCCGCAGAAACCCGAATTTCAGGATCTCCGAGACCGCTTCCGGCATCAGTCCCTTTCCGCGGTAGTCGGGGTTGAGGACATAGCCGATCTCTGCCGCGTTGTTGTCGTCGTCAAACGAGGTGAAGCCACAGGTGCCGATCATTTTGCTGTTTTCCCGCAGAACGACCGCCCAGTCGTAGAATTCTCCGTCTTCATATTGTTTCTGAATGTATTGCAGATATTCCCGCGTCTGGTGAACATCCGCATGGCATTCCCACAGAAGATACTGCGTGACGTCCGCGCGCCGCGCATAATCAAACATATCCTCCGCGTCAGATACCCGCATCCGCCGCAGCGTCAGCCGCCCCGTTTCCAGAATCGGAATCCGGGAAAAGATGTTGTATAAGAAATGTCGGTTCATCGCACAAAAATCCTTTCCAAAAAATCCCGCGGGTGATATTTTATAATTATATCCAAAATCCCCGTTATTTGCAATGCTTTCATGGAATTTTTCACAGATTATTTACATTCTTTTCGCGTTTTTTTAAAATACGAAAGAGATCTGCACCACAAAAAGCAGGATGCAGATCTCCATGTAACTTTTACACTTTACGGGATCCTAATAGGCTCCCCTGCAAAATCACGGAAGGCGCGTGTGCCGACCCAAAATGCGCAGAAAACGTCAGCGATTGTTCTCAATCATGTCGCGCAGAAGCCAGACGATGACGTGGGAAGCGAAGCCGTGGTCGAGGGAGGCGACGGTGGAGTCGTTTTCCCACAGGGTGCCGGTCATAAGCGCCATGTTGTAGAAGTAGCCTTCGATGTTGTCAAGAACTTCTTTCATGTTGTCGTTCTTTGCCATCATGTCGAGGCGCAGATAGTTGCCGATGAAAGCGTTGGCGAAGTGGACATCGGGGTGCTTGTTGTTTTCCTTGCGGTAGGGGCCGAATTCGTAGAGGAGGGTGTTCCACAGCTCCGGATACAGCTCCTTTGTCGCGGTGCCGCAGTAGAATGCGTAGTACTGGCAGACTTCCGTGACCTCGCCCTGCAGGTACAGCTTGCCGTTTTCGTCGCGCAGCATCTGGTCAACGAAGAATTTGCCGTTGAACGACAGGCGGCGGATGGTCTCACGCATGGAGTCCGCCTGTTCTTTGAGGGCGGGATCGTCGTACATTTCGCTCATCGCTTCCAGGCAGGCGGCGTACAGCATATTGGACGGGAAGTTGACGCCGGCAACGAGGTAGTTTGCACGCGACCATTCGACGAAGATCCACTTGTCGAGATTTTCCAGCAGTCCGTCTTCGTTGATGTACTGATTGAAAAATTCTACGAGGTCGTACAGCTTTGGCTCAAACGCGTCGATCATTTCGCGGTCGCCGGAGCGATCCCAGTATTCGCGCAGTTCCATGACCAGCCACATCGCCCAGTTCGGGATGTAGTTTTCATTGTAGTGGTCAGACGGATAGCACATTGGGAACATTCCCTTGGGCAGACACTCAAAGGAGTCGGGGAGCAGGAAGTTTTCAAGGAAGTTCTTTTCGACCACGCACTTGCCGGTCAGGGCGTATTCCACGCGCGCCGTCCAGAACGAGTCACACAGCCAGCCGGCACGTTCGCGGCAGGGACAGTCGGTAAAGAGGTCAACCGCGTTCTGACGGTAGGTCTGGACAGCGGCTTCCCAGATCTTTAAGAACTTTTCGTTGTCGGAGCGGTATTCGACGAAATCCTTTTCGGGTGCAGCGTATTCGGTTAAGTGAATACCGGAAATTTCCGCTTCGCCGTCAACGACCATGTATTTGAGATACTGCATCGTGAACGGTTCCATCGTCAGAAGATCGTATTCGCCGGCATCCAGGTCGTAACGGACAATGTTCACGCATCCCATACGCCAGGTGTTCACGTCGCCGTCGAACAGCTCATCAAACGTGATGATGAGCGTCGTGTGCTTCTTTGCCTTGACGTGCGCACCGATGAAGCCGGTCAGGTTTGAGTTCAGCTTGACGGTTGCAAAACGGTCTTTTTCAAGGGTGATGACATCCGGAACGGCAGTCGGTTCCATTTCTTCCGCGGTGCAGACATATGCGCCCATGTCGGCGGACAGATTGACTTCCAGCTCGGCTTTCGGATAACCTTTCAGAATCGGGGAGATGTCGTCAAGGCTTCTGTTGCGCCACTTATCAGCGGATTCTTCGTTATAGGCGATGGAGCCTTTCCCGACCATCTGAACAGCGGGAAGATATGTAAGAGACGGGAACGGCACGCGGCGCGGCAGATATTCCTTTTCTTCCACTTCCGCAAGCGGCGTTCTGCCGGGGGTCATCTGACCGAGAGATGCGGCGTATGCGGCACCCATGCGCCAGACCTCGACGAACGGACGCTGGAAGGAATACTTCTGAACCTTCTGCACACGTTCCGTGACAACATCGCACGGCATTCCGCCCTCGGCAGCTGTCCACGCAACGACATTGTTGTCGCAGAGGATCTCCGCCTGGAAGAACGACGGCTGATCCATCGTATAATAGTTGTTGACGTTGTAGCCGGCAACCTCGAAGACGATGATGTTCTCACCGTCCGTGAGGATGGGGGTCAGGTTCAGCTCGTCCACGCGGTGGAAGAACTTCGGGCCACGCGCGGGGCCGTAGGCGGCGATCTTACCGTTGACGAACACGCGGTATACCGTGGAACCGGTCATGCGAAGCAGAGTGTTTGCCGCATTGCCGTTCACCGCAGCGGTGAAACGCGCTGTGACGTTCATTTCCCGGTCTCTGCCCGCAGGCCACACCGGAACAGCTTTCTGGAAGGGATTGTAATTCATGGGATGGATTCCTTTCTTATGATAAACAGTTTATCCTGTTGATAAACAGGATGAAGCCCTGTCGATTTACACGTTTTGGGGAAGCGCGGTCGTCATGCCGGCAAGATGATCCGTCATGCCGATGTGAACATCGTGCCAGGACAGATCCGGCTCATAAAGGACGGTCGTTATAGATGCATTGGGTACCCACGGCACATCTTTCATGCCGGAGAGAGAAATGTTCTGCCAGATGCACTGCATCACGCGGATGGGCGTTGCATGGGTGCCGATGACAATGGTGCGGCCGGGATTTTCCCTGACTACGCGCTCGACTGCCGCCCGGACACGCTTCTGCAAGTCCGCAACGGATTCCCCACCCGTGCAGACCGCCCGACCGATGTCGGTGCGCCACACCCCGAAGTCCTCAGGGAACAGCGCGGGAAGCTCGTCGAACTTTTTCCCCTCCCACGCGCCGGCGAAAATTTCGCGGAAGCCCGCATCCGGCCGCACGGGAAGATTGTTCGCGTGAGCAATGTGCAGAGCGGTATCGTATGCCCGCCGCAAGTCAGAAGCATAGACCGCATCGATCGGTTCACCGTCCAGCCACTTTGCCGCCGCTTCCGCCTGCCGATGACCGCGTTCGGTCAGGGCGTAGGCATTGCTCTGTCCGGTGAAACGGTGATCGGCGTTTGCTTCGCTTTCCCCGTGCCGGACGAAGATCAGTTTTGTTGCCATATTGATATAATTCTCCAAATGTTATGATATATGAATCATGCACAGCTCCGGACGGTTGCCGATGCGCGGAACGATCGTGTGATTTCCAATGCCGCGGCTGACGACCAGACGGCCGTCGTGCATTCCCTGCGCTAATTTCGGAAACAGTCCCTGCCCTGGCGAGAAAACCGGGTGTCCGAGGAGCCGGATCTGACCGCCGTGCGCGTGTCCCGACAGGATGAGCGGAATGTCGTACTGCTGTAAATAAGGATAGTACCACTCCGGTCGGTGGGACAGCAGAACGCGGAAGCCGTTTTCATGAGAAAACCGGTCAAGAAACGCGGTCGTTTCCGCGTCTTCGGGATGCTCGGTCTCCGTGGCACCGATGACAAGGTCACCGAAGTGCGCGAATTCGCGGATCAGGAGATGCGCACCCGTTTGGCGGATCCCGGAAAATTCTTTTTCCCCGAAAAACCGCTCGTGGTTGCCAAGACCGTAAAACGTGGGAAATTCCCCCGCCGCGGTGCGCAGAAAGTCCATTGCGTGAACGCTTCCCCGCCCCATTTCCGTCATCTGGTCGCCCGAGATGACGACGGCATCCGGTTTTTCCGCACGGATGGCATCCAGCACCGCGCCGCCCTTGCAGTTGTGCATATCCGAGACATGCGCAAGCGTGTACGGCCGGGACACAAGTCCGTGCGCGTCAACGGCGTAGTGCGTGACATCAAGCTTCATTGCTGGTGCTCCAGAAGCCGTGTGATGTCGCGGTCGTTCCCGATGATGGTCACAAGGTCGCCCGCGGCGAATTTCGTGCGCGGGTCAACGGGGTCGCCCTTTTTGGCGCCGTTTTTCTTTCTGTGCAGAATGACATTGATGTTCAGGCGTTTGCGGACGTCCAGCTCAATCAGCGTTTTTCCGATCCAGCGCGCGGGAACCTCAATTTCCGCAATCGACGTGTCCTCGGAAAATTCCATGTACTGCTGTACGCCGTCATAGGAGAGCTGCCGTCCGACCCTGCGGCCGATGTCTGTTTCCGGCAGGATGATGCGGTCAACGCCGACCTTTTCCAGAACCTTTGCGTGCCGCTCGTCCGCCGCGCGGGCAACGATGTGGGCGGCGCCCATTTCACGCAGTAAGATCGCCGTCAATACGCTGTCGTTGACGTTTTCGGAAATGCACACGATACAGCAGTCGTAGTCCGCCGCGCCCGATGCGCGCAGAACGGCTTCGTCCGTGCAGTCGCCGATGACGGCGGTATCCACCGTGTCCGCGATGGATTCGATGTTCTTTTCGTCATTGTCTATGACAAGCACCTCGCGCCGCGCTTCCGAAAGCGTTTCCGCCAGTGCCCGCCCGAACCGGCCAAGGCCGATGATACAAAAACTTTTCATAGTGTTTCCTTCTTTAATTTGCAATAATCTGCAATTCCGCCGCCACCGTCACGGGGGTGTCAAAGACGATATTCTCCCCATGCTGTGCAAACGCGACCGAAGCCCCGTCCGCCGTGACCGCACTGACCGTCCGATTTTCCGTTATCGCAAGGGAAAGCGTGGAGAGCGAAAGGGATTTTTCACCCAGAATGCGGATCGCCGCTGTGGCGGTATCTCCGCCGATGGTCTGCGTGTACTGTCCCCAGGTATTGCCGACGCCGATGAGGCAGGCGAAGGCTTCTTTGGTTTCCACCGGTGCAAAACGCAGATACCCGCGTGTCATGTCCGCCTGCATTCCCGAGAAGATGGGGAGCAGTGCAAAGCTTGCCATCGAACGGGCGTAATTGGAACCGCATTCGATCTCGTTCCACGGATTGCGGTTCGCACCGTTGTAGCGGTCGCGCACGCCGCGCACCACACGCAGACCCTCATCCACAAATCCCCGGCTGACAAGCAGTCCCGCAAACGCATATTCAAAGCCGTGCATCGACTCCTGTGCATACGGAATCGGGATCGCCGGCACATCCACGCCGTCGGGATAGGTGCAGATGATGGCGCCGCTTTCGCCGTCGGCGGCAAAAATGCGGAACGTATTGTAGTGGGTGCGCATATTTTCCCGGAAATTGTATTTGTACATAGAGGCAAGCGCGGTCTTTACCTGATCGGGGTCAAAGAGGTCGCCGAGCCCCAGCAGATCCGCGTGCCACTGACCGAGCAACTGGTCTTCCGCGCATCCGCCTGCGATCTGGTATTTGATCTGCCCGGCTTCTTCGTTCCAATAATTGAGCGCATCGAACGATTCGACAATGCTCCGGTCATGAAGATCTACGCGCTGGATAAAGTATTCCCCGGAGAAGAGGTTTTCTTTCGTCCATTCATAGCCCTTTTCAAAGAGCGCACGGTATTCGTCCGCCGCACTGTCACCGACGGCGCGCGCCATTTCTTCCGCTGAGCGGAGGGCGCAGAGATAGAATCCCTCCAGCCACGACGACGGCCCGAACAGCTCCATATCAAGCGTATGATGCTGACGGCCTTCCAGCACACCGTCCCGGTCGGCATCCCAGCGGTCGGGGTTGTCTTTGGACCAAGCAAATTCCAGCGACCGCTTCACATCCGGCCAGAGCGACTTCATCCAGTCCGTGTCGCCCGACAGCTTCCATTCGCGGTAGACCTTGAAAACGGAACCCATTTCGCCGTCCACGCACGCGCGGAAATCGCCGACGCCGCGCCCGAACGGAATCCGGGTACGGAAGCAAAGGTCTCCCGCAGGTCTTTGATTATACCGATAATCGTTTTCGCGGATGTTCCGTTCCAGCTCGGGGAACAGGTAGCACATCGCGTAGGCGTAGTTCCAGACGTGCGTACACGTTCCGGGACAGGAACCGCTGTGCTCGCCGAGTCCCTCCCAGCCAAAGAAATCGCCATGCTCCCCGATACGGATGCAGGTCTCGGTCTTGAGTACCGACATCGTTGCGGAAACGGCATCCAGCACCTCGTTGGGCAATGTGGAGGAAAACAGCGCATCATGGAAACGCACTGTTCCGTCATACAGCCGCGCCCATTCCGTGAGCGCATACCGCGCGGAAGCAAGGGAATTTTCAAACCGATATGCGTAGTAATTCTTCATCGGGCATTCCGTTTCCTCGCCCGCTTCGTTTTTCTCTTTGTAAATATCCCAGTAATTGCGGCGGTTCGGCGCGTTCCATGCAATGACGAAACGGAACGTGACCTCCTCACCGGGTGCGGCGGTCTTTTTCACATACAACGTCGCCATGTCCAGGTTTCCGGACGTTTCGTAGGTGCGGGCGGGAACGTGTTCGCCGCAGGATTCCGTGAAGTTGCGCCAGTAGGTCTCCAGACTGTCGAACCACGCGCCGCGATACCAGTATTCCTGCCGGGAAACGCCGTCGGTCTCGTCCGTTGCCAGCGTCATGTCACACTTTTCAAACGCATCAGCGGCAACAGTGTCGGAATCAAGCAAAAGCGCGGAGATGCCGTTTTCGCACACAAAACGGTTGACGGAACCGGCACTCGGATTGCGAAGCGATGCGGCAACGGTGTAATCGACACTGTCCGCCGTCGTGTTGCGGATGCGGTATTCAAAAAACGCGGCGGGAATGCCGGAGTCGTCCGCGTTGCAGGGAATCATCGGGTTGAACGCGCAAAGCGACGCCGCGCCGGGAAACGTTTCGTCCTCAAAGGACAGGTGCGCCAGCGGATATTCCCCGCAGAACGACACAGACTTAAAATGCGGAAATCCCGCCATCGACGTGTTGGGCATTCCGAATCCGAAGCTTTTTCCGTACTGGCCGGTAAGGTCATGCTCGTAATCACCCTGCAAAATGCGCGCATCGAGCAGCTTTCCGTTCTGCTCCGCTTTGACGGCAAAATGCGTATGCCCGTTATCGGAGCCTTTGTTCGGTGCGTTGAAAATTTCCCAGTCGATCAGTCTGCCGTTCCCGCCGAGACCGACAGAACCCGTTCCGATCCCGCCGAGCGGGAAAGAGATGTACCGCTGATGTTCTTTGTCGTAGAGATGGTGGTTCATGGGAGGTGGTTCCTTTCGTGAGATGGGGATGGAATTTTTATGGATTAAGGAATGGTGTACGGTTTTCTCTGTAGTACGTTGTTTCGGCAAAATGTTTACATTGGCAAGGATATGGACTGAACGGTTCGCGCAGAAAACCTTTCGACCTGTGTTCTTACCAATGCAAAGTTTCCGCAGAGACAACGTGTCACAAATATAGCAAATGTTTTGTTATCACCCAATCAGCAGCTTCGCCTCCGGATACCGGATCGCATCCTCATCGCGGTCGCGGCGGAGGAGGACATAGGAGAGGGTCAGAATCCCGACCCGTCCGAGGTACATCGCAAAAATCAGGAGGAACCGGCTCGCCATGCCCAGGGTCGGTGTCAGTGACAGCGACAGCCCGACCGTGCAGTACGCGGAGAAGCATTCATACAATGCGGCTTCCATGGAAACGCCGTCCCAGACCGCAATGCAGAACGCGGAAACGAAGATTGCCAGCAGGAGAAAGAACAGAATGCACATCGCCCGCCGCACCGTGTCCGCAGTCAGAGTACGCCGCATGACACGGATGTCGCGCCGACCGCACAGGGTCGCCCATACGGCACACAGCACCACACCGACCGTTCCGATCTTCGCGCCGCCCGCGGTCGAACCGGAGGCTCCACCCACAAACATGAGGAGCATCGTCAGCGTTTTGGTCACATCGAGCATATTGTTCTGCCCGATGGCATCATATCCAGCGGTGCGCGGGGTCACGGCCTGGAAAAATGCGTGCAGAAGCTTTTCGGGTACGGTCATGCTGCCGATGGTCGCGGGATTTTTCCATTCAAGCACCGCGCAGAGGGCGGTTCCACCCAGCACAAGCACTGCCGTCAGGAGGAGAACGAACCGCGAATACACGCTCATCCGTTTCCGGCGACGAAGCCATTCCCAGATGTCGTTCCAGACAAGAAATCCCGCCGCGCCCAGCATGATGAGTGCCGCCAGAACAAGGAGCAGAAGCGGATCCGCGCCAAGTTCCGTGAGAGAGGAAAATTCACTTGTCACGACCCCGCCAAGCGGATCAAATCCCGCATTGCAGAACGCGGATACCGACATAAAAACCGCGGCGAAAATCCCGCGCCCGACCCCAAGCATGGGTATCGTGCGGATCATCAGAAGCAGAGCGCCGATGCCCTCCATCACCGCCGTCCCAATAAAGATGCGGCGGACGAATTTCTGTGTCCCGTCCACGCTTTCCATACCAAACGACTGCGCCGCAAGACTGCGGACACGCGGTGTGACCCGTTTGCCGATCGCACCGAGCAAAAGCAAGGCAAACGACATAAACCCAAGTCCGCCGAGCTGTATCATGCAGAGAATGACCCCTTGCCCGAACAAGCTCCAGTGCGTTCCCGTATCGACAACGATCAGTCCCGTCACACATGTCGCCGACACGGAAGTGAACAGCGTGTCCGGAAACGGTGTGACCGTTCCCGCATTAGAGGAAACCGGGAGCATCAGCAGAAGACTTCCGCACAGAATGATGGCGAGAAAGCCCAGAGAAAAAATATGTGCCGGGGACAGATGGTGCGCTTTCTTCCGCGCGTTTCCGGGGTTTGGAATGTCGGTCATGGGAGGTTCTCCTTTCACAAAATTATCATATAGTAATATCTTACCATAAATATTCCGTTTCGTCAAGAGCGGAATTATGAACAGATGCGGTTTCTGTGATTTTTTTATGATTAAATTTCGCGGAAAGCGTTTACAAAACCCGTTTCTTGTGTTATAATGATAGTGCCACATAATGAAATATTGATTTGTCCTAAGAAGCGTACATTATTTTACTTTGGTAAAAATGTAGGCTCTTTCTCCTATGCGCTCATAGGCAGATCAATTCATTGTGTGGCAGCAATCGGAGCTAAACATTTTTATAAATGCGCAGCTTCGGCTGCGCACTTTTTTTCGCTGATCCGCGCCGACCGCGACGGGATACCTGCAAACGGGCATCCGTTGTTCCCGCTCTGCGGCAGACGGTCATCGAATACATCTGTACCAAGGAGATTGCTGCCATGAATCCCACCGAAACCCATTCCACCCCACAAAAAGAACCGTCCCACGGCGCGCGCCTGTGGCATTACGTCGCCCATACGGCGCGGGAAAATCACGATACCGCCGCCGCGGAAGACGCTTACCGCCGCATTCTGGAAGCGGATGCCGATGACTGGGAAGCGAATTTTTTCGTTTCCTGCTACCGTTTTCTGCACAGCCTGCCGCCGGACACGGATGCGCTTGCGAACCTCTACCGCGTGACGGAGCAGACACTCCCGCGCATTGCATCGCAGTGCCCCGCCCCCGATGACCGTCACGCCGCCGTTTCCGCCGTGTCTTCCGGTCTGTTTCTCATTTCCCGAACCCTGTTCCGCACTTCCGCCGAAAATCCCGCACATGCCCAAGCCGCCGTTGATCTCATCTGCCGCTTCCGCAACGCGGTGGAAAAACAGCTGGGGGAGGAATACTGTATGGATATTGCGGATGCGTTTGAGATACGGGAAGCGGAATTTTCCTGAAACTTTATCAAAACTTCCGGAAAAGGTATTTACAGATACCGGAATCTGTGCTATAATAATGACAGGCGATTTACTGAATCAGGATTATACTAATCGTAATTCAGCAAATTCAATGAAAGGAGGCTTCCCTTTTGTTTATCGGACGTCAGAACGAATTGCAGATGCTGGAAGACCTGTACCGGTCGCCGGATTTTCAGTTTCTGGTTCTGTACGGGCGGCGGCGCGTCGGAAAAACATCCCTTTTACAGGAGTTCAGCCGACGGCACCGCACCATCTTCTATTCCGCACAGGAAAAAAACGACACGCTGAATTTAACGGATTTCTCCGCGGCGGTACAGAACTATTTTGACAAAACCACATTCGGCACGTTTTCCGGCTGGGAAACGGCGCTGGATTATGTCGGTAACAGAACCACGGCGGAGCGGACGGTACTGATCATCGACGAATTTCCGTTCATTGCCGGTGAAAATCGTTCGATCAAGAGTATTTTACAACACACCATCGATCATTCCTGGAAAGAAAAAAATCTGTTCCTGATCCTTTGCGGTTCCAGTGTCAGTTTCATGGAAAACGAAGTGATGGGATACAAGAGCCCGCTCTACGGACGCGCAACCGCACAGTACGAGGTGCTTCCGTTTGATTATTACGACAGCGCGCTGTTTCTGCCCGGCTATTCCGTCACGGAAAAGCTCATGACATACGGCATTCTCGGCGGAATCCCCTGCTATCTGCAGAATTTCAGTGACCGGAAAACCCTTGCGGAAAACATCAGCACACAAATCTTCCGCACCGGTGCCTTTCTGAAAGAAGAACCGCAGGTGCTTCTGAAAATGGAACTGCGCGAACCGGCTGTCTACAACAGCATTCTGGAAGCCATTGCAGGCGGTGCCAGCCGTCTGAACGAGATCTCCGGAAAGATCCATGAAGACAGCGGCAAATGCTCCAGATATATCGACACGCTCCGTTCCATGAAGCTGGTCGACAAGATCATGCCGTGCGGTGAAGAGGATTCCCGGAAAAGCATTTACCGGATCACGGATCAGTATTTTCTATTCTGGTATCATTTCATTTTCACGGAAAAAAGCTATTTTGAGATCATCGGCCCCACTTCCGCCGCTGAGGAGATCCTGACGCCGGAATCGTTTTCCAATTATATGGGATCTGTTTTCGAGCAGATTTGCGCACAGTATATGACCCGTCTTGCAAGGCTGAAAGCACTGCCGTTTATTCCGCACAAAATCGGAAAATGGTGGGGAAACAATCCCGCCCGACGCGGTCAGGACGACGTTGACGTTCTGCTGTTGGGTAGAAAAAGCGCGGAAGCCATCTTCTGCGAATGCAAATACAAAAACGAAGCATTTGACAAAAAAGAGTTTGATGATCTCGTCACCGCTTCCCTTGCGTTTCCCACCGTTGAACGCAAATATTTCTATCTGTTCAGCAAAGGCGGCTTCACACAGTGGATCAAAGAGGAAGCCGCAGGACGTGACGACATCACGCTTGTAACGCCAGACGACCTTTTTTCCGTCTCATAAATCCGAAAAAACAGCCCCCATCCACCCAGATGAGAGCTGTTTTCTTATATCCGATTATTTCATCAGAATCAACCGTTGCTGGTCTCTGCACCGATGATCATGCTGTCATCAGGCAGTCTGTCGGCCTTTTCGACCTGGATTGCGCGGTAGCGTTCCATACCGGTACCGGCAGGAATGAGCTTACCGATGATGACATTTTCTTTGAGACCGAGCAGGTGGTCGGTCTTACCGCGGATGGCAGCTTCGGTGAGTACCTTGGTGGTCTCCTGGAAGGATGCGGCGGACAGGAAAGATTCGGTCTGCAGTGCTGCCTTGGTGATACCGAGCAGCATATGCGAGCAGGTGGCGGTGCGCAAAGTCTTATCGCCTGCTTCGATCTCACGGCGGATGAGGTCGTTTGCTTCCTCGAAGGTGTTGACATCGACAACGGAGCCTGCAAGCAGACGGGTGTCGCCGGGGTCTTCGACCTTGCACTGACGGGTCATCTGGCGGGTAATGACTTCAATATGCTTGTCGTTGATGTCGATGGACTGCATACGGTAGACCTTCTGTACTTCGCGTACCAGATAATCGTATGCCGCATCAATACCGTTGACGCGCGTGATGTCCTGCGGGGACAGATTACCCTCTGTCAGCGCCTGACCGCGGGTGACATAATCGCCGTCCGCGATGGTCATCTTCGTGGAGAACGGAATTGCGTAAACGTATTCGTTGCCTGCCTCGTCGGTCAGGGTCAGTGTGCGGTTGCGCTTGGTATCCTGCACGCGGATGGTGCCGGTCGCTTCTGCAATGACAGCGGTCTGCTTCGGCTTGCGTGCCTCGAACAGTTCCTCGACACGGGGAAGACCCTGTGTGATGTTGGTGCCTGCGATACCGCCGGTGTGGAATGTTCTCATCGTCAGCTGGGTACCAGGTTCACCGATGGACTGTGCCGCGATGATACCGACTGCTTCACCGATGGAGACCGGTTTGCCGGTTGCAAGGTCGGAGCCATAACAGTGGACGCAGACGCCGTGACGGGACTTGCACTTCCGGACAGAACGCAGATAGACCTGCTCGATGCCGGCATCGAGAATCCGCTTGACCTGGTCGGAATTGATCATCGCACCTGCGGGAACGATGATGTCGTCGGGATCCTTCGGATTGACAATATCCTGCATGACATACTTGCCCAGCAGTCTGTCCTTCATCGGTTCGATGATGTCGTTGCCGTCCATGACGTTGCCGACCCACAGACCCTCGGTCGTGCCGCAGTCTTCCTCGCGGACAATGACCTCCTGCGAGACATCGACGAGACGTCTGGTCAGATAACCGGAGTCCGCCGTCTTCAGTGCTGTATCGGACAGAGACTTTCTGGAACCTCTCGCTCCGATGAAGTATTCCAGGATGTCCATGCCTTCACGGAAGTTGGACTTGATCGGGATTTCCATCGTCTTACCGGTTGCGGAGAACATCAGACCGCGCATACCGGCGAGCTGTCTCATCTGTGCCATGGAACCGCGGGCACCGGAGTCGGACATCATCTTAATGGAGTTGTATCGGTCCATCGAAGCGTTCAGCTTTTCGGTGACATCCTTTGTGCACTGATCCCAGGTATCGACGACACTCTTGTAGCGTTCGTTCTCGTCGAGCATACCGCGCTGGAACGCACGGTTGATCTTATCAACCTTTGCTTCGGCATCGGCAATGAGCTGTGCCTTTTCCGGCGGCACGACGATATCGGAGAACGCAATGGAAAGGGATGCAAGCGTAGAATATTTGTAACCCATCGACTTGATGTCGTCCAGCACCTGTGCGGTGACGGTCGCATTGTGGGTCTTGATGCAGCGGTCAACGATGTCGCCCAGCTGCTTCTTGCCGCAGGTGAAGTCGATTTCCAGGTCAAAGAACTTTTCGGGGTCGGAACGGTCAACATAACCAAGATCCTGCGGGATCGGCTGGTTGAAGATCATACGGCCGAGGGTGGTCGTGATAACCTTCGATTCCATTCTGCCGTGGCGTTCCTTGAACACGCGGCACTTGATGGCGGCGTGCAGGTCGAGTTCCTTGTTTGCATACGCCATCATCGCTTCGTTGAAGTCGCGGTAAGCGTTGCCCTCACCGAGCACACCGGCACGGTCGATGGTCAGATAATAGGAACCGAGGACCATATCCTGCGACGGAACGGCAACGGCACGGCCGTCCACAGGCTTTAAGAGGTTGTTTGCGGAGAGCATCAGGAACCGCGCTTCCGCCTGTGCTTCTGCGGACAGCGGAACGTGGACAGGCATCTGGTCGCCGTCGAAGTCCGCGTTGAATGCGGTACAGACCAGCGGATGCAGCTTGATGGCACGTCCCTCGACCAGAATCGGCTCAAACGCCTGAATGGACAGCTTGTGCAGTGTCGGCGCACGGTTGAGCAGGACGGGATGTTCCTTGATGACGTTTTCGAGTGCGTCCCAGACATCGTCGTTGACACGCTCGACCTTCTTCTTTGCATCCTTGATGTTGGATGCCTTCTGAGTCTCGACCAGACGCTTCATGACGAACGGCTTGAACAGCTCCAGCGCCATTTCTTTCGGCAGACCGCACTGATAAATTTTCAGAGTCGGTCCGACGACGATAACGGAACGGCCGGAATAGTCAACACGTTTGCCGAGCAGGTTCTGTCTGAAACGACCCTGCTTACCGCGGAGCATTTCGGACAGGGATTTGAGCGGTCTGTTGTTGGGACCGGTGACGGGCTTGCCGCGGCGGCCGTTGTCGATGAGGGCATCAACGGCTTCCTGCATCATGCGCTTCTCGTTGCGGATGATGATGTCCGGTGCGGACAGCTCATTCATGCGCTTCAGACGGTTGTTGCGGCTGATGACACGGCGGTACAGGTCGTTTAAGTCAGACGTTGCGAAACGTCCGCCGTCCAGCTGTACCATCGGACGGATTTCCGGCGGAAGCACGGGGATGACGTCGAGAATCATCCATTCCGGCTTATTGTCGGACTCGCGGAACGCCTCGACGACTTCGAGACGCTTCACGATGCGGATCTTCTTCTGCTGAGAAGCGGTGTTCAGCTCTTCCCGCAGAGACTTGGACAGCGCATCGCAGTCCAGTTCCGCAAGCAGTTCCTTGATTGCCTCGGCACCCATGCCGACACGGAACTCATCCTCGTATTTTTCGTAATATTCACGGTACTCGTGGTCGGAGAGCAGCTGATACTTCTGCAGCGGCGTGGTACCGGGATCAATGACAATATAGGATGCAAAATACAGCACCTTTTCCAGATTTCTGGGGGTGATGTCGAGCAGAAGTCCCATGCGGGACGGAATGGCACGGAAATACCAGATATGGGAAACCGGGCAGGCAAGCTCGATATGACCCATCCGTTCACGGCGGACCTTTTTGGAGGTGACATCAACGCCGCACTTTTCGCAGGGGCCGTTCTTGTTGCGGACACGCTTGTATCTGCCGCACATACACTCCCAGTCCTTAGTCGGACCGAATATGCGCTCACAGAACAGACCGTCGCGCTCTGCCTTCAAGGTTCTGTAGTTGATGGTCTCCGGCTTCTTGACTTCGCCGTGGGACCAGCTTCTGATCATCTCCGGAGATGCCAGACCGATTTTAATTGAAGCGAATTCCTTATCCATAGGTCAGATCATACGCCCCTTTCTTAAATAATATCATCATCGCCGTAGCCGTCGCCGAGCATTCCCGCAAGGAGATCGCCGGGATATTCGGCATCCTCGTCGGTGAACTCGTCATCTTCCACATAGCCGTCCGGAATGTCTTCGTCTTCGTTGACATCGGGGCCGACCATGTCGGCGATGTCGTAGGTGGTATCCTGTCCGTCATCCTCAGCCAGGCACGACAGCTCGATTTCGTTGCCGTCGTTGTCAAGCACACGGACGTCGAGTGCCAGCGCCTGAAGCTCCTTGACCAGGACACGGAACGCTTCCGGCACACCGGGGGTCGGGATGTTCTGACCCTTGACGATGGCTTCGTAGGTCTTGACACGGCCGGTCACGTCGTCGGACTTGACCGTCAGAATCTCCTGCAGGGTATAAGCGGCACCGTATGCTTCCAGTGCCCAGACTTCCATTTCACCGAAACGCTGACCGCCGAACTGGGCTTTACCGCCGAGCGGCTGCTGCGTGATGAGGGAGTAGGGGCCGGTGGAACGTGCGTGGATCTTATCGTCGACCAGGTGATGGAGCTTGAGGTAGTACATGATACCAACGGTGACGGGGTTGTCGAAAGGCTCGCCGGTACGGCCATCGTAAAGGATGGACTTGCCGGACGGATCGATGCCCGCCATTTTCAGACACTCTTCAATGTCTTCATGCGTTGCGCCGTCGAAGATCGGGGTCATGACTTTCCAGCCGAGCTTCTTTGCGGCGTAGCCGAGGTGGACTTCCAGCACCTGACCGATGTTCATTCGGGAAGGCACGCCCAGGGGGTTCAGCACGATGTCAAGCGGCGTACCGTCGGCCAGGAACGGCATATCCTCGGGCGGCAGGATTCTGGACACGACACCCTTGTTGCCGTGACGGCCTGCCATCTTGTCACCGACGGAGATCTTACGCTTCTGTGCGATATAAACACGCACGACCTTGTTGACACCGGGCGGCAGCTCGTCGCCCGCTTCGCGCGTGAAGACCTTGACGTCGACAACGATACCGGTGATACCGTGCGGCAGGCGCATGGAGGTATCGCGGACTTCTCTCGCCTTTTCGCCGAAAATGGCACGGAGGAGGCGTTCCTCTGCGGTCAGCTCGGTCTCGCCCTTGGGGGTAACTTTACCGACCAGAATATCGCCTGCGTGTACCTCGGTACCGCGGCGGATGATACCCTCGTTGTTCAGGTCTTTCAGAGCATCCTCACCGACGTTCGGAACGTCGCGGGTGATTTCTTCCGGACCGAGCTTGGTATCTCTTGCTTCGTGGGAATATTCTTCAATGTGGATGGAGGTGTAAACGTCATCGCGGACAAGGCGTTCGTTCAAAAGAACGGCGTCCTCGTAGTTGTAGCCCTCCCAGGTCATGAAGCCGATGAGCATATTCTTGCCCAGTGCGATTTCGCCGCCTTCGGTCGCGGGGCCGTCGGCAATGACATCGCCTTTCTTGACAAGGTCGCCCTGGCTGACAATCGGTCTCTGGTTGACACAGGTACCCTGGTTGGAGCGCTTAAACTTGATGAGCGTGTAAACTTCCTTTTTGCCGGAATCGCCGCGGACAACGATCTCATCGGCGGAAACCCGCTCGACAATACCGTCTTCCTTTGCGAGAATACAGACACCGGAGTCGACCGCCGCTTTGTATTCCATACCCGTACCGACAATCGGGGATTCCGTGACCATCAGCGGCACTGCCTGCTTCTGCATGTTGGAACCCATGAGCGCACGGGTGTTGTCGTCGTTTTCAAGGAACGGGATCATGGACGATGCAACGGAGAAGACCATACGCGGGGAGACATCAACAAAGTCAATCTTGTCTGTCTCGACTTCGATGACATCCGCGCGGTCGCGGACGATCGCCTTCTTCTTGATAAATGCACCGTTTTCGTCAAGCTGTACCTTTGCAGGTGCGACGATATACCGATCCTCCACGTCAGCCGTCATGTAAACGATGTCGTTTGTGACAACGTGCGGGGTGACGGACTTGTCAACGCGGCGGTAGGGGGTTTCGATAAAGCCGTACTCGTTGATGCGCGCAAAGGTCGCAAGAGACGAAATCAGACCGATGTTCGGACCTTCTGGAGATTCGACGGGACAGATACGGCCGTAATGCGTATAGTGGACGTCTCGGACTTCAAAGGATGCACGGTCACGGGACAGACCGCCCGGGCCGAGTGCGGAAAGACGTCTCTTGTGGGTCAGCTCGGCAAGGGGGTTCGCCTGATCCATGAACTGGGACAGCGGAGAGGAGCCGAAGAATTCACGGATGGCAGTGACGACGGGACGAATGTTGATGAGCGACTGGGGTGTCAGAACGTCCGTGTCGTTGGTCATCATGCGTTCCTTGACGATCTTGTCCATACGGGAGAAGCCGATGCGCAGCTGGTTCTGAAGAAGCTCTCCGACACAGCGCAGACGGCGGTTGCCCAGATGGTCGATGTCGTCGGTCACGCCGATACCGTACTGCAGACCGATCATATAGTTGATGGAGGAGAAAATGTCGTCCTTGGTGACGTGTCTCGGAGAAAGTTCCGCTTCGCGGCGGGCACATTCTTCCTTGACCGCATCCACATCGCCCTCGCAGGCTTCGACGATCTCCAGGAGGACAGAGGTCTTGACCTTGCCCTTGATGCCGATGTCCTCAAGGCCGTAGCCGAGCACGACTTCGGGGAGAATGGTGCCGTTGGAGAACACCTTCATTTCGTTTTCGCCCTCGATGCGGACATAAACCTCGTTGACACCCGCATTTTCGATGGCAAGTCCGATCTCTTCATCGACCTCGGTATCGGCTTCATACAGAATTTCACCGGTGATAGGGCTGATGACGGAACGGGACAGGGTCTGACCGATGAGACGCTTGCCCATCGCCAGCTTCTTGTTGTACTTGTAGCGGCCGACCGCTGCAAGGTCGTACCGCTTGGGGTCAAAGAACAGGTTGTTGATGAGCAGCTGAGCACTCTCAACCAGCGGCGGTTCACCCGGACGCAGTTTCTTGTAGATTTCTTTCAGTGCTTCTTCACCGGCGGTGGTGCCGTTGGTGTCGGCAAGTGTCTGCATACCGTCCTTTTCCATCGTTGCGTTGAGCAGCGGGACATCGCCGAAGTAGGTCTTGATTTCCGCCGCGGTCTCAATGACGAGTGCGCGGATGAGAACGGTTGCGGGGATTTTTCTGTTCTTGTCGATACGGACATAAAGGATGTCGTTGACATCGGTCTCATATTCCAGCCATGCGCCGCGGTACGGAATGATCTGTGCCGTGTAAATGCGCTTGCCGGTCTTGTCCGGGATGGAATCGAAGTAAACGCCGGGGGAACGGACAATCTGCGAAACGATGACACGTTCCGCGCCGTTGATGATAAAGGTACCGGTTTCGGTCATCAGGGGGAAATCGCCCATGAAGATTTCCTGTTCCTTGACTTCGCCGGTCAGACGGTTGGTCAGGCGGACCTTGACACGCAGGGGCGCGGCATAGTTGACGTCGCGTTCCTTGCATTCCTCAACGGGGTATTTCGGGGTGGGATCGATCGAAAAATCAATAAATTCGATGATTAAGTTGCCGGAATAGTCCGTAATCGGAGACACGTCGTGAAGAACCTCCATCAGACCTGTCTCGATGAAGTTCTGGTAGGACTTCTTCTGAACCTCGATGAGGTTTGGCATTTCGAGCGCTTCATAGATCTTCTGGAAGCTCATACGGACATTTCTGCCAAGCTGTCGGGGTTTGACCATAGACACAATCACTCCATTCTGAATAGTTGTTCCGCCGCCGGTTTTTGCATGATTTTCACAAATCAGATAAGCCGGAAACGGAATCGGATGTACAAATAAGAGAAGTTACGGAAAACGCAATTTTTTGCTTTTTTTCCGAAAAACATAATACGCCAGTATAATGCAGTATAATATTATAGCACAAATGAGAGAATTTGTCAAGGGCTTTTCCGAAAAATAAATACAATATGAAGAAAAAAAGAGCGGTGCACGTTCCTGCGCCACTCCATCAAAATTTACCGGGACAGATGAATCCAGTACCGCTCAATCCACCGCCGGCTGTCCGGCTCAAAGACCTTTGACTCAAACACGCCGCCGTTTCCGAGGATCGTCCGCCGGCTCGCTTCATTGTCTTCCAGACAGCAGACCAGCACATCAAAAATCCCAAGCCGTCTGCATTCCAAAAGCACCAGAGACAGCATCTGCGCCGCATAACCCTTTCGCCGCTCCCCCGGGCACACACAATAGCCGATGTGTCCGGCGTATTTTTCCAGAAAGTCGTTGAACCGGTGCCGGATTTGAATCAACCCTACGACCTTGTCGTCCTCTTCTCTGACATAAATATACTGCGTTGTGAGCGGTTCCAGCTGATCAAGCCAGTCTTGTGTCCGCTCAAATTTCCGCAAGGACGAGCTTCCGTCCATGGAATCGCCGGATGCAAGATATTCCCGGCGGAATGCCTGGATCTGGCGATCATATTCCATTGTGGGTTCGATCAGTTTCATTTTTACAAACCTCTTTTCATTCCATTTTCATTTTATTATATTGCAATTATAACACGAATGCCGTCAATTTTCAAGCACTGTGCATACTTTTTAACACTCTGTCCACATTCCCCCCATCATTTCCCACACATAATCCCCCGCCGCCGCATCACATACTGTATGTAAAACCAAACGAAAGGACACCGCCTAAATGAAACTGAAAGGCCCATACTCCGAGACCCTGCGCACGCTTGACACCCGATTTTCCCTGCCGGACAACTTCGGCATCGTGAGGCGGGAATTTTCCGTCGGGGAGATGCGAGCGGTGCTGTATTTTGCGGAGGGGCTGAACGCATCCGCCGATGCGGAGCGGGTGCTTGCCCATTGCCAGAGCATAACACGGCATGACGGAACGTATCACTGTGCCGAGGACTTCTGCGCCGCCTGCATTCCGTATGCGGAGACGGAGATGTCGGACGACATTGCCCTGCTTTTTTCGGGTGTGATGACCGGATGTCTTCTGATGGTGCTGGAGCCGTTTCCGACACGCGGGATTCTTGTCAAGAACCGCAATCTTCCCCAGCGTTCGCTTGGCGAGCCGGAGCACGACAAGGTTCTGCGCGGCGCACATATCGGGTTTGGTGAATTGCTCCCCCAGAACTGCGCCATGATCCGACGTCTGCTTCCCGATCCGTCGCTCATCATGAAACGGTATCAGGTCGGCACACACACCCGCACCGCCGTCGTTGTCTGTTATCTGCGCGGAAGTGCGGATGAGTCCTATCTTGCGTATCTTGACAAAAAGCTTTCCGCCATCCGCACGGATGCCTTATGTCTCGGCACCCAGAGTCTGGCAGAATGTCTGGTCACACGCCGCCCGTGGAATCCCTTTCCGCGCTTCCGCTATACGGAACGGCCGGATGCGGCGGCGGCATCGCTCTGCGAGGGAAGCGTTCTCGTCCTCTGCGACAACGCACCGCAGGCGATGATCTTACCCGTTTCCGTGTTTTCCTTTTTGCAGGAGACCAACGACTTTTATCTTGCGCCGTTCACGGGAACGTACCTGCGGATTTTGCGGCTTTTTTCTTTTCTCGCCGCCGTGTACCTCTCCCCCGTCTGGTATGCCGCAATTACGCATCCCCATCACCTGCCGCCGTGGCTGTCGTTTCTGTCACTGTCCGAACCCGCCGCCGTTCCCATCCTTGCACAGCTTCTGCTCATCGAGCTTGCCGTGGATGCCCTGAAGCTGGCTTCGATGAACACCCCCAACGCCCTCTCCAACTCCCTCTCCGTCATCGGCGGACTGATTCTCGGCGACTTCGCCGTGCAGACGGGACTGTTTATGCCCGAGACCATTCTCTGCATGGCGATCGTTTCCATTTCCCACTTTACCCAGCACAATTATGAACTTGGTTATGCGTTCAAGTATACCCGCGTCGCCATGCTTCTGCTCACGGCTCTGTTCGGCTGGTGGGGAATCCTGCTCGGAACAGTGCTGTGGCTGTTTTTGCTCGTCACCGTCCCGGCGCCCGAAGAAAAATCCCGGTATTTCTATCCGCTGTTCCCGTTTGACGGGCCGGCGCTGTTCAGTCTGTTTTTCAGGAGGAGAAAGGAGAGGTGAGGGGGGTGCTGTCAACATAACATTGACAGCATGAAATATTTCCGCCTTTAGCGGATGATATACGCCTGCGGCGTGTGATATATTTCGTTCTTTGGATGAAATGTTAAGGGAGAAAATGGTTATGCCATTTTCAATCTATCAAAAATTTCTTAATTTTACAACATTACTCAACTTGCCCCCTCCCCGCAGATCCGCTTCATCGCCCGGTAAAATATCTCCGCATCCCGCATCGTGTTCCCCCAGCCGACAGATACGCGCACGGTGCCGTCGTTTTCCGTGCCGAATGCGCGGTGCGCAAACGGTGCGCAGTGAAATCCCGCGCGGGTGCAGATGCCGTCCCGCCCAAGTGCTTCCGACACCCGCATACACGACATCCCGCGCACACCGAACGACAGCGCCGTCCCCCGCGGAAGTGCGGACTGATAAAGTGTCACCCCGTCAAGCGACAGCAGCATTTCCCGCATCCGTTCGTACAGCCGGTGTGTTTCGCCGCGCACAGTATCAAGGCCGACCGCGGACAGATACCGGATGCCCGCATCTAGACCCGCGATAATGGGGGCGGCAAGCGTTCCCGCTTCCAATGCTTCCGGCAGGAAATCCGGCATCGCCGGGGACAGGGATGCCACGCCGTTTCCGCCCTGTACAAGCGACCGCGGCACCGGCGCATTTCCACCGAGCAGGAGCAGACCGCTTCCCTGCGGACCGAGCAGTGCTTTATGTCCGGCGGTACACAGATAGTCGATATTGTCCCGCTCCACATGAATGTCGTACATCCCCGCGCTCTGCGACGCATCGACGAGAAACGGAATGCCGCGGGCGCGGCACAGCCCGCCGATTTTTCCGATGGGAAGTGCTGCCCCGCAGACGTTGGAGACATGACACGCACAGACAAGCGCCGTGTCCCGCGTGATGCGCCGCCGGATCTCCGACAAAATCTCCTCCTCGGAGAGCATCCCCTGCGCCCCACGGAAGACGGGATAAACGTCCCACATCACCTCGCCGCGCATTTCCATATCGTAAAGCGGCCGCACGACCGCATTGTGTTCCATGCCGGATACCAGGATTCGCGGGATTCTGCCGTCACTGCGTTTCACCCCGAAGCTGTGCAGAACTGTATTGATCGCCCATGTCGCGTTCGGATAAAACAGCACATTCTCCGGCTCCGGCACACCGAAAAATTCCGCTGTGTGTTCCCGCGCCGAAAACACTGTTTCCGCCGCCCGCATCGACAGGGGATGCGCCGACCGTCCCGGATTTCCACCCGCATCCGTCATTGTGGTGAGTATCGCCCGCCCCACGCAGGCAGGCTTCGGCCAGCTCGTCGCCGCGTGATCAAGATAAATCAAGGCATTTCCCCAGCCCTTTCCCCTCCCGTCCGGATTCCGTCCCATCATGCCACGCTCCTCTCTGTTGTATGGTTTTTTATCATAACATCGGCAGCTCATCCGTCAGGATTTCATTGAAACGGACATGGGAAGCGGTGAGAATGCTCCGCAGCTCGGCGACAGAGACGTTCCCCGCAATTTCCAGCGCAAATGCGCACCCGTTTTTGGTTTCTCCTATATCCAGCCGCACCACCCGCGATACAATCCCGTGCGCGGCAAGCGCGCCCTTTCCCTTTTCCGCATAGGTGACGGAGCCGATGGCGATCCGTGTTCGTTTCATAATTTTATTCTCTCATTTATCGAAATGTTCGGATTTACGGCAAATGAAAAGCACCGCCGGGCGGCAGTGCAGACCAATACTGCCCCCGGACAGTAAAAAGTGCCGCCGTAATGACAGTATATGTCAGGTACGGCAGCGGGGTGCGCGGGGTTATGCGGTTGTCAATTCTCCTCCCCGAACCCATAGAAGTCCCGGTGGATGTCCTCGATCTCCGCAACGAGAGACCGGATGTATTCGTTGATGTCATCGTCATTGACGGCAAAATCAAAATCCGTCATCACGCACACGGCAAACGGCGCATCGCCGTAGACGACCGCCATATCGTGATAGGATGATTCATCCCAGCCGTACTTGTGCGCGACATTGTACGGGTTGTCCACAGCCTGTGTGATAAGCACCTGGTGGTTGGCGTTTTTCATCAGACTGATGAGAATGCCGCCCTCCGCCGGATATTCTTTTGCAAAATCATAGATTGCCGCGAGATAGATGCAGGCTTCCTCGGCGGTCATGTTGTTGAACGATGTGAACACAGATTCCACACCGAGCGACCGCGACACCGTCCAGAAGTAGTCGTAGCCGAATTCGTTGCGCAGAACGCGGAACGCCGTGTTGTCGGAGACCTTGATGGCGTACTCGATGAGCTCCAGCACGGTGAATTCCTTACCCGCGCCGGACAAATCCATATCCTTGATTTTTCCAGACCCCTCCGCTTTCATGCTTTCCGTCAGCGTGATCTTGCGTTCGAGATCGTACTTGTCCCAGATCTCCTGCGTGAGCGTTTTGCCGACAGCGGGGTCGTTTGTCGGATTCGCCGCTTTGATCTCATTGTACTGCGCGATCTGGTAAAGCAGGGTGTAGATGTACGGCGCTTTGATCAGACTTGCCGAAAAATAGACCGTATCGCCGTTGTAGGAATAGCTCGTCCCCCTCTCCAGGTCGCGGTAAGCGATCGCCACGGTCGGACAGGTATACCCCATCGCTTCATAGTCGATCTCCGTGTTGACGGGTTTTCCGTCCTCATCAAGCGGGGAGTTTTCCGCCGCGCGGTAAAGAATCTCGGCATCCTCGTCAAATTCGATGTCCTCGATTTTGATCAGCTCCCCGTCCGGATCAACGAGGAACGGGCCGTTTTTCATGCGGTCTTCGAGAGCCCGGATGCGCGCAAGCTGTTCGGTTAAGTTGAACGTATAGGAAAGCGAATCGGGGTCGGCGGGCGTGATGTCGCCGGGGTCAAATGTGCCGGAAATGGCGGTGTCACCCTCCGGGATGTATTCGGTTTCCGCGCCGGAAACTTCTTTTTGCAGCTGTTCCAGTTCTTCTGCAAGCGACTGTGCTTCTGCGCGCAGATCTTCGTTTTCCTGTTCCAGTCGGGACAGCGCCGTGTCGTCTGCGGATGCGCTGTCGTCAGCATCCGTACCGGCATCTGTGTCACTCACATCGGCACCGGTCTGCACGACAGGCTGTGAATATGTATTGCGGGAGGTAAAATACATCGCCGCAAATCCCGCCGCCACAATGACAGACAGCACCGTCACCGCCGACAGCGTGATAAAAATCAGTTTCAGTTCTTTGCTGTTTCTTCTCATCTTCTTCGTTTGGACGACTTCCGTCCCTCGGTGTATTTTTTCAAATCAGACATCTTGTCGTCGCTGATGTTCTTAAAGCGGCTCATCATGTCCTCAAAGCTGTCGGCTGAACCGTTCCCGCCGGCGGACGTTTCCCGTTCTCTTCGCACATACGGAACAAATTCTGCCGGTGCATCCATCGTCACACCGGTAGGGGTGGATGCGATGCGCTGTCGGCGGGCGGCGTCGCGCGCTTCTTTTTCGGCGATCCGCTGTGCCTCAGCCGCTGCTTTTTCCGCGGCGATCTCCTCTTCCGTCATCGCCTGCCGCACGGAGAGGGAGATCCGTCCCCGCTCGTCGATCGAGATGACCTTGACACGCAGAGTGTCCCCCGGTTTTACGACCGCATTGATGTCCTTTATGAACTGCGTGGAAAGCTCCGAGATATGTACCATCCCGGAACCGCCCACATCTCCTCCGAGCGCAACAAACACGCCGTAAGCCATCACGCGCGTGACCTTGCCCTCCAGAACCGTTCCGATTTCCAGCTGCATAGATTCTCCTTAAAATATTTCCTGTATAAAAACTCAATTCGACAAATCGTTATAAAAAACAATATCGTCCGGCATACTGTAATTCAGCTTGCTTTTCGCAATTTTGCGGATGTAGGTATAGTCG
Source organism: Clostridia bacterium (assembly GCA_017481495.1). Lineage (GTDB taxonomy): Bacteria > Bacillota > Clostridia > Oscillospirales > CAG-272 > RGIG3925. The sequence goes on from JAFUPC010000061.1 coordinate 26,801, forward strand.
ATGGGCGTGTCAAGCTCCTCGTTGAGTGCTTCGATCTGCGCCTCGTAATACGCAATCTGCGCCTCCGTTGCCGCAATTTCTTCCTTGTAGTCACTGATCTGTGACATCATCCGGAAGATGGTGATGCCGCAGAATCCGAGGAAGACGAAAAACGCGATGCGGGTGAAAAAGCTCACCTTTTTCTGCGGTGCTTTTTTTTCTTTTGCCATATAGCCTTTTTCTCTTTCCCTGTTCTTTTTCTTTGTTCTTTTTTCCTGTTTTTTTCTGTTGTTTCAACATCCTGCGGGACTCCCGGCGCAATCGCCGCCGCTCTTTTCTGTGCTCCGACACCACAGCACATCTGCCGCGGATACCGCACAGCATCCGGTACAAAAGCCGCAGAACCGGAAATAGGATCCGGTTGTAAAAAACGATGATGACCGCGCGTAAAAATGCCAGCAGAAATGCACATCCCCGCATGACCGCGCGCCCGACCGTGTGATAATAGGCGAAAAATCCGACGGCGCACGCAAGCACCGTATACCAGCGCAGAACCCCTGTATCTCTGTGATATAGAAACACCGCGAACACGCACGCCGCAAGCACGGCATACAGAATATCAAGGATAAACTGCACAAGCCGTCCCGGAAGATGTCCGCGTTTGGCTTTTGGATGCCTGTCCGGACACGGCACTTCCCCGCTGGTACAATCAATCCGCCGCCGCGTGATGCGCCGCAGAGCCGTTGTCTTATCAGAGACGTGTTCCTCTGTCCTGATTCCCAGTGCCGTGCGCAGAATGCGGAAGCCGTCATATAAAATCCCCAGAAAAATGCCGCACAGCACCGCCCGCGGAATAACGGAAGCATCTCCGGCGGCAGTTGCTTCCACAAGCAGACCCGGCTCGCCTGCCTCCGTTGTGACAGTCCTGGCTGTCATTGCCGTCACGGCAAACGCATAAAAATCCCGTCCGCCGCTCATCCCGTCCCGGCTCATCTGAACAGACGGGCAAAGAACCCGCCGTTTCCGCTCCCGGCTTTGGTATCCTCTGTGTACCAGAGCGCGGAAACGGTACCGCACAGCGACAGCTCCCCCGTTTCCAGCGTCAGGTGCTTTACATGAAGACCGTCGCCCTCGATGCTCAGTATCCCCCGTGATGTCCGGACGGTCACGGTGTGCTCATCGTAATTATCCACATCGAGCACCCCGGTCAGAAACAGGTCGCTCCGGTCGTCAAGTGACAGCGTGTGCTTTATGTTGTCCGCGTAGTCTGCCATCTGCCAATCCCTCTCTCCCACATAGGTTCGTTTCCTGAAACCATTTTATGCGGGATGCAGACGATTCAGAACGGGGCAGAATCAGCCCTCGATCACCTGATACAGTGACGAAGCGTCCGCCTTGCCGACATTGTCCTTGACATCCAGGACTTCAATTTTCAGCGTTTTTTCGCCGAATGTGATTTCGAGAATGTCGCCCGCCTTGACATCGTAGGATGCTTTGGCGCGGCGGCCGTTCACCGTCACATGATCCGCATCACAGGCATCGTTTGCGACCGTGCGCCGCTTGATGATGCGGGATACTTTCAGATATTTGTCAAGTCTCATAATTTCTCCGTGTTTTAAGAAAACCGCACCCGAAGCGTATGACCGGGGTGCGGTTTCTCCTGTGTAAAAAATAACCTTATTTGTTGACCGATTCTTTGAGTGCCTTACCGGCGGTGAATGCCGGGTGTCTGGAAGCGGGAATCTCGATGGCTTCCTTGGTGGCGGGATTGCGGCCGACACGCGCGGCGCGTTCCTTGGTCTCAAAGGTACCGAAGCCGACGAGCTGAACCTTTTCGCCCGCGACCATGGCTTCTTCAACCGTTGCGAGAAATGCGTTGACAGCCGTCTCGGCGTCCTTCTTCTTCATACCGGTCTTCTGTGCGACCGCGTCAATAACCTGTGACTTGTTCATAATGTATTTAACCTTTCTTTATCAAAAAATCAGATATTGTAAACTGCAATAATAGTATACCATTTCCTGCCGATTTTATCAAGGGTTTTTCGGAAATTTTTCTGTTTTTTTTCGTAGAAAATCGTCAGAACAGCGCGATCTGGTCGGTTTCACTCATTCCGGCAAGCACGCCGCAGTTCTCAAGGATCTCCATGACGGATTTCGACAGCTGTGCGCGTTCCTGCAATTCGGATTTGGAATAAATTTCGCCCTCGTCGCGTACCCGCACAATCTTCTCGGCGGCGGACAGTCTGAGTCCCGACATCGCCGTGAACGGCATCCGGATTTTCCCGTCCTCCGGCAGAAACGCCTTGGCGTCCGACTTGTAGAGATCGGGCGGCAGATACCGGATGTCCCGCGCCATGCTTTCCATGACGATCTTCAGTGCATCCTCGACGTCGGCTTCCTTCTGGGTCGCTTCGTTGCCCTTTTCGCGGATTTCGTTGATCTTCGCAATGACCCCCGACCGTCCGCGCAGGACGATTTCCCCGTCAAAGCCGTCGGGCGCCGCCGTGAAGTACGCCGCGTAAAATTCCAGAGGCTTGTGTACCTTGTACCACGCAAACTGGATTGCCTGCATGACATACGCCGCCGCGTGGGCTTTGGGGAACATATACTTGATCTTCTTGCAGGAGGCAATGTACCAGTCGGGAATGTTCTGCTCCTTCATCGCCGCTTCCATTTCCGGGGTCAGACCTTTGCCCTTGCGCACGGATTCCATCGTTTTGAACGCCATCGACTTTTCCACGCCGTGATACGACAGATACAGCATGATGGAGTCGCGCGTTCCGATGACCTCGGAAATCGTGCAGGTGCCATTGCGGATGAGTTCCTGCGCGTTGCCCAGCCACACGTCCGTGCCGTGGGAAAGGCCGGAGATCTGCAAAAGGTCGGAGAAGTTCTGCGGCTTCGCTTCCTTTAACATTCCCTGCGCAAACGGTGTGCCGAATTCCGGCAGACCCCAGGTGCCGAGTTCACATCCCATGATGTCCTCCGGCTTGATGCCCAGCGGCTTGCACGTTAAGAACAGATCGTACACCGCGCGGTCGGAGGTATCGACCTCGGCGGCGGGAATTCCCGTGTACCGTTCCAGAATTTTCAGCTTCGTCGGCATATCGTGTCCGAGCTCGTCCAGTTTCAGGATCGTGTCGTGCAGGTAGGTGAACTGGAAGTGCGTTGTGATGATGTCGGAATCGGGTGCGTCCGCGGGATGCTGGATGGGCGTGAAATCGTAGACATCGTATTCGCGCGGCACAACGATGATGCCGCCGGGATGCTGTCCCGTCGTGCGCTTGATGCCGACCATGTTGTTGATGAGACGGTCGATTTCCGCTTTGTTCAGCTTGACATTGTGCTCCTCGGTGTATTTGGCGATGTAGCCGAACGCCGTTTTCGATGCAAGAGAACCGGTCGTTCCCGCGCGGAACACGTTTTCTTTGCCGAACAGCTCCGCCGTATACTTATGCACCTTGCCCTGCACGTCACCGGAGAAGTTCAGGTCAATATCGGGCGACTTGTCGCCGTAGAATCCAAGGAACGTCTCAAACGGAATGTCGTGTCCATCGCGGATCATGTCAATACCGCACCTGGGACAGACCTTCGGCGGCAGGTCGTAGCCGGAACCGTAAGAACCGTCCAGAATAAATTCGGAGTGCCTGCACTTTTCGCACCGGTAATGCGGCGGGAGCGGATTGACCTCCGAGATGCCGGACATCGATGCGACGAACGACGACCCGACCGAGCCGCGTGAGCCGACCATATATCCAAGAGAATTGGAATATGCGACCAGCTTCTGCGCGATCATGTAAAGAACGGCAAAGCCGTGCTTGATGATGGAGGTCAGCTCACGCTCCAGCCGTTCTGACACGACCTCGGGCAGGTCGTCGGAGTACCATTCCCGCGCCTTTTCCCAGCACAGCCGCTGCAGCTCTTCCTCCGCACCGTCGAGGTTCGGAGTATATGTTCCCTCCGGGATGGGGCGGATCTTTTCGATCATGTCCGCAATTTTATTCGTGTTGGTAACAACCACCTCATACGCTTTTTCTTTGCCGAGATAGTCAAATTCGCGGAGCATTTCTTCCGTTGTGCGGAAATACAGCCCGATGTCGCGGTCGGCATCGGAAAACTTCATCCCCGCCATCAGAATTTTGCGCACGATCTCATCGTGCCGTTCCATGAAATGCGCATCACACGTTGCAACGACGGGAATCCCCAGTTCGTCGCCGAGCGCCACAATACGGCGGTTCAGGTTTTTCAATCCTTCTTCGTCCGCGACCGTTCCGTCGGCGATGAGGAATCCGTTGTTGCACAGGGGCTGAATTTCCAGATAATCGTAGAATTTTGCGATCTCCTTGATCTCCGCCTCCGGCTTGTTTTCCAGAATCGCGCGGAACAGCTCTCCCGCCTCGCACGCAGAACCCAGAATCAGTCCCTCGCGGTGCTGGTTCAACAGGGACTTCGGGATACGCGGATGCTTTTTGTAGTATTGCAGGTAGGAGGACGAGATGAGCTTGTAGAGATTTTTCAGACCCACCAGATTTTTGACCAATATGATCTGGTGATACGATTTTAGTTTCAGGGGGTCGGCTTTTTCGCTCATCGCCTGCCGCATCTGCTCATAGGTCTCCACGCCCTCGCGGTGAATCTTGTCCACCATGCAGAAATAGATGCGTGCAAGCATCTCCGCGTCGTCCGATGCCCGGTGATGGTTGAAGTCGCCCAGCCCGTAATATTCGGCAACGATGTTCAGCTTGTGCTTTTTCAGGTCGGGATTGACATACCGGCTCATCGACACCGTGTCAAGATACGGGTTTTCAAACGGCAGACCGCATTCCTCCGCCGCGCGGCGGATAAATCCGACGTCGAACCCCGCGTTGTGCGCAATCAAAAGCTTTTCCCCGCCGCCGATGAACGCAAAGAACGCCTCCAGCGCTTCCTTTACTTTGGGCGCGCCGGCAACCATACTGTCGGTGATGCCGGTGAGGTTCGTAATCTCCGCCGGAATGGGACGTTCGGGGTCAACGAACGTGTTGAACCGGTCGAGAATTTCGCCGTTTTGAATGCGGACCGCACCGATTTCGGTGATGCGATCGTTTAAGTTCGACAGACCCGTCGTTTCGATGTCGAAGACGATGGATTCATCCTCAAACCGCCCGTCCCCGGCACCGTACAGCGCGCGCGCCGTATCGTCCACGAAATACGCTTCCATGCCGTAGATGACTTTCAGATCGGTCTTTTCGGCGGCAAGCATCATTTCGGGGAACGCCTGCACGTTGCCGTGGTCGGTGACAGCGACCGCGGGCATTCCGAAGCGGAGCGCGGTCTTGACGAGAATATCCGGCGGAATCGTTGCATCCATGGACGACATATTGGTGTGGCAATGCAGCTCCACGCGCTTTTCGGGGGCATCGTCCATGCGCTCGCGGTACTTGATCTTCATGATGTCGTTCGGGGTCATGGCAAGCTCGCCGTCGAACTTGTCCGTGCGCAGATTGCCCCGGACGGCAAGCGCGATGTTGTAATAAAAGACCTCCGCCGTGCCGCGCTTGACTTTCTTTTTCTTTTCGGTCAGGGCTTTCAGAAGCGGCGACGCTTCCTCAACGGGCAGAACCAGCTTCATCGACAAGGACGAGTCCATGTCGGAGAGAAACAGCGTGATGATGGACTTGTCGCCGTTCCGTGTTTCCTTGCTTTCCACGCCGGTCAGCATACCGAGAATCTGCACGCTGCGCTTCTGCTGTACGCAATTGCGGATGGGAAGGATGTTCTCGATGAGAAACGGTTCCCCGAAAACGCATTCCGGCTCAGAAATGTCAAACGTCATATTGCCGACCCGCCAGATACTTTCCTCTGGGTGGTCAAAGATCAAATCGTGCGTGTCCAAAGTGTTTACATTCGGGAGGACCGGATGCAGTGCCGCTTCCGCTTCTTCCTCGGCAAGACGCTGTTTCTGCGCCTCCTGGGCACGCTGTTCGTTTTCGCGCGCAAGGGTGCGGATGTACTCGGCGTTCGCACGTTCAAATTCGGCATAATCCGTCGGCGCATCGTCGGAGCGGTGGACTTCCACACGCAGAGAAACGCCGAATTCCCGCCGCACAATGTCTTCAAGGATGTGCGGTGTCTGCGCCCGGTCGACAAGCTCGATGCCCCCGTCGGAGAACGGAATCTCGATGACCATATGCTCCCTGTCCAATTCCTTTAAGGTATACCGGTCAAAAAATCCGCGCGAGACCGCGCCCACGCGCATCAGCTCGATGATCAGTTCCGGCACATACTCCCGTGTCAGATACGATGCGTCGTAGATGGGATACAGCCGCACCCCGTTGATGCCGTGCGCCAGACGGATCTCTTCTTCCACGCGGTAGAGCTCCCGCTTTTTGATGGGTGCGGGAAAATGCGCGAGAACCTCGACCAGCTTGTTTTCGCGGTCAACACGGACTTTATAGTCATAAGCCGAGAGCAGCAGCGCGCGCGCATCGTCTCCCGGCCGATATTTGTTGAAAATCTGAAGAAGTGTCCGTTGCATCTCGGACATGATTTCACCTCATTAATGCATTGATTTCATCGACCAGCGTATCCACCGCCGCTGCCGCGGGAATCTTTTTCACGATCTCCCCGTGCCGGAACAGAACCGCTTCGTCCTTTCCGCCCGCGATGCCGATGTCGGCTTCTCTTGCTTCCCCGGGGCCGTTGACGATACAGCCCATCATCGCCACGCGCAGACACCGGTCTGTCTTCACGTCGCCCTTTGCCACGCGGGACTCAAATTCCTTTACCATGTCGATGAGCGGAATCTGTGTCCGTCCGCAGGTCGGGCAGGAGACCACGTTGATGCCGGTTTCCTCCAATTCCAGCGCGCGCAGAATATTGTGCGCTTCTTTTACTTCCTCGACCGGGTCTGCGGTCAGCGATACACGGATGGTGTCGCCGATGCCGTCACAGAGCAGTGCCCCGATGCCGGCGGCACTTTTGACCGTTCCCATATGCGCCGTTCCCGCTTCGGTCACGCCGAGATGCAGAGGGTAGTCGCATTTGTCGGCGAGAATGCGGTTCGCGCGGATCATTTCCCGCACGGTGGAGGCTTTGATGGAGATGACGATGTTGGTAAAATCGAATTTTTCCAGCAGTGCGGCGTGATACATGGCACTTTCCGCAAGTGCTTCCGCCGTCGGCGCACCGTATTTTGCCAGAATGTGCTTTTCCAAGGAACCCGAATTGACACCGATGCGGATGGGCAGACCGTGTTCCCGGCAGGCATTCACGACAGCACGTACCCGGTCGTCGTCGCCGATGTTGCCCGGATTGATGCGGATTTTATCCGCCCCGCACGCCGCCGCTTCCAGCGCAATGCGGTAGTCAAAATGAATGTCGGCGACAAGAGGTATTGTGACCCCATGTTCTTTCAGAAAAGCAAACGTCTTCGCCGCTTCCCTGTCCGGTACGGCAAGACGGACGATGTCACATCCGGCATCCACCAGTGCCGTTGTCTGCGCAAGGCAGGCTTCCGCATCGTGTGTATCGGTACACAGCATCGACTGCACCGCCACCGGCGCATCTCCACCGATGGATATGTTCCCGATGCGGATGTTTTTGGTTTTTCTGCGGTTGGTATTATATGTCATAGATTATCTCCGTTTTCACACTTTGCATACCTCCGGTATGCAAAACTTCACTGGCGCCACAGCGCCAACTTCACTTGCCCGCAAGGGCAAACTTCACATCGTTCTCTGTTCCACCGTTGCACACTTCTTCACGTTTTCACCTTTTCACCTTTTCGCCGCTTCTCATATTACAAACGCCCCAAAGAACGGTACACCTCGTATCGTGTAGGGGCGGCAACCTGCCGCCCGAAATCAATAAATCTTTCGCAGACGTGTCAGAACTCCCATAATAACATTACGGACGACGTAAAATCTTTCGCACCATTGAAAGATTTTTTATATGTCACCGTTACACGGTGACCGCGGGAGCAAGGTTTCGCAAAGCGAAACCATATAGGCATCCCCTACAAAATCCCGGAGGCGCACAGCGTAATACAATACCGCCGCCGCGGAATGATTAAAAATTACGATACGATCCGCGTAATATCCTGGAACGTGACAACGACCATCAGAAGCATCAGCAGCAGAATCCCCACAAAATGCACATACCCCTCAAACCGCGGGCTGATGGGCTTGCGGCGGATGAGCTCGATCACCTGGAAGAACAGCCGTCCGCCGTCCAGTGCCGGCAGGGGGAGCAGATTGAAAATGCCCAGGTTGACCGAAATGAACACGAACATATAAAAGAAATTGTAAACCCCGACAGAGGCGGCTTCGGAGATCGCCTGCGTCACGCCGACGGGGCCGGAGAGGTCCTCCACCGTGTATTCATCGCCGAAAACAAGGTCAATGAGCGAATCCCAGATCATCCTTACCGTGTTCACCGACTGCCAGAACGACTGCTTTGCCACGTTGTAAATGTTCTTTTCGACCGCATAAACATAAAAGTCCCGGTCGCCGTAAACGTGTCCCGCTTCCGTGTAATGCGGGAACTGCACGTCGGCAAGCACCACCGTTTTTCCGTCGCGGATGACGGTCACATCCACCGGGTCGCGGGCATCGTGCATAATGGTGTAAACGAGATCGGTCGCCGTGTGTACGCGGATGCTGTCGATTTTCACGATCTTATCCTCGACCTGCAATCCGTAGGAGGAGGAGGTCGCCCCGTCAAAGAAGTCCGCAATGACCGTTCCGCCCAGCGCATCGGAGGACACGACCAGACACGTCATGATGAGAAACCCGAGCACCAGATTCATAAACGCCCCTGCTGCCGTGATGATCATCCTCTGCCAGACAGGCTTTCGGTTCAGGGCGTTGGGGTCGTCGGACTCCTCATCCTCGCCGACCATCGCAACATATCCGCCGATGGGAAGCGCGCGCAGAGAATAGCGGATGTCGGTCTTCTCCGACACCCGGGAAAACAGCTTCGGTCCCATGCCGATGGCGAATTCTTTTACAGAAACCTTGAAGATCCGCGCCGCCGTGTAATGCCCGAATTCGTGGATAAAGATGAGAAATCCGAACATCAGAACGGCAAGCAGGATATAGAGTACAGTCATGCAAACATTCCTTTCCAAAAACAATTCAGCGGCTCAGCTTACAAACGGCGTCCCGCGCCATGCAGACAGCATCTTCAATATCGTCAATGGTCGGATTCTCTTTGGATACGGTTTCGTTTACAACCGTTTCCACAATGTCAAACAGATCGGTAAACCCGATCTTCCCGTCAAGGAACAGGGCAACGGCGGCATCGTTTGCACCGTTTAGAACGGCAGTCTTTGTGCCGCCCTCTTTCACCGCGCGCCGTGCCAGCGGCAGAAGTGTGAACGTCTCCTCATCGGGCTCGGAAAACGTCAGGCGGCCGACCTTTTTGAGGTCAAGCGGTTCCAGCAAGGACGGCATCCGGTCGGGATACGTCAATGCATACTGAATGCACAGCCGCATATCGGGAACGGACAGCTGTGCCATCACCGCGTTGTCGCAGAAGCCGACCATCGAGTGAACGATGCTCTCCGGATGCACAACGACCTCCACATCGTCCGGCGCAACGTCGAACAGACGTACCGCTTCGATCAGCTCAAAGCCCTTATTCATCAGCGATGCGCAGTCGACGGTGATCTTGGCACCCATTTTCCATGTCGGATGCGCAAGTGCTTCGCGCGCGGTCACGTTTTCAAGTTCTTTCCGTTTTTTTCCACGGAATGCACCGCCGGAGCAGGTCAGATACAGCTTTGAGACGCGGTTCTTCGGCTCACCGTTCAGGCACTGGAAGATCGCGCAGTGTTCGCTGTCCACGGGCAGAACGGAAACACCATTCTCCCGCGCTTCGCGCATGACAATCTCCCCGGCGGTTACCAGGGTCTCCTTGTTGGCAAGCGCAACGTTTTTCCCCGCACGGATGGCGGCAAGGGTTGGCATCAGTCCCGCCGTGCCGACGATGGAGTTGAGCACCGTCTTCGATTCCCCGGCGGATGCCAGATACAGAACGCCCTCGCGCCCGGAGAGGATTTGGGTGTCCGTGTCGGAGACGGCGATCTTCAAGTCCTTTGCCGCGGCTTCGTTTTCAACGGCACAAAAGCGGGGGTGAAACTGCCGGATCTGTTCTTCCAGCAGGGTAATGTTTTTGGAACCGGCGATTCCTTCCACGCGCAGACCGTGCATCGCCGCAACGTCCATTGTCTGCCGTCCGACCGAGCCCGTGGAGCCGAGCACCGTTACGGGAAGCGCGCCGATTCTGTCGTTTGTTTCATTCATAGGTTTCACCATATCAGAACACCAGCCCGAAAAATTCCGTATTCACGCACAGAAGATAAAGGGCTGCCGCCGTTGCCAGCACCGAATCGAACCGGTCGAGCACACCGCCGTGACCGGGGAACAGCGTTCCGTAGTCCTTGATTTCATACCGCCGCTTGATGAGACTCATCACAAGGTCGCCGATGATGGAGACCAGCGACACGGGCAGTCCGAGCAGGACAAGCGCAAAATAGTTCGGCGTAACGTCGGCAACGAGCGACACGATCCACCCGTACAGCGCAAACGATGCCATTGCGAACAGAATGCCGCCGACAGCCCCCTCCACGGTCTTTTTCGGGGAGACATCGGGAATCAGCTTGTGGCGGCCGAGAAGCCGTCCCGTGAAATACGCAAACGAGTCCGACACCCACGCGCCGAGAAACGGCATCAGGTACAGATACTGCCCGTTGTCGATCTTCCGCAGTCCCGCCATCATCGAAAAGCCCCAGATGACATAGACAAGACCGAGAAACGCCATCGCCGCCTGCTCCACGGGCAGCTTTCCGTGCGAGAACAGCGAAACGGCAAACAGCCAGAACATCAGGATCGCAGTCGCGCAGATGAGCAGGTCATCCGTCCGCCCCGACAGAAAATAGGTGCCAATGGGCAGTGCCGCCGATAAGACGATGCACGGCACGGATGCGGCGTAATTTTTGCACAGTCCCACACAGCGCAGCATTTCAAATGCGCCGACAGCGGACAGAAATGCCATCGCAATGGGATAAACAGCCGTCCCCGAAAAGATCGCAACGGGGATAAACACGACCGCCATGCAGACAGCGGTGAGGATTCTTGTTTTCATGCGTTAAATTCCTCCGTACCGGCGTTTTCTTGAATAAAAATCTTCCACCGCGGCGTTGATGTCGTCCTCTCCCATGTCCGGCCAGAGCGTATCGCAGAAATACAGCTCCGCGTATGCCGACTGCCAGAGCAGGAAGTTCGACAGACGTCGCTCCGCGCCCGTGCGGACGATGAGATCCGGCGGCGGACAGTGCGCGGTATAAAGATTGGCCGTGATGTCATCCTCGGTGATTTCCGTTTTGCCCTCTGCAATCAGGGTGTTGACCGCATGGACAATTTCGTCCCTGCCGCCGTAGTTGACGGCGATGTTGAGAAGCAGGGGGTTGTGCGCGGTTTCGTTTTCGAGTGCCGTCATCTTTTCCTGCACGTCGGCGGGGAAAATGCGTTTGTCACCGAGAAAGACGACGTGGACGCTGTTTTCATCGGCTTTTTTCCGCGCGACGTTCAGATATTCCCCGAAGATCTTCATGATCGCCCGGACTTCGGTTTCGGGACGTTTCCAGTTTTCGGTGGAAAATGCGTAGACCGTCACCGCGCGGATGCCGATGTCCCCGCAGTAGCGGATGACCCGCTCAAACGTCTTTGCGCCGACCGAATGTCCGTATTCCCGCGGCATACCGCGTTTTTTTGCCCAGCGGCCGTTGCCGTCCATAATGAACGCGATGTGCGTTAAGCGTTCATCTACTTTTGTTCCTGCCATAATGCGGGGTTCCTCCGTGATACTATCAGAAATGTTCGTTTTCATCTCCGTCAGAATTTCTCATGACATAGAAACAAGGATGACGGGAATCATCCTTGTCTCATCGGAAAATCCGGATGCGGAAAACGATCAGATTTCCATGATTTCCTTGTTCTTTGCTTCTGTGATCTTGTCAAGCTGCTTTGTATACTTGTCGGTCAGATCCTGAATTTCCTTTTCGGAGGACTTCTGTTCGTCCTCGGTCATCGTGCCGGCTTTCTTCAGCTCCTTGCACTTGTCGTTGGCATCGCGGCGGATGTTGCGGAGTGCGACTTTGGCGCCTTCGCCCTTCTTGGAGATGTCCTTTGCCAGCTCTTTGCGGCGTTCCTCGGTCAGCGGCGGGAAGGACAGGCGGAGCATTGCACCGTCGTTCTGCGGGTTGATGCCGAGATCAGAGGTCTGGATGGCCTTTTCGATCGCTTTCAGCGTGGACTTATCCCACGGCGTGATGGTGATGGTGCGTGCATCCGGAACGGAAACCTGCGCAACAGAGGTGATCTGTGTGGGAGAGCCGTAATAATCGACGGTGATCTTGTCGAGCACACCGGGGTTCGCACGGCCTGCGCGGATGCTCTTCAGTTCGTTTTCATATGCATCGATGCTCTTCTGCATTTTCTTTTCATAGTCTTTGACGTCCAGTTTCATATGGGGAAATACCTCCTGAAAATAAAATAATATCGTCCGGACGATACGCCGTATCGGGTACACAGCCGCGTATCATTCCTCTTCCTTTATATTGTACTATGAAATCGCCGATTTGTAAACAGCTTTCTGTAAATTTTTTCGGAATTTTCAGGGAAATTACGCAATTTCTTTTCAAAAAATCATTCGTTCAAGTAAATCCACACCCGCGACTGAATAATCTTCGTCGTCTCCTCCAGCGTCCGCACACCGTTTTCCCAGTAGGAGAGTTCTTCTTCCACAATCGTCTGCACGGTGGTGTCGGTGCCGGATTTCATGTGGCAGTTGTCGAGGAAATCGAGAAATTCGTCGATTTCCGCATCGGTCAGAACGATTTCCCAATACGCCGTGCTTGTGTAGACGGTCGTTTCGCCCGTCGCCGGGTCGGTGTAGGTGAACGTGTCGGTATAGGCATCGGTATCAAGCGGCTCCGCCGATGCATAGTCCGGTGTCAGATTGATGTACCCGACCGGGTCACCCCGACCGAGATTCATGGACGGTGCCTGCAATACGGCATTCGGGTCGCCGATGGCGTCGTAATCGTCCGCGTTCATGTACCAGTACCGGCTGTCCGTCAGCTGTTTGCGGACGGCACGTTTCGTCACGGGCAGATACATAAGGGAATCCGCGCACTGCCATTCATCGGACAGAAGATATTCGAGAAACGCAAGGCACCCCGCCTGCACATCCGTGTCGGACAGCACCAACATCCGGAGCATGGGATGGATATACGCCCCGCCGCCATCATTGGACGGATAACCGCACCAGTCAAAGCCGTCATCCCCGAACAGCAGTTTCAGGGACACGAGACGGTCAAGGCGCGTCATGTCCACGTTGACCAGCTTCACCCCGCCCCCGGCAATGCGTGCGGGAAGCGTCGTGTTCGTATACCCCCAGGTGCCGTCGGACTGTCCTGTCAGATACCCCGCGTTTTCGTCGATGAGGTCGCCCATCGCCGCGGTATACCGCACCATGCTGCGGAACGCCGTGCTGTCGTAGGAGGCAGTCTTCGCCTGCCGGTCAAAGAAATCCATGATACCGTTGTCGTAGATACGTTCTACAGCATCACTATCCGTGGTCAGAAGTTCGCCGTCCGCAAGCGAATCCACAATTTCATAAAATGCTTCCCACGTCAGAGCGCCGTCCACGGTGCCTTCCAAACTGACAAACGAAGAAAACCAGAAGCTCATCGGAAGCTCGTACAGCTTTCCTCCCCACGACGCGCATTCCGTGATACAGCCAAGCAAATCGTCCGCAAAGTAAGGGGCTACGTCAAGAAACACGTTTTTGTCAAAATAATCGTCAAAGGAAATTGCCGTTGTCGTAAAGATTATGTCCGGATGCGCGTTGTACAGCATCCGCTCCTGCAGCTTTTCATTCATGTCGGCAGTTGATTGATCCAAGGAGTTGATGAGCGTGACATTGATATTGTATTCCGTATTTTCCGCATTGAACCGGAATATCGCTTCGTTCAGCCACGCCCACTCACCGTAGGCGTCAATCTGTATCACCTGCCGTCCCTCGTATTCGGGAACGGTTTCCGTTGTGATGTAGTACAGCGAATTTTCAACGGTGCCGTCATCCCGTTCTTCGGACTGCGCAAGATACATCGTATGGTCGTCGATGACCCAGATGGCGTCGTGGACTTCGTCAACGTAAATTCCGGTCTTCATCCAATCCGCCACTTTCACGGGAGAAAGGTTGTCGCGGTACTGGTACATAGCATAGGCGTCCGCCATGTAGATTTCGCTGTCTTCGCCCATCATCAGTGTCATATGTTCGTTTTCGGACGAAATACGCAGATTTTTTTTCTGGAACAGCCCCGTGTTCAAATCAAAAATCATTGCATCGTACCTTGACGGGAAATCAAGATATTGATTCTCTCCGATATATCTGCTGTTCTGTACATTGATGAACGTTGCGGCGGTACTCATGTATACGATACGTCCCGCCGTCAGTTCCCCCGATACACAGTCATAAGAATAGGTAAGCATTTTGGCAGTATCGGAATATGCGTATATCAGAATGTTGACAGTTCCGTCTTCTGTTTCATTGATCAGAATCTGCTCTGCTATTGTTCTTTGGTTGTACTCGTCGTCATACTGCTCCGATACCAGTACCATCCCGTTTTCATCCGTGATGTAAAACGCATAAAACTGTTCTCTGTGACTCCTATCCTTATAAAAATCTCCTTCCCAGGTACAGAAGACAACCATGTTCCCGTCATGCAGTCGGAATGCGTAAAACGGTACCATACCGTCAATCATGGGAACCGTATACACCGTCTCGTCCAATGTTCCATCCGGTAAAAAGCGGTATATCCGGGGATTGAGGGTTTCATCATTATTCCGCGTTGAATAAATGTACAGCGCGCCGTCTCTCATGTAAGCGTTCGCATAGGACAATGCACCGTTATACCGATAATAGCCGTCTTCATTGATGTATTTGGGTAACTGCTCCGACAAATCCACGACCGTATGCGCAAGCGTATACGGAACAGAAGCCGCTTCCTCCGTTTCCGTCGCCGTCCCCGTTTCCGCGGTCTCGGCAGAGGTCACGGAAAGTTCCGTTCCCGCGGCAGGAACGGCTGTCGTGCCGGGCACGACCGGTTCACCGCTGTCCGCTTTGCAGGAATTGAGGAGGAACAGGCAGAGCACGGCAAGGCATACGCACACAAAACATCCGTTTCTCATAAGCTGTTCCTCCTCAGGTCTTGATATAATCCCCTTAGAGTAGACACTCAAAAACAAAAAGATTTTGAGACTACACTAAGGGGGTTATTATTGTGCCAAAAGAAAGACGACAGAACAAGAAATACAACATTGAGCAAAA
>JAFUPC010000004.1 GCA_017481495.1 Clostridia bacterium
CGATTTCTTTCGTGTTCGTATTAAAGGAATTGTCGAGATTCCAGAGAAATTTCTTTCTCCTTGTTTCGTACAATTTTAATTGTTGTTCAATTTTCAAGGATCATCTTTTGCTTGTCCCGATCACACTCAATGCGCTCTCGTTGACAGCTTATATATTATATCACATTTTTGCGGTTTTGTCAAGAGGTTTTTCAAAACTTTTTGAAATTTTCTTTCGGAAGTTTGAAGTTTTTGTTTCCTGACACCCCGTTCTCACGCGACTTATATATTATACCACGAAAGAATGGATTTGTCAATACCTTTTTTTAAATTTATTCATTTTCCGACGCAGAAATTATGGAAAATCGTTTCCACGACATCTCCCGTCACGCTTCTGCCGTCGACTTCCGCGAGAGCGGAAAGCGCAAGTTCGATGTCCATCCCGGCAATATCCTGCGTATACCCCGCAGAAAGCGCCTCCTCCGCGCGCGAAATATGTTCCAGTGCCGCGCAGACGGCGGCATACTGGCGCGCATTGGAAACGATGCCCTCCGTATTGTAATCAATTTCCCCGCCGAGAAACAGTTCCTCGATTTTTTCGCGGAGGGCATCCATACCCTCGCCGGTTCTGGCACTGACGGTGCATTCCGCTGTGAAATCAATGCCGAGCGACGAAATTTCCGCCGCACGGGACACGTCCGACTTGTTGACGACGGCAAGAACGGGACATCCTGCCCCTCGCAGATGTTCTGCAAGGGCGAAATCCTCCTCACCAAGCGGCACGCTTCCGTCAAATACCGCCATAATCAGTTCCGCATCCGACAGTGCCCGCAGGGAACGCTCCACGCCGAGCTTTTCCACAACATCCTCCGTGTCGTGAATGCCGGCGGTATCGGACAGGCGTAGCATGACACGCCCGATGGACACTGTTTCTTCCAGCACATCGCGCGTGGTTCCGGCAATGTCCGTGACGATGGCGCGGTCTTCTCCCATCAGCGCATTGAGCAGCGACGATTTTCCGGTATTCGGTTTTCCGACGATGGCACAGCGGATGCCCTCGTTGACGGCGCGGCCGACGGAATACGATCTTTCAAGCTTTTGGAGCCGCCGTTTCGCATCCCCGATTTTTTCAAGCAATTCTTCGGGTGTCAGATCGGTCAGATCCTCGTCCGGATAATCAATGTACGCATACGTCGTCGAAACGGCATCGCGCAGAAGTACATAGATCTCCTCCGCCGCACGTTTCAGGGCACCGCGCGCACCGGCACCGGCAAGGCGCACCTTTTCCATATTCCGCGCATCAATGAGGTCGATGATCGCCTCCGCCTGCGACAGTCCGAGTTTTCCGTTCAGGAACGCATGCTTCGTAAATTCGCCCGGCCCTGCCGGCACGGCACCGGCAAGAAAGGTACTTTCCAGCACCTTCTGCGTGATGAAAATTCCGCCGTGGCAGGAGATCTCCACCGTGTCCTCGCCCGTGTAGGAATGCGGCGCGCGGAAGATAACCGCCATGCCGTCGTCGATCTGTTCTTCCTTATAATATATGCGTCCCCACACCGTGCGGTTGGATTCCGTTTCGGAAAACGGCGTTTTGCTGCCCGGCACGAACACATTTCCGGCAATTTCCACCGCATTGTCCCCGGAAATGCGGATGACCGCGATCCCGCCGCGGCCGTAGGGGGTCGAGATCGCCGCAATCGTTTTATTTTCCATAAATGATAGTTGTCCCAATCAGATTGCTTATTCCATTCCCAGCATTCCGAGCGTTGCCGCACCGGTCAGACTGTCCATGTTGTTGATGATGAGCACACGGCTGCACCCGGTTTCCTTTGCCAGTGCCGCGGTAGATTTCTTGTAATAGCGCAGATCGACGATCTCCAGATCAAAATGATACGCCAGGAACGGCGCCAACGAATGGCCGAACGAATCCTTGACGAGCAGAAGTCGCTCCCGATCTTCCACCCCGTTCTTTTCAATGGTAACATACGCATTGTTGCCGGAGATGAACGACGAATATTGGTCGGTCACGTCCAAATACGAACGGTCGTAAAAGCCCTCGAACACCGTGCCGTTGTCGTTGATCGTCATCGTATAATCTTCGTCACCGTCAAACCGGTAATATTCGATTTCGTCGGTCGTGATCCACTTCATACCGGCATTGCGCCATGCAGTGCCGTAAAACTCGTTCGATACCGTCTCAACGGTAAACGCATCGAGCGGCTGTGCTTCCATGCCCCACGCTTCCATCAGCTCGACATAGGCAAGATACGCGCCGTAGGTCGTCCAGTGGTGGTCGGTGCGGTACATGACATCCTCGCCGGCATCGGCGTGTTCCCGCAGGGGCGTATAAAGGTCAACGACCTGCATCGTGTCGCCGTCAGACATGGCGGCATTCAACACTTCCCACGGCTCGTTCAGCGCATCGGTCGGAAACAGCGCGGGCAGGGCGGACTGCATCACATCAATGACACGTCCCGCCGCCGCAAAGGTCACGGGAATATTCTCCTCTGCCATCCGTGCGGAAAACTCCTCGGCGGCAGTGTAGTTCTTTGTGACATTTTCGGTATTCACATTGTCCATGCGGGTCAGAAGATAACCGCCCGCGCCGAGCACGACATCGTTGTTCTCCCCTTTGAGCATGGCAATTTCCGTCACGCCTTTCAAGCCGACAAAGAAGTCGCGCGCGGGGAACTGGTCTGCATAATAATCAGAAATATCCTCGGAAAAGTCGCCGGAGAAATATTTGTCCAGAAACTTGCCCGCCTTGATGCGCTCGATGAGCGAACCGTCGAACTTCGACTGGATCTTCGGGAACGTCTGCAGCGCGCGGTTTTCCTGCTCGGAAAATGTTTTATCCGGCAGAAGCAAAGTCAATGCCCCGAACACCGCAATGAACGCGCAGAACAGGACGATCCCCGCACGGTCAGCACCCTTTGCCTTGTCCGCGACACGCATCTGCAAGTCAAACAGCTCGTCCGCTTCGTCCTGCATCGTCGGCTTTTTCGGCTTCGGAGATTCTTTTTGTACGGTTTTATTTTCGTTTTCCATTGTAATCGGAATCTCCTTTCGTTAGAATCTGAAATAGAGGAACGGGTTATACGACGAATCGACAAGATACGCCGTAACAAGCACGGTCACAAGCAGGCATCCGACGGCTGTGACGTAACGGGAAGTCTTGGATTTTTCGTAAAAACGGTAAAACCATCTGCGCGGCTGAGGCAGGGAGGCAATGACACAGATTGCAAGGAACACCAGCCGGTGCAGAATCGCATAAATATCCGCCTGCGCAACGAATCCGCCGCCGCCCACGCCGAACATCGTGCCAAGATAGGAGATCCCCTCTCCCATATTTTCAAAATAGAAGATGAACCAGCCGAAATAGACGAAGAACAGCGTGTAAATATGGCGGAAAGCTTTGGGCCACGCTTTCATTTTGTCAAGCAGGAACGTCTTTTCCACAACCAGAAGGGCAAAATAGTACAGACCCCAGATGATGAAGTTCCAGTCTGCGCCGTGCCAGAAGCCGGTTAAAAACCAGACGACAAAAATGTTGCGGTACATCTTCCATTTGCCGCCGCGGTTGCCGCCGAGCGGAATGTAGACATATTCGCGGAACCAGGTGCCAAGCGAGATGTGCCAGCGGCGCCAGAATTCGGTGATGCTCTGCGAAATATATGGGTAATTGAAGTTTTCAAGGAATCGGAAGCCAAGCATTTTGCCAAGACCGATCGCCATGTCGGAATATCCGGAGAAGTCAAAATAGATCTGGAAGCAGTAGAACAACAGTCCCACCCACGCGCCGACAATGGTGCGGTCGGGGTCGGCAAGTGCTTCATCCCAGAGCGCGCCAGCGGTGTTGGCAAAGATGACCTTTTTGGCAAGGCCGGCGACAAACGTGCGGATACCCGATGCAAACATCGCCGCAGATTCGTGCCGCTCGCGCAGCTGGTCATCGACATCCTGATAACGGACGATGGGGCCGGCAATCAGCTGGGGGAACAGCGTAACATATGCACCGACGACGATGGGATTTTTCTGCATCCGCGCATCGCCGCGGTAAACATCGATGACATACGACATGATCTGGAACGTGTAGAACGAAATGCCGATGGGCAGTTCCAATCCCAGCGTCGGAATGTCAAGAAACGGCAGGCGCGACAGGTTTTCCGCAAAAAAGTCGTAATACTTGAAATACCCGAGCATTCCGAGATTGACGACAACGGACAAAATCAGGAAAATTTTCGCCCGTCGGTTGTCCGTCTCCCGGTATTTGCCGACAAAATAGCCACAGACATAGTCAAAAGCAATGGTAAAGACCATTAAAAAGACATAAACGGGTTCTCCCCAGCCGTAGAAAAACAGGCTGACGAGCAAAAGCCACAGATTGCGGAATTTCACCGGAGAGATGAAATAGACCAGCAGTGTGATCGGCAGATAAGCAAACAGAAATTCAAGGCTCGAAAAGAGCATACCGCACCTCGCACATATTTGAATTAGATAGGTATAGTATACCTTAAAAACGCAAAAATAGCAAGAGGATTTCCGCCTTTTTTCGCCGGATGAGGGAGTTTTAACAGTTTATTCATCTTTTGTGCAGCGGAATGTGCTATAATGAAAGAAAAACAATTTACATAGGAAAGGAATCACCGCCATGTCAGACACCGTCCGCGTCATGACCTCCAATGTATGGGGCAACTGTCCCGCAGATGCGCCCATTTCCAACCGCGACGACAATCTTGCCGTCATTTACCGCCGCTATCTTCCGCACGTCATCGGGATGCAGGAGGTCTCTCCGAAAAGCCGAGCGGAGGAGGAGAACCTCATCCGTCTGGTCGCCGACCGCTACACCGAAGTCCCCGCCGACACGGGAGAACACCCGAACAATTACACACCGATTCTGTACCGGCACGATGTGCTCACGCTGTGTGACTGCGGGTATGTCAGCTACGACAGCTTGAATGATGCCGGCTCCAAGTCCGTGACATGGGGTGTGTTCCGTATAAATGAGACCGGTACGCTCTTCATCCACATCAACACCCATTATTACTGGACATCCGACGCTCCCGGCCGCGCCGCGCGGATTAAAAATTCCCAGCAGCTGCTTGCCCTTTCCGACACCCTTGCGGCAAAGTATCCCGGTCTGCCAATGTTCTATACCGGCGACTTCAACTGCCGCACAGCCGAGCCGCCCATCGGAATGCTGCTCTGTGAGGGCATCCGCGAATGCCGCGATGCAAACGAGGGCACACCGCCCGTCATCTGCTCCCACCACGGCTATCCCGGCAAAAACGCGGAGACCGGACTGTTCGACGTTCCCGCCGTGGCAAAGCCTGGGCCGGAAAACTCCATTGACCATATTTTTGTGCGGGACGGAGACACGCCCGTGCAGGTTTTGTGTCATGTCATTGTGGACGACACGGAGTCGCTTCTGGCAACGGATCACTGTCCGATTTACTGTGATATGGCATTCTGAAAAAACAATAGAAACGAGGTATTTTCGCAATGATTGACCGCAATCACCCCGATTTTTCGTCTCCCGTCCAGGAGGAGATCTGGAACGCAGCGACCGACCTTGTGCCGCTTGAAAGAACACTTTCCGCAATCCCGGAGGAATATCACCGCCCCTGCACCGATTATTACAATTACGTCACAGACCTTCTGAACAATCTGTACGATGACCCGGAGACCTATCTTGCGGCAAGCGATGTCGTAACCTACATCCGCTGGTTCTGGGTCTTTCTTTACAAAGCGTTTTCGTATGAGGACGGCGTGTTTTTCATTGACAGCGACGGGTATAAAAAATTCGTCAAAAAGATGGGCAAGCCGCTCATCGGGATTCTCACGGAACGCATGGGAATGCGCTTTACGGAAACAGACGGCACCGTCCGCGTGACAAATGACGTGTATCCGCAGATGATGATCGCCGTTCACGATGTCATGGCGGCGGCATACAAACATTACAACGTCAACTGCACTGATTATCTGACCATGTGCGACTTCCGCGCGCTGGTCAACTATAAACGTACATACGAAGATATGATCGTGCTTCTGAATGACCGCGGCAGAGAAATGGCAGAACGGCTCTGTGTTTATGCCGCAGAACACGGAATAAAGCCGGCAAAATGCACCTACTTCAACCGCGTGGAGTTCAAAAAGAAAGGAAAAATCGTGTTCATACTGGATGTCGTCAGCGGCAAGAATCTGAAAGTCAACATCGGCTTTGCGGAGCTTGGCGGCGCCGCATTTGAACTGATGCGGGAGGACATCGACAGCTATGACGACCGAGATGCGTTTGCGCATTATCTGCGTGCCAATCTGAAAAAATGCACCGCCTGTAATCCGGACTGTCCGAAGCGCGCCAATCCTGTGGAGCTGTTCGGGCTGAAGACCGTGTTCTGCCAGCCGTTTCTGCGGATGTTTGACCCAAAGGCGGAGGAGTTTGCGTATCTCTGCAGGCTGATTTCCCTGCGGGACAAGGTTGTATGTGCGGGGGTGTCGGAGGTGTTTTATCCGGGGACCGGGTAAGACAAAGCATCTTCTTTCTGTATAAAAATCAGGACTGCTCCGCGGCAGTCCTGTTCCTGTTTTTATTGTTTCTGCTCCTTTTCACGCATCTCCGAAAGAAGCTGTTTTTCCTGAAATTCCCTTATCATCGCAAGCACTTCCTCGGGGAACGCGCCCTCCATGACGCCGGATTCGATCTGGGCGATCATCATATCGTCGGCATACGGGAGCAGGGTACGAATGGCTTCCGCGTTCATTTCGCCGTCCATGACTTTCTGTAAGATCGTGCCTTTGGACTGCCGGTCAAGTAGGGGCATCAGGCGGTCGAGCAGGGCGGGGTCGAGGTCTTCAAAGGATGCGGTTTCGAGCATCGCCATGACGTTTTCATCTTCCAGATATTCCGTCAGTGCGACGAGATGCGAGATGTCGATGTTCTGCCGGGACAGGATCTTTGCAAGGCGGGACAGGTTGCTCATGGGAAATCCTCCTTTTTATTTATGTGATTGCAAAACTACGTTCTGCATTCGGTTTTTACAATAACTTTTCGTATGCGTTGCGCTTGGCGCCGCTTTCCAGTGTGATGATGCCGCAATAGGAAAGACCGTTGCGCGCAAGCATTCCCTGCATCGGCTTGTTGTCGGCGTGGGTGTCGATGCGCAGGGAGGTTTTTCCGGCGCGTTTGCCCAGAATCACCGC
This sequence comes from Clostridia bacterium, assembly GCA_017481495.1. Taxonomy (GTDB): domain Bacteria; phylum Bacillota; class Clostridia; order Oscillospirales; family CAG-272; genus RGIG3925. The sequence goes on from JAFUPC010000004.1 coordinate 7,180, forward strand.
TTCCGATAACAGTCGGGATGCAAGACCCCTGCCGCGGGATTCCGTGTCGGTGGCAACGCGGTGAACAGCGACGTAGGTCGTGTTTTCGTCATCCGGGGAATCGGTCAGCCACGCGCCGTCGTCGATGACGGTATAGGTCGGCTCTCCCGAGAGAATGACGGCACAGGTGGCAAGAATATTCCCGTCGTCGTCACAGAGCACATAGGAATTCCCCGCCCTAATGTCGGTCTGAATATCGGACGATGCCGGATAGCCGTCCGTCCACTGGTCAATGCCGGCGGCGTGCATCGTGCGGCGCGCACCCTCAAAAATTTCGTTGACACGCGGCAGATCCGCTTCGGTTGTTTTTCTGAATTGCATATGGTATACCTCGTTTTGCTTTGCTTTACACAAATGCCTGTTATCGTTTATCCTGTTCAGTATACCATATTTTTTCGGAATATGCAAGGGTTTTCACAGATTATTTGCAAATGGGTTCCTGTTTTTGGACATTTCAACATATGCGGGCGGCGTGTGCGGGGGATATTTGTTCAGGGATACGGGGGAGATGGTTATTAACTTAAGGTCGACGATGGCGATATAGTCTTGCGTAATGCGATTCCGACGATTTTGCAGAGGAAGTAATCTGCTTCCCGCGGCCACCGTGTAACGGTGACCGTCACCGCTGCGCGGTGACATATTGTAAATCCTTCAACAGTGCGAAAGATTTTCAGATCACCGGGCGTCCCTACAAACGCAGAAGAAACCGTGCCCCGTTCCTTAAGTTGATGACATTACCCTTGACAACGGCGGAAAAATATAGTATAATATGGTATAAAAAATACTGATTTTCTCAAAGGAGGTATGGATTCCTTGAATGCCATCCGGACCTTTTACAAAGAAAATATTCCGTCGCTGTGCGTGCTTCTGTGCGCGGCGGTGTTCGGCACGTTTCTGCTCGGCGGATATGCGGCGGCGCTCGTTCCGCTCTCGGAAAACCGCATTGTGTCCGCTGACAGCGCGACCCCGCTTGCCGCACCGGCGGCGGTCATATCGGCTGTGGGGGAGGATACGCTGATTCTGTCGGATGCCGCGCGTGAAAAACTGAATGCGCTCGGGCAGGCGGTGTATGTTTTTTCCGGAATGTCTCCCGCAGTGTCGGAGACTTCCCCTGCCGTGTCGGAGAAAAATGATTTCCTTTCTCTTTCCCTTTTCGCCGCACCGCAGACCTATCTTGCGGATGCTGTCACGCTGATCTCCGGTCGCCTGCCGCAGAACGGCACGGAATGTGTCATTCTTTCAGCGGACATTCTGTCCGCGTTGGACACCGCCGCGGACGATCTCATCGGAACCGTTCTCCCGGTCAGCGGAACGGTGACGTCCCTCACAGGCGAAGCATCCCCCGCCGTTTCGCTTCTGACCGTCGTCGGGGTCGGGACGAACAGCCGGATGACCCTGTATGCAAACACGGAAGCCGGCATTCCGACCGCCGTTCTCACAACGGACAGTGCCGCATGGACATCGTGGGACGGTGCGCGCGGAACGGTATATCTTGTATCGGAAAACGCGGGGGAGACCCTTTCCGATGACATCCGGGCAATTTATGAGGAAACGTATTCCGCACAGCTCGATGCGCTGATTGCGCACAACGGCGCGGTGCTGTCGGAAGCACAGTCCGCGTGTGAGGAAGCCGTCGCCGCACTTTCCGCACAGGAAATTGCCGTTCTGGAAGCCGAAAACCGTTACGACACCGCGTGTCTGCGTGTCACGGAGGCGGAGGATGCCCTGCTTGCGGCGTCGGATGCGTTGGAAGCGGAACGACAGCAGTTTTATTCCGATATGGAAACCTACGAATATTATTCCTCCAACCAGGTCGCGCTGATCTCCCGCCGCGATCTTGCCGAGGAAAGCTTTGCAAAGCAGGAAGCGGTGATCGCCCTTTTGCAGACCGCCCTTGACGAAGCCTATGATGCGCGCAACGCGGCAGAAGATGCGCTGGACGGTGCAAAAGCGGAATACACCGCCTTAGAGGAGACCCGCATCACAGCGGAAAAAGCCCTTGACCGCGCATCTGTACAAAATTATACCGACATCACCGCCCCCGCCTGGGACGTGACCCTGCGCCGCGAACAGTCCGACTATACCGCCGCCCTCGATGCGGCACGGTCGGAGCGGAACCGCGTTCTGCTCCCCGCCGTCTTCTGCACTGTTCTCTCGGTACTTCTCTTTTTCGCGGTCTTTGGCAAACACGGACTTGACCGGGAATTTTTCGGCAGGATGATTCTGTGCGCGGTCATCGCCGCGGCGGCAGGTGTTCTCATCGGGGTCGGGGTTCTGGCGGGGATGCGAGTGGAGGGGATCGTTGGGGTGTGAAGCCCTTGCAGGGATCCCCTCTTCCCTCTCCTCAACGCATCCGGTTGCGGTATCGCATCGGCGTTTCGCCGGTCTCCTGCCGGAATACGGTAATAAAATAATTGTAATCCTGCCATCCGCACAGCATACAGATCTCCTCAAGGGACTTCCCCTGCCCCTGTGACAGCAGACTTTTTGCAAGCGCAACGCGCTTCATGGTCAGATAACGTCCCAGCGTGATCCCGATGTGTGTGGTAAACTGTCTTGACAGATACTCGCGCCGGACATAGAGCTGTGCGGCAAGATCGGACGGGGAACGGATGTCGGCGAGATGGTCGTTGATATAGCGCATCGCGGTATTGACGATCGGACTGCGCGCCTGTGTTTCCGGCTGCGCCGCAGGGTTTTCCGCATATTGGCTTACCTTGTGCAAAAGCTCAAAAAACGCGGCAAGCGCCAGCGGCCCTGCATCCCGTTCCCCGCCGCAGAACAGATTCTCCGTCCGCTCCAGCAAAGAAAAGCATTCCCGGGCAGTATGGAACGGAAGGACGATGGAATTGTTCTCCCCATGCGGGCGATCGTAAAAACAGCGGAGCAGTGCGGGAAATCCGAACGTTTCCGCAAGATGCGGCTGTATCTGGAAATAATACCGTTCATAAACGCAATCCTCCTCGATACGGACACCGTGCATCTCCCCGCCGCGTGTGAAGATGACCGTTCCCGGCATCGGTTCGTAGACACCGTTTTCCACAATATAACTGCATTTTCCCGAGACATAAAAATACAATTCGCAGAACGGATGCGTGTGCGGATAATGCTGTGCCGCATCTGCCGTTTCCTCCGATATGTGATGTGCAAACACCAATTCTTCCGTAATCGTCATGTACCGATTCATACCGCGCACCTCCCTTTTCCCCGGTCAGCTGACCGGGGCTTTTCATTCTCATTTTCATTATAACCGAAAAATCCGCCACTGTCAACCACAATGTCACAATTTTCAAGTTTTTGGACACAATTTTACTATATTCTATGATTTGAGTGTGGTATAATTAGATAAAGAATAATAAATTTTCAGAAAGGATATGCGATATTCATGAAAAACAGACACATCGGCTTCCTGTATGCGGCGGCGGCAGTTCTGCTCTGCGGCAGTATTCTCTCCTGCGGTGCGGATGCCAAAACAAAAGACAGCTCCGATCCCTCCGGCACATCCGCCGGCACCGATACGCAGACAGCGGAGCCTGCGGAAACGACCCTTACCGATGCGGTTCCGGAGCTGGACTTCGGCGGTACTTCTCTGCGCACGATTCAGCAGGAGCAGGCAACCTATTATTTCTACACGGACACGGAAAACGGCGAACCGGTCAACGACGTCATTTTCCAGCGCAACCGCCATACAGAGGAACGCTTCAATGTGGTCATTGAGGAAAGCACAGTGGATGTATACAGCACCGTCTCCTCTCTTGTACGCAATGCGGTCACAGCAGGCGAGGATGCGTATGACCTTGTCCTGAGCCAGATCTTCAAGTCCGGTTCTGATGCGGCGGCAGGTTATTTCTATGACTGGTACGAGCTGCCGTACATCGACCTTTCCATGCCGTGGTACACAAAATCCATCAATGAAGCGGCAGTCGGCGACAAGCTGTTCATGGTGGAAAGCGATCTGTCCCTGTCCTACACCCAGCAGACCTGGATGATGCTGTACAACGCAACAAAGGCATCCGCACTCGATCTTCCGGATTTCTATGAAATGGTGGATAACGGCACCTGGACGATCGACAAGCTGTATGAGTATTCCAGCACGGCATATTCCGATGTCAACGGTGACGGCACCCAGGATGACGGCGACTTTTACGGCTTTGCCGCAACACCGGGCGGATGTCTGCTCACGGGTTATCTATATGCGGGCGAAGGACGTCTTGTCGAGGTCTCGGACGACCTTGCGCTGTCCTATCCTATCGCCGAAGAGCACAGCATCGACGTTCTGACCAAGATCAGCCGTCTGTTCTTTGACAATCCCGGCGCGATCAAGAAGACCGATGCTCTGCGCGGTACGCGGATGTCGCTGTTCCCCAAAGGAAACATACTCTTTGAAGCGATGCAGGCAGGCGATCTGATTCTGGACGATATGCGCCAGATGGACGATATGTTCGGTGTGCTTCCAATGCCGAAATACGATGAATCCCAGAGCGAATACTATACCGTTGTGGATGGCGGCGCGGACATCATGACCATTCCGATCACGGTCACGCAGACGGAAATGATCGGTGCGGTCGTCGAAGCGATGAGTGCGGAGAGCTGGCAGAATGTCACCGGTACTTATATTGATCTGGCGTTGGAGCAAAAGGGAACGCGAGACGAGCGTTCTGTCACGATGCTCCGCAGTATTCTCGATTCCCGCATCATTGATTTCGGTTATCTCTACGACAGCGGATCCGGTTACGCACTCAAACTGGAAACACTCGTGAAAAATGCCGATCAGCTGAAATCCTCCATCGACAAGAACATAAAAGCGGTCAACAAGTTTTATGAGGGTGTTCTGGATACACTGACGTCCTCCGAGAACTGATATTTTCGTAAAAAGCAAAAGCTGCCCGGACGGTTTGGTGCCGCCGGGCAATTTTTTATTATTTCAGAAGCATCATCCGATGCCCTCTCCGCATTTTACCCATGCTTTTGATTCAACGCCAGCACCCTCCTTGTCGCCAGCACCATCACACAGAACATGACCGCCAGCATCGGCGCGAACAGTTCCGTGGAGACCGTCTGCGCGAGAACGCCGAACAGGGGCGGCATGGTCATGATGCCGAGGTAGGCACTGCCCATCTGCGTGCCGATGACGGACTGGGACAGCTCCCGTCCGAACGTGTCGGGGGTCAGGTGGATCATATTCGGGAAGAACGCGCCGTTGCCGATGCCGATGAGCAGGAGCGCAATGCCGTCGCAGAGGACGGGAAGCGGCAGAACGAGCCGTACAAGCAGAAGCGCGATCGCGCCCGCGGTCAGGCATTCCCCGTAAATGATGACCTGCCATGCCGTCAGGCGGTTCGACAAGAGCCCCGACAACAGCCGTCCGAGCGCGATGCCGGCATAATACAGCGTGACGACGCGCGCCGCCATGTCCGCGCCAAGTCCCCGGCTGTTGACGAGATACGTCGCGCCCCAGACACCGGCGATGTGCTCCACGGCACACGAGCCGAAGAACACAAGGCACACCGCGCGCACCTTGGGCATCATGAGCAGCTTCAGCGGACTGATAACGGGGGCATTTTCTTCGCCGGAAGAAGCAGACGCATCCGCCCCGGAGGAATCTTCTTTCACAGACGGCGATTCATGGACTTTCCACAGCGGTGCGGAAAGCAATGCGAGTATGGCAATGGCAATCTGGATTGCCGACATCGTGCGGTATCCCGACCGCCAGTCGGCATTTTCGCCGGACAGGAAAAACGACAACAGATACGGGCTGACCGAGACCCCGATGCCGTAGAAGCAGTGCAGAAAGCTCATCTGCATCGCGTTGTAATGGAGTGCGACATAATTGTTCAATGCCGTGTCGATGGCACCCGCGCCGAGGCCGAGCGGGACGGCGAGCAGGCAGAACCACAGCATACTGTGCGAAAACGAAAATCCGAGCAGAGCGGCGGCGGTCATTGCGGTGCTGATCCAGGTGATACGGCGCGTTCCGAGCGCGCGGATGAGGTAGCCGGACAGAAAGCTTGCGCTGACCGTTCCGACCGAGACCAGAAACGAGACGATGCTGGCATAAGAAATCGGCAGGTCAAGCTCCGTGTAAATGGCTGGCCATGCCGCGCCGAACAGCGAGTCCGGAATCCCGAGGCCGATAAAACAGAAATAAATGATAAGCAGAAGTGCGGTGGACATAAACGTTCCTCTCAGAAACAAAAATCATTATTCATTATATCATGGATTTCCCGAAAAGTAAAGAGAAAATGCAAATATTTCCTTGACAAATCCGGATGTGTATGATAAAATGAAGAAAAAACCGAAAGGAATCCTGTCCATGTCCCACACCACGTCTCTGCTTACTGTCACCGTCACCCAGCCTGCTTATTATGCGGGTGAACAACCCGATGAGACGATCGCCGCGTTTCTCTCGGATTGTCTTGACAACGCCGCCCACGGCTCCCTCATCGTCCTGCCGGAATACGCGAATGCCGGAGGACTCTCCGATCCTGGGCGCGAGCTTGCCGCCCTGCCCCGTGCCGAAGTGATGAAATCTGCCGCCGCCCGTGCGGCAAAGGAGCGCGGTCTGTATGCCGCCGTCAATGTGCTGGAAGAGCGGGACGGGGAACTTCACAACAGCACCTATCTTTACGGAAAAGCCGGCCGTGCCGCATTTGTCTATGACAAAATCCATCTTCCGCCCTCGGAGATCGCGCTCGGTATGAAATACGGGGACGGCGCGTGTGTCTGTGACCTCGACGGCATCCGCTTCGGCTTCATGACCTGCTACGATGTCTATTATAACGAACAAATCGAATATCTCGCCGCCCAAAAACCGGACATCATCCTCGTCCCCGGTTATCAGCGCGGAGAGCGCACCGACATCATCCGCGCGCAGGCGGCACTGTGCGCATTCCGGTGCAATGCGTATGTTCTGCGGTCATCCTATTCGATGAATGACGACGGGCACGGCGGCTGTTCGATGATCGTCGCCCCGGACGGGCAGATTCTTGCGGATATGGGCAAGGAGGTCGGCTGTGTGTCGGCGGAGATCGACCCGATGTGGAAATATCTGCGCCCGGCAGGCTTCGGCGGCGGCATGGTGCGCAACGACGATTTCATCGGGCAGGGTCTGCGCCCTGACGTTTTTTCCGGAACATGAATCTCAAAAATCCCCCGTCTGCTCACAAAGAAAACCCGTTCCGCTGGGCGGACAAAGTACCGTGCGAATGGATCTCCGCCCTGTACGCCGCCGACCGCACCATCCCCGACGAATCCCTCTGCGACCGCGTGGGCTGGGCGCTGTATGCCCGGTGCGACAGCATCATCCGTGTTTCGGAAACCTATGAAACGAAAGTGCTGTCCTGCCCCGGATGCGGGCGGCGCATTCCGCTTTCGGACGGAATTTTCACCTGCCCGGAATGCGGTTTTTCCGCCGCATGGGAGCACTTTTGTACCTCCTACAAAGGAAAATCTCTCTACGCCGCCAACGCTCTGCCGGTCTTTCGGCGGTATCAGCTGAAATTTTCCCGCGCCGGAACCTACGGCGAAAAAATGTGCGCCATCGACACGGTGATCCATTCGTTTCACATTCTGCTCTCCTACCGCGAAGCAAAGGCATCTGACGATGCCGTATCTTCCCAGACCGTCTGGTCACCCGAAACGGAATCCCTCTCCCCGCGCCTCGGCCGCAGTACCGGGGTGAATCTGCTCGACGGTTCCTTATCCGAAGTCCTCCGTTTTCTCGATGCCCTCTCGGCACGTCCGGGGACGGAGGATGCGTATGCGGTATGGAAACGGGCGCTGCACCGATCGAACGGAATGGATGAACGGAATTAGTGAATCGTGAAAAAGTGAAAGTAAAACATATTGGACGGGGCACCTCGTGTCGTGTAGGGGAGCCTATTAGGCTCCCGGTGATTTGAAAATTTTTCAATGGTGCGAAAGATTTCAAATCCGCGGGAAGCAAATTGCTTCCCCTACAAAACACCGAAATCGCATTGCATAAAACCATATCGCCACCGTCAACCTCACATTTCCCTTAAAAAAGCAAGGATACCCCCACCCGGAGCGTATCCTGCTTCATTTTTATCCAATTATATCATTCACGCAAAAATCATCTCATACGTCCCGCCGAGGTCGGCTTTGATGGACGCGGTGTAGAACACACGGAGCGCGCGGATGAAGTAGCCGGTGTCCTTGGTGCCGGCGGTTTCAAAGGGGGAGTGCATCGCCAGCTGGGGCAGACCGATGTCAACGGTGTTGAGGGAGACCTGGGTGTTGGCGATGTTGCCGAGAGTCGAGCCGCCGCCCATGTCGGAGCGGTTGAAGAAATACTGTACTGGCACCTCTGCTTTTTTGCACACCGCTTCAAAGAATGCGGCGGAGACCGCATCGGTGGTGTATTTCTGCGATGCGTTGTGCTTGATGACGATACCTTTGTTCATTTCCGGCTTGTGCGTGGGGTCGGCGTATTCCGGATGATTGGGGTGGACGGCGTGCGCGTTGTCGGCGGAGACCATCATGCTCCGGGCAACTGCCGCCATATAATCGGACTCCGTGCCACCGACGGCATAAACGATTCTGTGAAGCGTGTCGCAAAGGAACGTCGATGCCGCGCCCTGCTTGGTCGTGCTTCCGACTTCTTCGTTGTCGAGAACAGCACAGACAGCGGCGGTGTGTGCCGATGCGCCGCTTTCCAGAAATCCGACCATAGATGCATACGCGCATTGCAGGTCATCCAGCTGCGGGCAGGAGAAAAATTCGTCGTTTGTCCCCCAGACATAGCCTTTTTCGCGGTTGTAAAGGAACAGATCCGAGGAAAGAATGTCCTCCCGCTTCACACCTGCCGCCGCGGCAACGGTCTCGTAGAACTTCCCTTTCGCGCTTCCGTCCCCGAACAGCGGAACGAGGTCGCAGGCGGGATTGTAGTCCTTGATGCGTGCCATATGCGGCGCGACGTTGGGCATCATCAGACAGTTTTTCTCAACATTGACAAGCTTCGTCACCATGCGGGTGCCGTCGCGCACAAGCAGCTTTCCGGCAACGGACAGCGGACGGTCAAGCCATGCCCCCTGGATCATGCCGCCGTAGGGCTCCGCGTTGATGCGGACATACATCGGGCTGTCCAGCTCCGCGTTGTCCTTGATTTTGAACGACGGGGAATCGTCGTGCGATGCGCAGATCATAAAGCCGCCGAGCGCATCCAAGGGCATCCGGAACGCGATGATAGAGGACATATTGCGGCGCACGAAATAGCCTTTGCCCGCTTCCAACGGCTGATTTTCCGCTTCGGAAAGCTCCGTGTAGCCGGCGGCGGTCAGCATCATCGCCATGTTTTCGGCGACATGATAACAGGTGGGACTGTGACCGATGAAGTCGATGAGATTCTTTGTGTATGTCATGTTTTGTTCCTCTTCTTGGATAATTATACCTGACTGCCCTTTTCGCGGAGCAGGCGGATTTTTTCGTCATAAAGCTTCTGGGAGAGGTCAACATAGAACTTGTGGGGATTCTCAAAGCGCTTGACTTCTTCCCACAGGTGGTCAACTTCGTTTTTGCAGTATGCCCGGATTTCCCGGATGTCGGGCGACTGATAGACGCATTCGCCGTTTTTGAACACGGGAACGAGCAGCTCGCGCAGGTAGTAGTTCGTCACTTTCTTGCGCTTCCAGGTGTTGTCGGGGTCGAAAATTTCCAGCGGCTGGGACTCGTCGATGGGGTCTTCATTCCAGATGCACATCATGTCCGCAATCGGCTCATCGGATGCCCGGTCAAAAACACGGAACACGCGCTTGAAATGCGGATTGGTGATCTTCGCCGCATTTTCGGAAATTTTGATCTTCGGAATGACGGTTCCGTTTTCGTCTTCTTTGGCGACCAGCTTGTACACACCGCCGAACACTGGGTCGCTCTTTGCCGTGATGAGCCGTTCACCCACGCCGAACGAGTCGATCTGCGCGCCCTGCTGGATGAGGTCGCGGATGATATATTCGTCAAGGGAGTTGGAAACAACGATTTTGCAGTCGGAAAGACCGGCTTCATTCAGCATTTTCCGCGCCTTTTTGGTCAGATAGGTCAGGTCGCCGGAGTCAAGACGGATGCCGCATTTCGTGATACCGCGCGGCAGAAGCACTTCTTTGAACGCACGGATGGCATTCGGTACACCGGAGTGCAGAACATCGTAAGTATCGACAAGCAGGGTCGCGTTGTCGGGATACAGCTCGCAGTAGGTACGGAATGCTTCGTATTCCGAATCAAACATCTGCACCCAGGAATGCGCCATCGTTCCGGTTGCGGGAATGCCGTATTCCCGGTCAGAGATCGTGCACGCCGTCGCCGCACAGCCGCCGATGTACGCGGCACGCGCACCGAGAATCGCACCGTCGGCACCCTGTGCCCGGCGGGAACCAAATTCCGCAACGGGTCTTCCCGCCGCCGCCCGCACGACACGGCTCGCTTTGGTCGCGATCAGCGACTGATGGTTGATGGCAAGCAGAAGAAACGTCTCAATGAACTGCGCTTCCACCGCCCGTGCACGGACAGTCAGAATCGGCTCGCCCGGAAAGATCGGCGTGCCCTCGGGCATTGCGTAAATATCGCCCGTGAAGCGGAAATCGCGCAGATACGCAAGAAATTCCTCGGAAAACTGCCCTTTGGAGCGCAGAAATGCAAGGTCTTCGTCCGTGAAGTGCAGGTTCTTCACATAGTCGATCACCTGCTCCAGCCCCGCCGCGATCGCATATCCGCCGCCGTCGGGAATCTTCCGGAAGAACACATCAAAGATGGAAATTTCGTCTCCTTTTCCGGAGATGAAATAGCCATTCGCCATTGTCAGCTCGTAGAAATCACAGAGCATTGTATAATTGTATGGATTCATATCGGTTTCAGTCCTTTGGGAATAAACTATATTATAAATTATAATATATGATATTATATCACAAAAAAGGGCGAATGTCTATATATTTTTGAAAATTTCTGTTGATTTGTCAAGATAGGTGTCAAGACATTGGTGGATTACAAAATGCGAAAAGGGTTCACACCGTCCAAAACGGAGCGTGAACCCTTTCAGTATCTTATTATATGAAACCAAAGCCAGAGGTTACTGCATGAATATAGCTTCGGTTCCTTCAAAGGAACTTATTCAAGATCAAGGTAGGCGTCGATGATCTCCTGATACTGCTTTTCGGCAGTCTTCATCTTGGAGGCGTAGGAAGATTCGGTGTTGCTGCTGTTCGCGGAGACAAGGTTCTGGATGACGAACGCAAGACCGGTGTTGTAAATATAACCGAAGTCAAACACACGGCTGTCCATGAGCAGGTCGAGAACCTGACCGGATTCGTCGTCGCGGGAGTACTTGACCTTCATCGCGGTGTCGTAGTATGCGGGAACGACCTGCTTGTAGGTCTCGGCGTTCATCGCTTCGATGATCATGGAAGCATACTCAACATTGCCGCAGGTGATCGGCACGGTCATAACGTCGTGCGCGCCGTCGCTCATCGTGTAGTAGGACTTCTGTGCTTCGTCCCACTTCGGATACGGAATGATACCGAAGTCAAATTCCAGGTCACGGTAGCCGGATGCGCTGGAGAACAGACCGGTCTTGAGGAGCAGAGTGCCGTTGTCCCATGCAGTGTAACCGGAGCTCCAGTCTTTGGTCAGGGCACCGGCGGTGTTCCAGTAGATGTCGTTGAGCTTGGTGACAATGTCGTATGCTTTTTCAAAGTCATAGGTCAGCGCGGGAAGCTTGTCCTCGCCGATGGTGAACAGCGGATTTTCAAAGGAATACTGATAAGTAACGACAGCAGAATACGGGTCGCCGCAAAGTGCGAGCAGGTCGTCTTCGGTCTTTGTGCCGTCACCGTTTAAGTCGTTGTAGACCTCAAGGCAGATGTTGCGCAGATAGTCGATCGTCCAGCGGCCTTCCTGAACAACGGTGTAAAGGTTTTCCACATCGTAGTTTGCGGCGATGTTCTTGTTGAAGTACATACAGTAGGTGAAGCGCATGACACTGAAGTTCAGCTCGCCGATCATGGAGTAGGCATGACCGTTGACACTGAGTGCTTCGGCAGCGTTGCCGATGTACCACGGCTGGGAGAGGTCAACGTAGGGCAGATCTTCATACCAGTCAAGGAAGTAACCCTCGGTGCAGAGGTTCGGCATCGTAATAACCTGACCGAGTGCGACATCGTGAGAGTCGTCACCGGAGGAAATGGACTTCGTGACTTCGGCAGAAATCCCCTGGTCGTCGACGGCGCGCTGGACAAGTTCGCAGTTGAAGCGTTCCTCAACGGTCTTGTTTCTGGAATAAATGGCATCGTCAACGACGTCACCGGTCTCTTCTATATCAACACCGATGTCCTCGACAAAGTCGGAACGGTCACGGGTCCAGATACGGAACTGGTAGCCCTGCATATCGGTTTCGGGCAGATTGTCGGGAATGGCGGCACGGAGATCGGCTTCGGTCGGTTCTTCCGTGACAACAGGCTCGGTCGATGCGGAGCCGGTGGTTTCAACGGTATTGCCGGCATCGCTGTCACCGCAGGAAACGGCAACGGACGCAAGCAGGAGAAGAGTCAATGCAGAGATGGCTTTGCGGTTCATCATGATGATTTGTCCTCCATTTTTGGTTTTCTCCGTGGCACGGAAGGTATACCTTTTGTGCCACGGTGGCTGTTTTGTGAAAAAACACGGACAGCGGCAGTTTTTTCAGTCAAATATGCTTATTCTATTATATCATCAAATGCGGGATTTGTCAATCTTTTCGTGGAAGAAAAGGTATGGTTTTTGTGCCGGGGAGGTGATTTTTTTCGGATGACGGGGTGAATCTCCTCTTTTTAATTTGACTGCATCCACACCCAAGTCCCTTACTCCACTTCCCGCCTCTCTCTCCGATACCATCCCATCATGACGAATCCAATCACCGTCAGATACGCGCCGATACAGAGGAACCCGACAATCATGCCGACGGTATCCATCGGGTAATAGCCGAGGACACATCCGCAGAGGTTGAATCCCATATGCAGAAGCACGGGCGCCCAGAGGGAGCGGTATTTTTCATAGAACAGGCACAGAATGATACCCATCGGGATGGTATAGAGCAGGTGGAGCATCGTTCCATGCAGGGCACCGAACGCAAGAGCAGAGAGGAGGGCGGCGATGCCGACGGGCATTCCGCGGCGCAGGCGGGTGTAGATCAGGCCCCGGAAGATGAGTTCCTCCGCAAGCGGTGCGCAGAAAGTCGTGGCGATGACGGTCAGCCACATTTCCCCGGAGACGATGGAGCCGGAGTAGACTTCATAACTGTCCGCCCAGGACTGCGGGATGGGGATATAGGAGATGAGGAACGTGGAAAGGATGCACAGACCGAATCCCGCGCAGAACGGTGCCGGAATGGCAGATAAGGGCTTTGGCAGACGGGCAAACCCGACCTCGCGCGACAGATGTTTCCGCCGCAGGACAAAGAACATCCACAGACCGAGATAGGTCAAGGCGCACGAGAGGAGCGTGGAGAGGGCGACCATGTTATCCCCGATCCACACCGCCGCGCCCATGCCCAGCCCCATGCCGCCGAAAAAGGACAGCAGCACCTGTACAGCCGTCAGTCCGTAGACTGCCAGCACCTGAAAGAACAGAAACGCAAGGCAGTAAAGCACCGCTTTCCCGAGATTTGCAAAAAATCGTTTCATTATTATTTATAATTTCCTCCCGTTGGGATCACGCAATCGGACAAAGCATATAGGTTTCCCCCACAGCCGTATCAAAGAGGGTGAGACCGTCCTTATATGTCACAGCAATCGGTTCTCCCCCCGCAAGCACGGTGTAGTTTCCTCTCACCACACACGGCCGACCGGCGCGGGAGGTGATTTCCGCCCAAGACAGCGTACCGTTTTTCCACGTCATCGACACTTCAAACGCGCCGCGCGCGCACAGACCGTTTACACAGCCGTCGGCAAACGCATCGGGCAGTGCGGGGAGCAGATACAGAACGTAGGTGTTGTTTTCGTATACACGGTGGGACTGCAGAAGCAGCTCACAGATACCGGCGGTCGCGCCGAAGTTGCCGTCAATCTGGAACGGCGGGTGCGCATCAAACAGATTCGCATACGTTCCGCCGCCGGTCGCGTAGTTGAATTTTCCCTCGCTTCCGCCCGCGTAGCGGAGAATACGCCGGATATGGCGGTAGGCGTGATTGCCGTCGCCGAGCCGCGCCCGGAAATTGATCTTCCACGCAAGCGACCAGCCGGTGCCGTCGTCGCCGCGCAGCTCCAGCGTTTTCTTTGCCGCTTCGATGAGGTCGGGGGTATCCTCCGGCGTGATCATTGTGCCGGGATGCAGACCGAACAGGTGGGAGACGTGGCGGTGATTGCGTTCGGATGCCAGAAGATCCCAGTCGCCCGACCACTCCTGCAGCTGTCCCGCCGCACCGATGCGCAGGGGACGCAGTTTTTTGTCTGCCGCTTCCACGCGGGCAAGAAATTCCTCGTCGCCGCCGAGAATGTGTCCAAGCTCAACGAGTTCCCGGAACGTCTCGTGGATGATCTGAAGATCCATCGTCGCGCCCTCGCAGACCCAGCCTTCCAGACCGTCCTCGGTGCGGTAGGTGTTTTCCGGAGAAGCGGAGGGGGAGGTGACGAGATAGCCGTTTTCATCCTCAATCAGAGAGTTTAAGCTGAACAGCACGTTTTCGCGGATGACCGGATAGATGCGCGCAAGAACGTCTTTGTTCTGCGTGAATGCGTAGGACTCGTACAGATGTGTACACAGCCATGCGCCCGCGACGGAAAACTGTCCCCACGGCGCGCCCGCACCGGGTGAGGTATGCCCGAAGACGTTGTTGTTCATGCCGGACATCCAGCCGTCCACATTGTAGTATGCCCGTGCGGTCTTCCGGCCGTTTTCGACCAGACCCTCGATGTAGCGGCAGAGCGGGTCGATACACTTGATTAAGTTTGCGGGGCCTGCCGGCCAATAGTTCATCTGCACGTTGATGTTGGAATGGTAGTCCGCATTCCACGGAGCTTTCATGTCCTTGTTCCAGATACCCTGGAGATTGGCGGGAAGCATATTGTCCGGGCGGGAGGAGCAGATGAGCAGATAGCGGCCGAACTGGTAATAGAGCATGACAAGACCGATGTCGTTGACATTTTCGTCCTCCGACATCCGGATGATGCGTTCATCGGTCGGCAGGTCGTCGCGGGATTCCCCGGCGATGTCCAGCGAGACACGGTCAAAATAGGACTTGTAGTCGGCAATGTGCGCCGCGCGGATGACGTTGAAGTCGGGGTACAGCGCGTCCAGCGTAAAGCGCACCATCACCGCGGGGTCATCGCGCTTGTAATTTGCGGAAGCGTCCGGAATGTAATCCGTTCCGCCGGCAACCAGGATCAGCACCTCATCGGCACCGTCCACGACAAGCGATGTTCCGTCTGCGCTCGCCGTAACCGTTCCGCCGCGGGTCAGTACCCGGATACGCACCGTAAAGCGCATATCGCCGCTCTCGCCCGCTTTTCCCGTGACCACAAGATCGCCGTCGGAAACGGAAACTTCTGTCAGGGGGCGTTCATAAGAGACCGTCATGCCGATGCTGCCCGGTTTGTCGGCGGTGTAGCGGGAAACAAACGTCTGCGCGGGGGCGGAGATGAAATGCTCTCTTGCATAACGTACCCCGTCCACCGTATACGCCGTGTCCGCCAACGCTTCGTCCAGGGACAGCGAACGGCGGTAGTCCGTGTATTCGTCAGCGTGGTGCATCGTGACATGAATGTCGCCCATCGTTGCATACGAGCCGTAATAGGTATCGTCCTTGATGCCTGTGAAGTGGTCAATGATCATTCTCTGCGCCGCGGCGAAGTCCTTTTCCCTGACCAGCCGCCGGATCTCGGGCAGATAAGTATAAGCATCCTGCCGGTCTGCCCCGTCATCTGGCCCGCCCGACCACAGCGTGATGTCGTTTAACTGGAACACGTCTTCCTTTGCGCCCCCGAAGATCATCGCCCCGAAGCGCCCGTTTCCAAGCGGCAGTGCCGCCTCCCATACCGATGCCGGAGAGGTATACCACAGTTGTTTCATTGTTTATTCATCCTTTCTGATAGGTTCTCTGTATTCTTTATGATGATTATACCATGAAATGCGGTTTTTTGCAAGATGGTAGCACAATTATTTTCGGATGGAGGAGGTTGGAGAATAAAAAAAGGGATCTGCGCAGGGTGGGGCGTAGATCCTTTTTAGTTTGGATTGGGTTCTTTAAGACGATGGTGTCAGATGAAAGGTGATGATGTTGATATGGATGCGATTTCGAGGATTTTTGTGGGGTGTCCCGTCCCTTAAGTTGACAGCATTACCTCAATATCAAAAAATCTCTCCGGTAAAACTCTCCCCCGCGATCCCGGCATCCACGCCAAGCACCCCGGCAACTGATTTTCCGATGTCGGCAAACGAGGCGCGGGTGCCAAGATCTACCGGCTTCACACCGTTTCCGTAAACGAGGAGCGGCGTGTATTCCCGCGTGTGGTCGGTGCTGTCATCCCCGGGGTCACAGCCATGGTCGGCGGTGATGATGAGCAGGTCGTCCGGGCGGAGCTTGTCAAGAAATCTTCCGAGCCAGCGGTCAAAGGCGACAATGCCGGCGGCATAGCCGGAGACGTCGTTGCGGTGTCCCCACAGCATATCGAAATCCACTAAATTGATAAAGCACAGCCCGCGGAAATTCTTTCCGACGAGCAGGTCGGCAGCGGCCATGCCTTCTTCGTTGGAATGGGTCAATATCGCCTGCGTAATGCCGCGGCCGGCGAAGATGTCCGTGATCTTTCCGACGGCAAGCGTATCAAGACCAGCTGATGAGAGGGCATCAAGCAGGGTATTTCCGGGCGGAAGCAGGGAGAAGTCGCGGCGGTTGGAAGTGCGCGAAAAATGTCCGGGCTCACCGGTAAACGGACGCGCGATCACACGGGAAACGCCGTGTTCCCCCGTGAGAAGCCGTCTGGCGGCACGGCAGTAGGCATACAGCGTTTCCGGCGGAACGATGTCCTCGTGCGCCGCGATCTGGAACACGCTGTCGGCGGAGGTGTAGACGATGAGGTCGCCGGTCAGCATATGCGCTTCCCCGTATTTCTGAATGCACTCCGTGCCGGACATCGGGCGGTTGCACAGAATGCCGCGTCCCGTGATGCGTTCAAACGGTTCGAGAATTTCTTTCGGAAATCCGTCGGGGTACGTCGGGAACGGTGTTTCGGAGATGAGACCGGCGATCTCCCAATGTCCGACGGTCGTGTCCTTGCCGAGAGAACGCTCCGCACAGCGTCCGTGGGCGGCGCGCGGGGTGTCGGTTCTGCCGAGAAATTCCAGTCCCGCGATGTTGCCAAGCCCAAGCGAACACAGAACATCAGCGGAAAATGCCTGGTCGGCGGAAATGGAGCGGATAGTATTTGCGGCGGCATCTCCAAAGGATGCGGCATCCGGCAGCGCACCCGCGCCAAGCGAGTCAAGAACGATCAGAAATACACGTTTCATCGGACAGAAGATCCCCCTCATTTATGGATACAATAATTATATCAGAGATTTTCTATTCTGTAAAGGGGAATGGGAAAAATTGTAACGGATTTGTTACATGAGAAAAAATCAAAGAAATTTTCCGCAGGGTATTGACAAAACCCTGTTCCTGTGTTATAATAAACGCATGAACAAATACTCATATGAAAGAGAGAACAACCGTCCATGAATATTGACAACAAAACCGCCTGCACCGAGCACGAATCCTGCGCCCCTGTATCCCACACAGAGGAACACTGTCACCCCCGCGCGGGCGCAGTCTGCACAGACTGTACCGAACCGAACGACAACCCGGATGAGGACACTCTCTGCGACCTGGCGGAGCTGTTCAAGATTTTCGGGGACAGCACGCGTTGCAAAATTCTGTACGCCCTCTCCAACGGCGAGATGAGTGTCGGCGACATCGCGGATGCCCTCTCGATGACCCAGTCAGCAATTTCTCATCAGCTGCGCGTTCTGCGTTCCTCGCGGCTCGTGCGGTTCCGCCGGGACGGAAAGGCGATGCTGTACGCGCTTGCCGACGATCACGTCAAGACCATTCTCGAAATGGGCATGGAACATATTATGGAATAATTACGGAGAGCCTGCAATGAAAAACGAAAAACACAATTGCACCTGCACAAACGAAACCGAACAAAAAGAAAAAACGTGCTGCCGTCACATTGACGCGTGTCACAGCGACGGTTGTCACGGCGGTCACTGCTCGGGCGGCCACTGCCGCGGCGAAGAAGAACACCCTGCCGCTCCTCATACCTGCTCCTGCTCCGACTGCGCGGACGACGATGACGGTGCCTGCGGATGCTCCTGCGGGTGCGGACATGAACACGGAGAGGGAGAGGAGGAACATTCCCTGCCGGTGATCCTCGCGGGCGGCGTTCTGCTCGCTCTGTGTATCCTGTTACAGCGTTTCACCAATTTTCCGTGGTTTGTGTATCTCATCTGTTACCTGATCCCCTATCTGCTGGTCGGTTGGAAGACGATTCTCGAATCTGCGGAGCATCTTCTGCGGGGCGCGGTGTTTGACGAAAATTTCCTCATGTCGCTGGCATCCGTCGGCGCGTTCTGTGTCGGGGAATATGCGGAGGGTGTTGTGGTCATGCTTCTGTTCTCCCTTGGCGAATGGCTGGAAGACGTCGCGGTCGGCAGAACCCGTTCCTCGGTGCGGTCGCTGATGGAGATCCGTCCCGACACGGCGCGCATCATCTGCGAAGAAGACGGCGATTCAGAGGAAGTTCCCGTGGAAGCGGTCGGCATCGGTGCGTGTATTGAGGTGCATCCGGGAGAGCGCATTCCTTTGGACGGCGAAGTGACCTCGGGAACAGCGAATCTCGACACCGCCGCGCTGACCGGCGAATCCGTTCCCCGTCCCGTTGTACCCGGCGACAATGCGGCAGCAGGCTGTATCTCAACCGACGGCGTTCTGCGCATCCGCGTGACAAAGACCGCCGGAGAATCGACGGTGCAGAAGATCCTCGATTTAGCGGAGCACGCATCCTCGAAAAAGACCCGCACGGAGGCGTTCATTACGCGCTTTGCCCGTGTTTACACGCCGCTTGTCGTCTGCGCCGCCGTCCTGCTTGCCGTCATTCCGTCGCTTGTCACGGGTGAGTGGAGCGTGTGGATTCACCGCGCGCTGACGTTCCTTGTCGTTTCCTGTCCGTGTGCGCTTGTGATCTCCGTGCCGTTGTCGTTTTTCTGCGGTATCGGCGGGGCATCGAAAAAGGGCATTCTCATCAAAGGCTCCCGTGCGATCGAAGCACTGTCGAAAACCGCCGTCGTCGCCACCGACAAGACCGGAACGCTCACGCGCGGGGAATTCCGTGTAACGGCGATTCTGGCGGAGGACGGGGACGAAGCATCCCTGCTTGCCCTGGCGGCAGAAGCCGAACAGTATTCCTCCCATCCCGCGGCACGGGGTATCCTGCGGGAATATCAGATGCGGACACCCGATGCGGCAATCACACCGTTCAAAGCAGACAATTCCGCCGAGTTATCCGGCCGCGGCGTGCGCTGTGTATCGGATGGGAAAACTGTCCTCTGCGGCAATGCGCTTCTGATGACGGAAAATGGCATAAACGTAAACGCTTCTCACATAAATCCCGCCGTATGTACGGTGTATTTGGCATCCGACGGCAAATATCTCGGTGCGCTCTGGCTTGAGGACACCGTCAAGGACGATGCCGCCGATGCCGTCCGCGCGTTCCGATGTGCGGGGGTAAAGGAAATCCATATGCTGACCGGCGACACCCCCGGTGCGGCACAACCCGTTGCCGATGCGCTGGGACTGGACGGCTGTCACGCTTCTCTGCTCCCCGACGAAAAAATGGAAACCGCGGAACTGCTGAAAGCAAAAGCCGGTGACGGAACGCTTCTGTGTCTGGGCGACGGCATCAACGATGCCCCCTTGCTTGCGATGGCAGACATCGGATGCGCCATGGGTGCGCTCGGCTCCGATGCGGCAATGGAAGCGGCAGACGTCGTCATCATGAACGATTCCCCCGCCAAAGCGGCAGAAGCCATCCACATCTCCCGCCGCACAATGCGCATCGCAAGACAGAACATCGTCATCGCCCTCGGCATCAAAGGCATCATCCTCATCCTCGGCGCCATTGGCGTGACCGGCATGGGCGCGGCGGTATTTGGTGACGTCGGAGTCTGTATGCTGTGCATCTGCAATGCGGCGAGGTTGAATGGGAAATAAAACAGAAGATTCATAGAAATGATAAAGCCGGTGCGCATTCGTGACACCGGCTCTTGTTTTATTCGGTTGTATATGGTTCCGCTTCGATCTTCACCGAAACGGCATTCTCCGCGACGTTCGTTTCATATGTCAGCGTGTACTGCACCGTCATATCCTGCACGGATTCATCCATCAGAAAGCTGACACCGCGTTCTGTTGCCGTCGGTCGGAGATTGTCGCTGAAACGGAAACGGTATTCCGAATCCGCATCCGTCACGGCAAAGCACAGGACGCTTGCAAGCCATTCCGGTTCGGTCAGAACCAGCGCCGCCATGTTTGTTTCGTCGGTTGCGGGGGAATCGTACAGAACGATCATGTCCTCCGTTCCGTCCCCGTCCACGTCCGTGAGCACGGAACCGCGAATCTCCGCCCAAGGATACATTTCCGAAAAGATTCCCATACATACCTCGCCGATGTCCGCCGACACCGTTTCTTCCACGGTTTCAGAGGAAACGGGAACATCTGCATCCGCGTTCCCGTCATCCGCCCGACAGCCGGAGGTCAGAAGACATCCTGCGATGAGCATACCCAAAAGTATCATGCGCATCCGTTTTCTTTTCGTAACCTACCTCCGGAATCTGTTTTTCAGTATGATTATAGCATAGAATTTCCGTCCTGTCAAGTGTGAAATGATATTTTGTCAAACAATCATTCCGTTTCTTTGGTAAAATGCGGCCTGACTCCCTCCCCATACCGGTTGATTCCGTAATAATCAAGCAAGAATTTCTTCACCTGCGATGCTTTTGGGTCAATATAATGATGCGCAACGCGCGCCGCGCCGTCTTCTGTGACCGTGACCGTCGTGCCGCCGTTGAGTTCCTTTGTCCAGTAGCATCCGTACCCGGTCTTCATCGTGTAGGCAAGGACGATGCCGCGGTGGGGGAGCGCAAAGCAGTTGACGTGGTCGTGACCGCAGAGCATGGTTTTCGTGCTGCCAAGCGCATGACAGACGTCAAAGAACCCGTTGTTGAAGCGGGGATACCCCATCGTTTCGTTGACACAGCAGAACAGCTCGTCCGCATACGGTGCTGCGGGCTTTCCCGTGTTCGGGTCAAGCGCCGCTTCCCACGCGTCGCGGTATTCCGGCACGGGAATGTGCATAAACACGGTACTCGGAACAATTCTCCCGCATTCCGCCGTGATGCCGTTCACCGCCCACTTGTACCACGCAATCTGGCTGTTATAGAGATGGTCGTAGCTGCCCGCCTGCATTTCGTCCTCGTGATGCGTGTCGACGAAGAACAGCGTGTGGACGACACGACCGTTTTCCGTGATATTCACCATATAGTTGCCGTATCCCATATCGCCGTCGTCGCGGAGTTTCGGGCCGTAATCGAACAGGCAGTGCTTCGCTTCCGCCATACGGTACGCGCCCCAGAATTCGCTGACAAGACCGGTGTGATCGGCGTTTCCCATGACCGCCGCCCACGGAATGCCGTAGCTGTCAAGGAAGTTGATCAGGCGCAGATACGCAAAGGAATCAAACGCGTTGTCGCCGGTCAGCGTGATGAGGTCGGGGTTCGTTTTCCGGATGAGCTTTTCCATCGTTTCCTCGGCAAATTCGCCCACCTCGGAGAACGCTTCCCCGTCGTGGCACTGGATGTCGCCGAAGTTCAGAATGACGAAATCCCGCCCCGGTTCCTTTTCGATTTCCGCCGCATAAATATCGGAGGAATACGGCATATTTTCGTTCCACGGATAAAAAAGCGTCTCGCCGCCCCGTACTTCCCCCGCGGTTTTCGGGTGCAGGATCAGCGATTCCAGAAATTCGTTTGCGACACGGATGTCGGTGGTCATGTTCGATTCCTCCTTTATTATTGGTAAATGTTTTCCACGTGCGCGACCGCACTCGTGTCCGTGACCGGGTTGCCGATGATGTGCAGGCGGTTCAGGTTTGTCAGCCCGGCGAGTGGTGACAGGTCTGTGATCTCGTTGTACATGATGTCAAGGGTTTCGAGTTTGCTCATGGCGGACAGAACGGAAATGTCTGTGATGGCGTTGTCGTACAGCCCAAGCGAAACCAGATTGACAAGCGGCGCCAGATAGGCGATTCCCGCCCCAAGGTCGCAGTTCGTCATGTACAATGTTTCAAGGGCGGTCAGGTTTGACAGCGGTTCAAAGGACGTGACTTTGTTGCTGTAATCAATATACAGCGTATGCAGATTCACCAGTCCCGCAAGCGGTGTGATGTCGGTGAAATTGTTCGTGGAAACGTCCAGATAATCCAGCTCCGTCATGCCGGACAGTGCCGACAGGTCGGTGATGTTGTTCTGGTTGAGATACAGGCGGTTCATCTTCGTCATGCCCGCAAGCGGCGAGATGTCAACGAACGCATTGCCCGTCAGTTCCAGATATGTCAGATTCGTCAGCGGCGCAAGCGGGGAAAGATCCGCGACCCGGTTCCAGTCCATGCGCAGATATTCCAGATTCACAAGCGGCGAAAGCGGGGTGACATCGGTGATGTCGTTGTAACAGATCTCAAGTCTCGTGAGATTCGTAAGGCTTGACAGCTCTGTGAGATCCGTGATCCCGCAGGTGGAAAGATCGAGGGACGTCAGTGCAGTCAGACGGGCAAGCGGCGAGAGATCCGCGATCGGGTTGTTCGTCAGCTGCAAGGAAGTCAGACCGGTAAGCGGCACAAGCGGCGAAAGATCCGTGACCCCACAGTTCAGAATCACCAGTTCCCGCAGTTCCGTCAGTCCGCCGAGCGCGGAAATGTCTCCGACGGCAAAGTTCTGTAACTCCAGATACTGCAGTTTCGTCAGATGCGCAAGTACCGAAATATCAAGTCCGGGGTACACGACGGGATCGGCGTCGTAATCCACGTTTGCCCAGAGTGCCAGCAGTTCAAGCCCGGTCAGATCGGCAAGAACGGAAAGATCGGTGCCGGCGAACGGATAAAGGATCAGCGTTTTCAGGTTCGTAAGCGATGCAAGCGGCGAAAGATCCGTGACACCGGTCTCCCCGTACAGCACCACCTGTTCGAGATTCGGCATCAACGCAAGTCCCGTCAGATCGGTCAGCTCCATTCCGTCCGTGTTGAAATACAAAACCGATTCCAGATCCGCCATTGTCAGCGCACCGGTCTCCTTTCCGAGATTCAGCCGGATGGCCGCTTCCATTGCCGGGTCGGAGATCACGACCTCCTCGCCCGCATCGGGTGTCCGTTCCACGGCATCGGGAAGACCCGCCAAAAATTCTTCCAGCTCCAGCGCATACCGCTCGGCCTGCTCGTAGTTGCCTTCGGCAATGCACTGCTCGATCAGGGCGTTATACGCGATCTCGATGCTGTTTCTGACCTCCATATGATAGGGGTCAATATTGTACGCCTTTTTCAATTCGACGATGGCGGACTCGTAATTGAGTTCTTCCAGAAACCGCATACCGGCTTCAAACGAGGAACGGAATTCCATACGCTGAAGCGTTCCGGGCAAGAACGCGACGGCAAGGATGGCAAGGATCAGTACGACCGCCGCACCGATGACGGCGGGGGTGTGTTTTTTCAGAATGTTCATGATAATCGGAGTGTCCTTTGGAGTTTTGTTTTTTGGGGGATGGAGATGGGAGAGGAGATTCGGGTAACTGATAGGCGACGATGAACGGTTATGATAGAAAGACAGACGTACAGGCGACTGCGCCTTCCCTGTTACGTTCAGCGAAGCTGAACAGGGGAAGAGTGGATTCCGCCGAATGGCGGAAGACGGATGAGTCGTTGTGGGTAAACAAAACCATCGTTTTCGTACCACAACAGCAGGAATATGATACCTAAAGATATATTTTCGCTCTTTATGCAATAAGAATATATAAAAACAGGATGAATTTACCGATTGGGAAATCTCCCAATATAGATTTTCGGATATTTTTTCGTTTGTTCTCCCACAACGACTCATCCGTCACGCTAACGCGTGCCACCTTCCCTCATCAAGGAAGGCGTAACTGTCGCTGTTTCGTTATTTTTCCTTGCAAAACAGCATTGTCGCCTTTAAGTTGACAGCAGTACCTCAAACAGTACAAATTCCCCCCTCAATACCGCCGCATTTCCTTCCATATATTTAATATCATCCGGTACCGCTCAGGCGGCATTCCCTTGAACGGGACGTTGCTGGTGGCGAAAATGTAGCCGCCGCCCTCTCCGCCCCAGCGCAGACAGTATTCCGCACTCCGGCGCACGTCTTCATCGGTGCCGGTCTGGAGCGCGGCGCAGTGGACGTTGCCGCACAGGGCAACGCGGTTTCCGTAAAGCCGTTTGACTTCGCGGATGTCCACGCCTGCCATCGGGTCGATGGAGTGGAGCGCGTGCGGGCCGGCTTCGACGAGGCGGTCGAGAATGGGCATGATGTTGCCGTCCGTGTGCTTGATGACATACAGTCCCGCCGCACGGCTTTCGCGGC
Organism: Clostridia bacterium; assembly: GCA_017481495.1. Taxonomy (GTDB): domain Bacteria; phylum Bacillota; class Clostridia; order Oscillospirales; family CAG-272; genus RGIG3925. The sequence goes on from JAFUPC010000004.1 coordinate 31,876, forward strand.
AGATGTCGGACAGATACGGCATGATGAATTCGTCAAACATGGCAGGCGAGAGAAACGGACCGGAATTGTAGCAGTAATCCGAGCAGAGCAGAACGACATCCACATCCGCTTCCCGCTGGCGCAGATTTGCCCGGATGGCGTTGTCCGCCATGACCCGCGCTTCCGCGCACAAACCCTCGGGGTCGTCCACGGTGCGGTAGGCAAATTCATACATCTGATTGCCGTCCGGAATGGCAAACGTGCCGTCGCCGTGACAGCCGAACAGCCGCGTGTTCCCGAAATGCTCCCGCAGACGGCGGCGAAAGATCTTCGTCACAGGGGATTCCGGCTCCCACCAGTCGGGCGCGTAGATCGGAATGATGCCGTAATCAAGACCGGGCGCGGCATCCTTTTCGGCGACTCCCGACAGAACGTCGCCGCCCATCTCATATGCGGTTTTGTTTCCGTAAACACGGGCATATCTGTCGGCAAGAGCAATGGTAAAGGCTTCGATTTCTTTTTGGGAATAGGCGGCGCGGTTTTCCCTGTGCAGGCGCACATCGTCCAGCGGATAGCCGAAAAACTCTTCGGAGAGCTGAAATTCCAGCTCAAACGTCGGAATTTCGTCGGGAATGCCAAGCGTCAGCGCGGTCGTAACACGCTGCGCAGGGGTCATAACGGTTTTCTCATGGGAAGACATCGTGAAATCCTCCTTTGTGTGTTTATCGTTTCACATTTATTGTGTATCGTTTCACTTATTTATGTGTATCGCTTCACAGACATTCCGTCGCCGCGCGTTCGATGGGCAGTCCGCGGACGTAAGCATCCATGTATGCGGCAAAATCGCGGGTGAGCGCTTCGTCCGGGGTGACGGTGATGCTCTTGTTCTTTGCGAACACGCGGGTCTCCAGATACACGGGAAGCGTTTCGCGCACGTCCGCGGTCTCCGCACAGTATTTTGCGTATGCCGCAAGCAGTGCCGAGCCGAACGGGCCGCCCTCTCCCGCTTCCTCCGAGACGGAAACAGGTGCGCCGAGTGCCGCCGACAACACCGGCTGTGCCGCATCACGGGTACGGAACAGACCCCCGTGCGCGCGGATGTTCGTCACGTTCACACCCTCATCACGCAGAAGCCGGTATCCGTATGCCAGCGGTGCGAAAATGGCAAACAGCTGTGTTTTCATGAAGTTGGCAAGGGTCAGGCGGCTGTCGCTTTTCCGCGCAAACAGCGGCCGTCCCGACGAAAATCCGGTCAGATGCTCACCCGACAGATAATTGTACGCAAGCAGACCGCCGCAGTCGGATTCCCCTTTCATTGCAGAGGACAGAAGCAGAGCATAAATCTCCCCCGCATCGGCTTTGCAGCCAAGGGTCTCCATCGCGGCGGAAATAATTCCGACCCACGAATCCAGCTCCGAGGTGCCGTTGTTGGACTGAATTTCCGCAACGGGCGTGCCGCACGGGGTGACGGTCGTCTCGACCTCGGGATTTGCGTGGGACAGGGGTTTGTCCAGCACGAACAGCGCAAACGTCGAGGTTCCCGCCGACACGGTCGCGTATCCCGGTGCCAGTCCGCCCGTGCAGACCATGCCCGTTCCGCCGTCGCCCTCTGCGGGACAGAACGGAATCCCGGGCTTCAGCCCGCCCGTCGGGTCAAGCAGACGCGCACCGGCTTCGGTCAAAGCACCGGCATTCTCACCCGCGCGCAGGATGGCGGGAAAAATATCGGTCGTTTTCCACGGCATTCCGGTGTTTTTGGCAAGCGCATCCATTTTTTCGGTCATGTGCGCAAAATATTCCGGGCGCGTGTCCGGGATCTCCGGTGTGTCATAAACCGGGAACATCCCCGCCGCCTCACAGCATCCGAGCGCGTGAACGCCGGTCAAAAGCAGGTGGATGTATCCCGCAAGTGTCGTGATGCGGTCGATCTTCGCCGCATTTTGGGGTTCCGTTTTCATGAGCTGATAAAGGTGCGCCACCGACCATCTCTGCGGCACGGTGTAGTCAAACAGCTCCGACAAAAACGCCGACTCGTCCGCGGTCATCGTATTGCGCCAGGTGCGGAACGGGGTGACGGGGTCGCCGTTTCTGTCCAGCGCCAGAAGCCCGTGCATCATGCCGGAGATGCCGATACAGCCGATGGTTTCCAGCGGTACGCCGTACTTTTCCGTTACATCGTTTTTCAGCGCGGCAAAGCACGCCTGCATATTTTTCACAGCATCGGACAAGTCATACGTCCAGATGCCGTTTTCAAACCGGTTTACCCAGTTCACAGCACCACCCGCGATGACGTTGTGTTCTTCATCAATGAGAACCGCCTTTACGCGGGTCGAGCCGAATTCCATACCCATACAGGTGCGGGCGGAGCGGATGGAGGTGCGGATTTGTTCTATATTCATAGTGGGGTCTCCGTTTCGGGATGGATGTGATTGTTTATGGGGCGAGGTGGATATTATTCTGCGCTGTGCGAACGTTTGCAATATGCAAACAGGGGATTTTGTACTGTGTTGTTTCGGCGAAATCTTTACTATTGCAAGGATGCAGACTGAACGGTTCGCACAGAAAACCTTCCCTCTTGGGCGAAGATGCGGAGCATCTTCTGGGGACACGCGAAGCGGTGGATGAGGTAAAAATCAATAAATCTCTCGCACTGCTTCCAGTACTCCCGCACAAAGTGACAAGTACAGTAGGTAACAAAAAATTTTTCTCTGTGTTCTGTATAGAAAGATACTTTTCTTTCCAATCATCAGCAAATGCTTTATGCACATCTGTATAGGACACTTACAGCGGGAGTACTCACAGCAGTGCGAAAGATTTTCCGCCTTGATACCTCATCCACCGCTTCGCGTGTCCCCAGAAGATGCTCCGCATCTTCGCCCAAGAGGGAAGGTTTTCTGTGCGAACCGTTCAGTCCGTATCCTTGCCAATATATAGTTTTCGCCGAAATACCGTACAACAAAATCCCGGAATCCCCCAGCGCAATACTGAAAAAACCTTACATCCCCTGCGCCGTTCTCTCAATGACCATATCCTGCCAGTTCTTATCCAGTGTGACGAACCGTGCGGACCAGCCGGAGACGCGGACGGCGAGGGATTCATGGTCTTCGGGATGCTCCTGGGCATCGCGCAGGACGGCGTTGTCGACCACGTCGATCTGCAGGAAAAATCCGCCGAGGGCATTGAACGCGCGGAGCAGACTTTCGATGGCGGTGATGCCCTTTTCCCCGGAGACGGCTTTCGGGTCGAGACGGATGTCAAGCACCGTGCCACAGGTCAGGCGGGAATAATCGGCTTTGCAGGCGGAGCGGATGATGGCGGTCGCACCCGCATGGTCGGTGGACGGCGTGGGGCTGATGTTGCCGGCAAGAATGCTTCCCCGCTTGAAGCCGTGGGGAGCGGCGGGACGGATGTCTTTCCAGTCGATCTGCCGTCCGAATGTGCTGATGCCCGGCGGGCGCAGAACGTCGTTGCGTTTTTCGACGACGCGGCAGTCCTCGACGTAATCTTTTATGATGCGCGCGGCGATCGTGTCCACTTCGTCGTTGTCGTTGCCGTAATAGGTATAATGACTGCGGACATAGCGGCGCAGGGGCTCCTCCCCCGCCCAGTCGTTGCGGAGGATCGTCATAAATTCTGCAAAGGACAGCCGCTGTTCCTCATAGACCAGTTTTTTGATGGCGTACATGGCATTCGCGGTATCGGGAATGCCGCCCATGTGCGGGGAGAAGACGTTGTACACGGGGCCGCCGTCGTTGTAGGAGCGCGCGTTTTCGATACACCCGTCCTCAAAGAGGTCGATGACCCCGGTCGTGCCGTCGCCGAAAAAGTGGTCCGCGCCCGCGTGGAACGCATCCAGCATCCCGTTCATCGCGCACCGGAACGCCGCATACAGGTCTTCAAAGGTGTCGTATGTGACCGGCGTTTCGTCGCACAGGTGCAATATGTCCCGTTCAAATGTTCCGTACAGATCCATCGGACTGTAAATAAAGCGCGTTCTGCCGGGAATCTGCACCTCCCAACAGCCGTCGTTGGCAAATTTCCGCGCTTCGCGTATGTCGTAGCCGAACCCGACGAGCGAGTCAATGACGAGATCTTCGTTGTACATCGCCGCAACACCGCTTCCGTGGCGGATGACCTCGGCGAGTTTTTTGGTGATCCATGCGGGGGAATGCCAGCCGACACGCACAGCGATCGGGAAATCCGCGATCGGAAATTCCTCAACAATTTCCAGCATCAGACGGGTGACGTCGCCCGTGCGGTCACAGCCGGTTTCATCGACCCCGCCGAGCACCAGGTTCTGATAATGCTGTGCATCGCCCGAACCGCGGCCGGAAAGGGTGATCCATTCGCATCCTTTGATAAAGAAATGCGCCAGAAGCTCCCGCGCTTCGTCCTCGGACATGCGCCCGGCGGCAAGGTCGGCACGGTAGAGGTCGTCGAGCATCAGATCCATGCGCCCGATGCCCGGCCAGTTTCCGCACAGGCGGATGAATGCAAAGGTGAACCAGATACTCTGCACCCCTTGCCGGAACGTCCCGGCAGGCGAAAACGGCACGACCGACAGGGTGTCGTAAAGCGCGCGGTATTCCTCGTATTCGTCCGTCTCCCTCGCCGCGGCGGCGTGTTCCATGCAGTCGGATAAGAGATCAAGATAGCGCGTGTGCCAGACCTTCATCGCTTCCCATGCGTTCAGCTGGGAGGAAAGCGTTTTTCTTTGCCGTTCCGTGAGCGTATCGTCTTTCATGCGTTCCAGAAGGCGCGATTTGTATGCGTTCATGCCCTCTCTGACCACGCGGTCAAAATTGCAGGTCAGATGGCTGACGGAGGGGCAGACGGGATTCTGACCGTCATAAGTTGCCGGCACAATGTGCCCGATGGCGGCACCGAGTGTTGCCGCACCCGAAAGCTTTTCAAGGATCCGACCGTTTTCGTCCCGACACAGGCGCAGGGGTGCTTCTTTTGCGATCGCCATGACCGCGCGATCATAATTTATATGGGCATCGTCGGTCATCTCCTCGTTCGGAAGATGGACATAAGGCGTTTTCTGCGCCTCCCGTCCGTATTTGCCCGACAGCGAATCACGCGCAAACCGCCGCGTGCGTTCCGAGCACCGCACAGGGCGCGGAATATCACAGGGTGTGGAGAAAAATGTCATAAAGCGTTCCTCCTTGGAACTTCGGTTTCTGTTATGAAAATTATATCACAGAATGCGGGGAATGTAAAGAGGTTGTAGTAAATTTTCTGTTTGCGACAACCCGTGATTGATTTCGTCCGGTGGACGAAGATGGTTAATGATATTGGATCTGTGAGGAACAGCGGATAATTGAAAGGTATCCTTCCTCTATCTCTGTAGGAGCGCCCATTGGGTGTCCGTTACCAAACGATATGCTGTCAATATCGTATGAAAACATATATCAATATTATTTTTCATAATATTTCGACATCTTACCGATATGTTACGAACGCAAGGTTTCGCAAAGCGAAACCATATGGGCGCCCCTACAGACGTAATGAACGTCGCTTTTCTTTAATTATCGTTATTTCTCCTGCAAATCACCGGCAATCTCCCCAAGAATATGCGCCCTTTCCGCCGGCTTTTCCGCCGCGTATTCCAGTGCCGCCGAGAAACGCCGTTCCGCCGCGGGAAGCAACGCTTTGTCAGATGTGTAAAGAACGGCGACCGGGTCTCCTTTTGACACGGTGTCCCCGGCCTTTTTCAAAAGTCGTATTCCGGCGAGCGGGTCGATCTTGTCATCGGTTTTCTGTCTGCCGGCACCGAGCATCATGGCGGTGATGCCGACCTCCTCGGCGTTCATGTGGGAGAGATAACCGGTGTGCTCCGCCACTGCGACCGTTTCATACGGTGCTTTTTTCCGCGCTCCGGGATTTATGATCCAATCCGCATCCCCGCCCTGCGCGGTGATGAATGCAAGGAACGTCTCATAAGCGCGGCCGGATTTCCACGCAGTTTCCGCCTCTTTGTATGCCGCATCCGCCGGAATGCCGCGGGCAAGGGATGCCATATGTGCGGCAAGGGTCAGGGAAACCTCGCGCAGATCGTCAAGGCCACGGTCGTCCCCGCGCAGAAACGCGATGACCTCTTCAATTTCCAGCGCGTTTCCGATACATCTGCCGAGCGGCTGATCCATGTCGGTCAGCACCGCCGTCACGCGCCGGCCGCACCGTGTGCCGATGTCAACCATTGCGCGGGCGAGAATTTCCGCGTTTTCTTTCGTTTTCATAAAGGCACCGCTGCCGACCGTAACGTCGAGAACGATGTTCTTTGCCCCTGCCGCCAGCTTTTTCGACATAATGCTCGATGCGATCAAGGGAACAGATTCCACCGTTCCCGTCACGTCCCGCAGAGCATACAACTTTTTGTCCGCCGGTGCTAAATCGGCATTTGCTCCGATGACCGACACGCCGATGCGTTCCACCTGGGAAAGAAATTCCGCTCCCCCAAGCGATGTGCGATAACCGGGAATGCTTTCCAGCTTGTCGATCGTCCCGCCGGTATGCCCAAGTCCCCGCCCGGACATTTTCGCCGTTTTACAGCCAAGACACGCGGCAAGAGGCGCCACGATGAATGTCGTTTTGTCCCCGACCCCGCCCGTCGAATGCTTGTCAGCGGACAAATCCCCAAAGCGCGACAGATCCAGCATCTCACCCGAATGCGCCATGCAATCGGTCAAGACTGCCGTCTCCGCCTCGGTCATACCGCGGAAATAAATCGCCATCAGAAGCGCCGACATCTGGTAGTCGGGAATGGTGCCGCTTGTATAGCCGTCAATGAAATTTCGGATTTCTTTATCGGTCAGAGCCTGACCGTCCCGTTTTCGGGTGATCATATCGGTGATGCGCATGGGGGTCTCCTTTTTGATTGTTGTTTTTTGAGGTGGGATGACGGGGGTTCTGTCAATTTAAGAAAGATAACATTCGTTATGTGTAGTATGTTGTTTCAACGAAAACCTTACTTTTGCGAGAATGCGAACCGTTCTGCTTCCATCCTTGCCACAGCATTGCATCCCTCATCCCTCAAAACTATCATACCACATTCTCCCCCGATTGTCAAGAGAAACAGAAAGAAAACGCCACCGTATACAGAAACGATGGCGTTTGGATGCAGATATGAAAATTATTTCACGACCGTTCCCGTGGGTACGCTGTCATCCACGAAGATAAGCTGACAGCCGCAGGAGTGGTTCGTTGCGGCGAGAAGCATACCCTCGCTTGTGACACCGGTCAGACGGGTCGGCTGGAGGTTGGCGATGACGATGATCTTTTTACCGACCAGCTCGTCAATGCCCCATTCGTGCTTGATGGAGGACACGATGGTGCGCGGCTCACCGCTGCCGTCGTCAAGCGTGAGTTTCAGACAGCTGTGGGACTTGCGGATCTCCTGCGCCTTGACGATCTGGCAGACACGCAGGTCGATCTTTGCGAACGTATCGAGATCAACGGTCTCCTTGACGGGCGGGATCTCATCGGGCTGGTCGTCCGCACCGCGGTTGTTGACGGTGACGGCTTCCTCCTTGGGTGCGGCGGCGGCTTCAGCGGCGGCCTTTTCTTCGTCGGTCATCGGATAGGAGAAATCAAGCAGACCGACGTACTTTTCGGGATTGATGGCAAAGAGGAACAGGTACAGGCGCGGGCCCTTTTCCTTGTCGATGAGCAGGCGGTAGGTGTTCTTGAAGAACGTGCCCTGAATGCCTTTCAGTTCCTTGTCGGAAACCGTCTTGCCCGCATCGGCAAGAATTGCCTTCGGAATGGCGTAAAGCTCGGTGTTGAGCGTGTCAAGGTCATAACCGCCCTTTGCAATCAGCGCGTGCAGACGGGAAATCTGTTCCTTTTCCTCGTCGGTGAGGGTGTTGTAAACATCCCAGTTGCGGGTGGTGCGCAGACGGTTGACGCTTTCGGGTGCGCACTGTTCCAGCCAGAACTTTGCACGGTCAACGCGGTCGGCAAAATCTTCCTTTTTATACGGCGTGCCGATCTTTGCAAAGACGGTTTCCAGCATATCCGGATTGAAATCCACGACCGAGCCGAGCTGTACGAGCAGACCCATCGGAACGGTCACGGGAGAACGTCCCTCGACCTCGCAGTTGTAAAGCACGGTCTGACCGTATTCGTCCAGCTTGCCCTCGCGCAGTTCGGTCAGCTGCTTGTCAAACTCGAAATACTGGCGCAGAATGCCGTCGTCAAAGCAGAAGTCAAACGCCTTGAGCGGTTCCGTCTTGGAATACAGCCACAGAATGACCTCCGGCTGGTAGAGCTTGAGTAAGAGATCGGGGGTCATATTGAGACCGGAGGAGCCGGACATCTTGCCGACCTGACCCTTGATGCCGATGAATTCGTATCCCTGGAACAGCGGTGCTTCGTAGCCGAAAATTTCCTTTGCGATGTCCTTTGCGTTGTCGTAGGAACCGTTCAGAGAAGCGTGATCCTTTCCGCCCGGCTCAAAGTCAACGCCCTCATAAAGCCAGCGCATCGGCCAGTCAATCTTCCATGCAAGCTTGCAGTTGAAGTCGGTCGTGAAGTTGAAGTGCCCCGAGTGTCCGCAGGCGCAGGTGTATTCCGCCTCGGTGCAGTCGTCGGTAAGGCTTGTGATCTTCGTGGTATCCTTGCCGCAGACGGGGCAGTAGATGGAAACGGGATAATACGCTTCGCGCTCACCCGGCTGTGCTTCCTGCGTTCTGTGGGAGTCGAGAATGTCAAAAATTCTGCCGCGTTCTTTCAGCGCGTGGATGACATACTTTGCGTACTTGCCGGAGCGGTACATCTCGGTCTGGTGACGGTAGTCCATTTCGATGCCGAAACGCTTGATGGACTTTTCAAACTCCGCCTCAAAATGCTGGGCGTAAGTTTCGTTCTCCGGGTCGTCGGAAAAGGGATTGGGCACATCGGTGTACGGGCGGCCGATGTACTGATCGTAATCGTCGCGGACGGCGGCAACATTCGCCGGAACCTTGCGCATCCGGTCGAACTCGTCCCAGGAGAAGAGCAGCCGCGCCCGTTTGCCCATTTTGCGCAGCGCTTTCACAACGAAATACGAGGTGGCGATATCACGGAAATTGCCGATATGAATGCTGCCGGAGGGGCTAATGCCTGCGGCGCAGACATATTCTTCTTTGTTGGGGTTGCGTTCAATGACCTTGAGCGCAAGTTCTTCTGACCAATGCATAAGAGTTCCTTTCTGTCAGTTCTTTTGAAAATGGGATTTCTGATTTATACGGATACTATATTATACCACAAATCGGACGGAAAGTCAATGGAAAAATCGGATTATTATAATTGTATGGGAAGAAAAAACCATTCCCCCTTGCATCCCCGCCCGATCTGTGTTATAATATAGACAGCAATACAATCAGTAAAGGAGCCAAAACCATGATTACCGTAAAACCCATGACCACCCGTGCGGAGCTTGAGGGAAAAGCGTATGTCCATCACAGAGCCTGGCAGGAGACGTATGCCGGCCTTGTGGATGCGGATTATCTTACAAAAATGACATACGAAAAATGCCTTTCCATTGCACAGCGTTATCCGGACAACATCCTTGTCGCAAAGGACGGGGAGCGGGTCGTCGGATTTACGGGATACGGTGCGTACCGGGACGGAACGCTTCCCGATACGGGCGAGGTGTATTCCATCTATGTCCTGCGCGCGTATCAGGGGCAGGGAGTCGGTTATGCGCTGATGAATGCGGCGACGGCATCTTTGCGGCAGTACCCGCGCATTGCGCTGTGGGTCTTGCGGGGAAATGACCGCGCCATCCGCTTTTATGAACGGTACGGCTTTGTGTTTGACGGAACCGAAGCGGAAATTCACATGGGAACACCGAACACAGAGCTTCGTTACATTCTGGAAAGGAGCAATGAAACCGTATGACCACCCTCTTTTTCGACATCGGCTATACCTTAATCGACGAAACCGCCGTGTGGGAAACGCGGTGCCGCGAGCAGGCACAGACCGCGCGCGCAAAGGAACTCGGCCTGACCCCGGCGGACATTTACAACGCCATTTGTGACGCTTCCCGCGCGCATCTGCCGCAGTACCGCACGGTCGCGGAGCGCTTCGGTTTTTCCGCGGAAAACGGCGGGGTCGCACCGTACCGGCACGAATTGGAACGGCTGTACCCGGGGGTACCGGAGCTTCTTGCGGATTTGTCCCGGGATTTCCGGCTCGGCGTGATCGCAAATCAGGAAACGGGACTGGAGGAGCGATTGGAGAACTTCGGCATCCGGCAGTATTTTGACATTGTCGTATCCTCTGCCGACTGCGGGATGATGAAGCCGGATACGGGTATTTTCCGTTATGCACGCGAAAAAGCGGGGTGCGATGCGGCGGATGCGTACATGATCGGCGACCGCATCGACAACGACATTACCCCGGCAAAGGCGGTCGGAATGCACACTGTGTGGGTGCGGCAGGGCTTCGGTGCGCTCCAGACTCCCGGATGTCCGGAAGAAGAACCCGATGACATCGTGGATTCTGTGGACGAGCTGCGGCTTCTCTTCTGCCCCGCCGCCCAGACCCCGCCGCCGGAGGATGCGGCACCGCAGGATGCGGGAGTTGCGGAGGACGCCTGGTATTACGACGGCGATATGGAGGCGGAAAAACGCTTTGAGACCGAGGACGCCGCCCGCGGCAGTGCGGTCGCAGTCACAGGGGAAATGCTCGTCCGGTGTGCCGTCCGCGCGATGAAAAACGCTTATGCGCCCTACTCCCATCACACCGTCGGCGCGGCACTGCTGACAGCGGACGGTCGTGTCTATACCGGATGCAACGTCGAAAACGCCGCGTTCTCCCCAAGCTGCTGTGCGGAGCGCGTTGCGCTTTATAAGGCGGTCAGCGAGGGGGTAAAAGAATTTTCCGCCATTGCTATTGTCGGCGGAAAGCACGGGAACATCACGTCCATGTGCGCCCCGTGCGGTGTCTGCCGCCAGACCCTGCGCGAATTCTGCGACCCGGAAACCTTTCTCGTCCTGCTCGGCTGCGACGACGGCTCAGGGTTTCGGTATGAGGAATACACGCTTGCGGAGCTTCTGCCCAAGAGCTTTGGGCCGGGAGCGTTCTGATGGGGATCATGTGATTTGGGGATATAGGAAAAGGTGCGGGAGTCCGCACCTTTTTGGGTGGTGTTTGATTTTTCGGAAAGATACCGTTTTGCGTAATGCAATATCGCCATCGTCGTCCTTACGTTGACGTTCCTCCACCCCGCGGCGGTCGTCCGTTCTCCGGCGGTCTTCCACCTCTCGGCGGCATTCCTCCTATCGGCGGCATTCCATCCTGCCGGGGCATCTCATGATGCGCATGGCGGTATTCCGCGCGGCTTTCTTCCATGTCTTCGTCGGCGATGAGGCCGTCCTCGGCGGTGGAAATGTAGCGCTTTGCCTGGGCGGAGAACAGCGTGTAATACTTTCCGCGCATCCGCATCAGTGCGGCGTGGTCGCCCTCTTCGACGACACGGCCGTTTTCGATGACGATAATCTTGTTTGCCACGGTCGCGGACGACAGTCTGTGCGAGACGAACAGGGTCGTTTTGTCTTTCCGCAGGGAATCGAACTGGCGGAAGACCTCCTGCTCGGCGATGGCGTCAAGAGAAGCGGTCGGCTCGTCGAGAATCAGGAAATCGGAGTCGGAATAGAACGCCCGCGCGATCGACAGCTTCTGCCACTGACCGATGGACAGCTCCTTGCCGTCCTCGGAGAAGATTCTCTGCAGGGGCGTTGCGTAGCCGTCCGGCAATGCGGAAATGAACGCATCCGCATCCGCGCTGACAGCGGCATCCTTGACCGCATCCATGTCAAGCGGACGGCTGATGTCGCCGAACGCGATATTGTCCGTCACCGTGAACGCATATTTTCCGAAATCCTGGAAAATGATGCCGAACATCTGATAAAGCTCTTCCACGTTGTAGCGGCGGATGTCCTCGCCGTCAAGATATATCGTTCCGGCGGTGGGGTCGTAAAGACGGGTCAGAAGCTTGATGAGCGTGGTCTTGCCCGCGCCGTTCAGACCGACCAGAACGCAGGTGTCGCCCGGTTCAAACGTCACGCAGACATCGTGCAGGACATCACGGTCCATGCCCGGATAACGGAAACAGACGTGGTCGAACACGATGCGGTGTCCGCAGTGCCGGCGGACGTGGAGTGCCTCATTCTCGGCGGCAGGAATCACTTCCGGCGACACGGATTCCGGTGCGCAAGCAGGTTCTTTTGCAGGCGCGGCAATCGGCACAATCGTTTTGCGTTCTTTCATGAACAGAAGCAGGTTGTCGATAAACAGCGTTCCCTCATAAATGGACGCGGAGGTCGTTATGAGCGATGAAACGCCGTTCGCAATCGAATTGAGCGCGCCCGTATAGAATGAAAAGTCACCGACCTGTCCGTCGCCGAAGATGATATTCTTCGCAATCGACAGATAGAGAACACAGTTAACCGCGGTGGACAGCAGCATGAAAAAGATATGCCAGAAGCCCTCGGCGCAGATCAGCTTTTTCAGCCCGCCGAAATACCGGACGAACACCGTTTTGTATCCGCCGATGAAGCGGCCGGACAGACCGAACAGGCGGATTTCTTTTACCATATCCTTGTTGACCATGAGATTGGAATAATAATTCATCTCGCGGCGGTCAATGGAACGGCGGCGCATATAGTTGAAATTCTTGCGCCGGTAGATGAAGTTGACGATGGCAGACGGGATCGAGACCGCAATGATGAGCAAGGGGGCAACGGGCAGGATCTTTGCCATGACAACGATGTAAATGACGACCGAAATGCAGGTAGAGATCATCGAGAACAGATTCGAGAGAATCTGGATCGGGCGGTTGCCTGCTTCCCGGTTGGCGTTTTCCAGCCGTTCGTAAAATTCCGGGTTGTCAAACGATGCCAAGTCAACATCTTTTGCCTTTTCGATGATGCGCACCTTGATTTCATTGGTCACCAGCTCCCCGGCGATACGGTTGAGAATGTTGTAGACGTTCCGGACAATGCTGTTGACGATCAGATACCCGAACTGCAAAAACAGATAGATCTGAAATCCGTCCATCGATTTGTTCAGAATCGCATCCGCCAGCGCATTGATGAGCGAAGCGGAAATCAGGTTGCTGATGACAGGCGCAACACCGTCGTACAGCGTCATGAACATCATGACAAACAAAATCCAGTGCTTGGTCTCCCACACGACACGGAACACATATCCCATGCGGTGTACCGTCCCGCCGATGACCTTTTTCAGATAATCCGGAACCTCCCGGATGTTTTTCGGCAGCGGTTCCTTCCATTTGTCACTGTGCGGCCCGCCGGGCGGAGGTGGTCCCATCATCATACCGTTTTCCCTCTTTTCCTGTGTTCAGATCATTCGGAAACCTTGTAGGCTTCGCTGTCTTCAAAAACGTAGTGCGCGCGCTCGCCGCCGATGTATTTCGGTCTGGTTCTTGCGCAAAGGATGCGTGCTTCGCCGATGACCTCGGTTTTCAGACGGACGGGAACCGCAACACGGCGCAGGTGCATTCCGATGAGCGTTCCGCCGATGTCGATGCCCGCGTGGGCGGAGACCGTTTCCACGGCGACCGGGTCTTCCATGTTTGCCCATGTGACCGTTGCAAACGAACCGCCCGCTTTCGGCTGCGGGACAACGCCGACAATCTCATAGCCGTACCGTTCCGCGGCCTTGCGCTCCATGATGATGGCGCGGTTCAGATGCTCACAGCACTGTGCGCAGAGATAGACCCCCGCTGCCGCCAGTACCGGTGCGATCCCCGCATACGCCGCCTTTGCGCACGCAACGCTGGAATCGTGCCCGATGTGCCCGCCGGCAATCTCACTCGACGAGCATCCGACGACGAACAGGTCTCCGGGTCTCAGCGCCGCCGTTTCCAAAAGCTCCGTCACCGCCGCACGCGCCTGTTCTGTAATGGTTTCATACATAAAAAATCAGCCTCCGGTCAATTCTGCACAACGGAAAAACGTTCCTTTTGCGAAAACAGTTCTGCTCTCTGAACAATTGTGTTCCGTGAACAATTCACATTGTGCAACTATTTGAAATTTGATGTGTTTTTTTCTGTTTTATCTATTCTATTTTACCACAGTTCTTTGGGAAATGCAAGTATTTTTAAGGAAAAATCAGATAATGTTCATATGAGGGGTAAGGGATGTCAGTTTCAGGGCGATGATGGCGACATTGTATTGCGCAATGCGATTTCGACGATTTTATAAGGGGCAGCAGCCTGCCGCCCGGTGATTTGAAAATCTTTTGTCTTTCACAACACTTCCACGCCGTTCATTCTCCCCCGCCCCCAACCGTCCGAAACCATCCCCACGGCAGAACCGCCGCGTCGGGGTACACACGGCAGTCAATATCCGCAAACGCGGGTTTTCCGGTGCGGGCTTTCTTCCCTTTTGTTTTCCCGCTCCCGCCGGGAACATTCGCCGGGTGGGCAAAGGCAAGGTGATGGGAATACAGGGCGATTTCCCCCTCGTCAAGGGTAATACCGCCGGGTCTTCTTCCGCCGTATTTGCCGTCGGCGACAATGGGCGTACCGTGATGGGACAGCTGTGCGCGGATCTGGTGGCTCCGTCCGGTGCCGAGTGTGACGAGCAGAAGCGACAGCGTTTCCCCGTCCGGTCTTTGAACGGTTTCCAGCACGCGGTACGAAAGCACCGCTTCCTTTACCCCATTGCGCACGCGGTCAACGACATAGACCTTGTTCTGCTTTGCATCGCGGAACAGGTAGTCCCGGTATTCGCCCTCTTTTTCCGCCGGGATTCCGTGGACAATGCAGAGATACTGCTTTGTCATATCCCGCTTCTGCACCATGTCCGACAGCACTGCCGCCGCGCGCGGTTTCTTTACATAGACCATCACACCGCCGACCCCGCGGTCAAGCCGGTGGACAACGCCGATATACGGGTCATGCAGGACAACATCGCTTCCCACGGGAATGCGCCGCCGCGCCCGTTCCTGCTCCTCAAGGTAAGAGACGAGATCGCAGTCGTCCGCGCTTCCGTCCTTACCCGGCTGGGACAGCCATCCGGCGGGTTTGCGAACAAGCACGAGATGGGGGTCTTCATACAGAATTTCCGGAGTTTTTGTCATGGATGATCGTTCCTTTCGGTGGGTTTGGATTTTTGAAATAAAGAAAGAGGAAACGGCACCGCCTCCTCTTTCCAATGGCGAAAATTCAGAATTATTCCGCAAGTTTTTTCCGCAGATATTCCGCGGCTTCGGCGGCTTCTTTTTGAAAATCCCCGAATCCGCATTCGACCGTCACGATGCCGTCGTAGCCGATGGCTTTGAGCGCATCCAGGAACGCGCCCTCGTACTCCGTTTTGCCGGGAATGCGACGGTCGGACGATGCGACGTGGCAGTGCAGTAGAATGTCGCGGTTTTCCGCGATCACGGACAGCGGCTCCTCCTCCCGCGCCATGTGGTAGCCGTCGGCGAGCAGACGGACGTTGTCCAGATTCAGGCGGCGGACAATCTCCGCACCCTCGGAGACCTTGTTGCACCAGTTGGTCTCCGCGCGGTTGAGCGGTTCGATAACAAGGATCATACCGTGTTTTCCGCAGACATCGTTGCAATGGGAAATGAACGCCTCGATCTGCTTTTCCGCCTTGGCACGGTCACAGCCCTCCGGAATCGTGCGCACCCGGCCGGAGCCGAACACGACATACCGGACACCGAGCGATGCCATCCGCGTAATGGCACCGTCCACAAACGCATACAGAGCTTCGGTTCCATTATCGTCCGTGACGATGGGCAGATGTCCCGGAATAAAGCTGTTGCAGGCAGCAAGGTCAAACCGTCCCGCCGCGTGTTCGTTCTGTAAAAACGCAACGTCTTCGTCCGACAGCGACGTGATCATGCCGACCGTCGCTTCCGCGCAGTCGTATCCGAGTGCCGCGATCGCACGGCATCCCTCCGTCAGGCGCGTAAGCGGCGCCATCGGAATTTCTTTTTCTCCCTGCGGCATAAAGGATCCGCCGGGGATACAGCAGCTGATTTTCATAGTTACGACCATAACTCTCGCACAGCGAAAGTTATCTCCTTTCTTTATGTAATTGTGGCGAATAGCCACAAAACACGTCTGAAAATTTATTTTGAGACTTCAGATTCTGATAACATTGCACTTCCCGATCGCCTCTGCCGCACGGCGTTCGCGCTTGTGGCAGGTGAAAACGAGTGCCTGACCCGCATCGCCTCCGGTCTGGCGGAGCAGAAGCGCGATCATTCTTGCAAGCCGCTTGTCGTCCAGCGTTGCGAACGCTTCGTCGAAGATGAGCGGCGGAAGTTCCTTTTTGTACAGCATCTGCACCAGTGCCATGCGCAGGCTGAGGTACGCAAGCTCCTGCGTTCCCGCGCTCAGGCAGTCGAGTGCGAGACCCTCTCCGTTGTCCGGTTTTCCCGCGGCGGCGGTCAGGCGCATGGATTCGTCAAATGCCAACTCTCCCCAGCGGTCACCGCTGAGAAGCCGCATCATCCGTCCCGCGTTTGCGGTCAGGGTCGGTGCAAGTTCCTTGTGCAGACGGGCAGAGGCGCGCTGCATCGTTGCGGCGGCAAGGGTATAGGCGGCATACTGCTTGCGCTCCTCGCGCAGACGGGCATCCATTTCGGAAAGCAGGGAGCGGAGCAGTGCGGCATCCGGCAGACAGTCACCGGCCATCGCACGCCGCAGACCCGCCGCCGCTTTCTGTGCGGCAGAGCCGCCGACGGTTTCCACGGAAACAGGGGGTACCTCTGCCTGCAAACCGTTTGCAGACCCCGTATCCGCCGCTGTCGGCGGATTGCGCAGAGTCTCGATTTTTGCATGGATTTCGCTTAACTTTGCATCAATGGCGGCGCAGGATTTGAGATTGAAGTCAAGTTCCCGCACAATCGGTTCCGGACGGAATGCGGTCGTTGTGCCGTCCTCACCGGTTCCGCCGCCGAACATTTTTTCAAGTGCTTCCCGCCTTGCAAGCAGTTCCTTTGCATTCTGCGCGTTGTGCGCCGAAAGAACGGTCTCGATCTCCGCGCGGCAGACATCCGCCGTTTCTCTCTGGCGCGAAATTTCCACCAACGTGCGGTCGATGCGCTGTGCGGCGGTCTCGATGATCTCCGGGGTCAGACGGTCAGCGGTCAGCTTCTGTGCGCCGGGCGGCTGTAATTTGGAAAGCAAGAGTGCCGCCTGCCGTCCCGCTTCGCTTGCGCGCAGGGAGGCTTCCGACACGCGCCGGGACAATTCTTCCTTGTTTTCGTCCAGCGTATGCAGTTTTTCCTCGGTGAGCATGAATTCTTCAAGGAAGTTTTCCAGCTCGTCCTCCGTGGAACAGCTGTACCGTGTCAGCATCACGCCGATGCTCTTTTCGTAGCGCGCGCGGGAAAAGAAGAAGAATCCCGCGAGAGCCCCCAGCAGTGCCGTCAGGAAAATGATGTTCTTTGCCGACGCCGCGTGCAGAACAAGCATGAACACCGTCACCGCAAGCGCAAACACCGTAAACACCAGAAACAGTATCCCGAATACCGTCACCGCCGAACGCCGTCCCGCAATGCGGTCAAGCTTGGCAAGCACGGCATCCGCGCCGCCGTCCAGTGCGACCCGGCGCAGCTGATTTTCCTTGAAATTGTCCCGCCGCACGGAGAACGCCAGCTTGTCCTCGTCGGCGTGTGCCGCATCCATATCCGTTTTTGCCGCGGCAAGATCCGATGCGCACAGATGCAGGGATGCCGCATAATCCGCATCCGGGACATAATTGCCGCGGAACATCGTTTTCGTTAAGGCATCGGCACGTTTTTCTGCCGCCGCCTGCCGTGTCAGAAGCTCCGGCAGGACGTCGGTGTCCTGCATGGACTGATATTCTTTATATTGCGCATATACCTGCTCAAGCTGGGATGTACGCTGTTCCTTCTGCCGCTTGTTTTCGCCCAGTGCCGCGGCAGATTCCTCCAGTGCGGCAATTTCTGCGGCGGTTGCTTCGTCAAGCTCCGGCACCGCACCGTTGTCGGGGTGTGTTTCCGGTGCCGCTTCTGCGGGCAGAGGGGTTTCCTGTGTGTCGGTGTCCGGTGAAACGGTTTCCGCGGTTTCCGTTTCCTGCTCCAATGCCGATGCCAGCGCATCCCGTCTGCGTTCCAGCTCCGCAATGGTTCCGCGCCCGGTCTCGGGGTCGTACAGGGCATTCCGTTTTTCCGTCAGATATTGTGCGGCGCCCTTGGGGTCAAGCTCCTCATCGGCGGCATACAGAATCCGTTCCATAGCAGCACGGACGGCATCGGTATCCGTAGGACTTCCGTAAACGGAAGTCGTGCTTCCGCCTGTGGAAGACACCGTATCGGAATGCTCCGCCCCGCGCTGTGCGGCGGAGACCTGCGTGACCATCGCTGTGGAGGCGAACACAGCTGCCGGAACGCCGAAAAAGACCTCGCCCGGTGCCCGTCCGACACAGAACAGGCTCTGCCGATCTACCGCCCCATCCCGGATGGCGTATACGGCAGAGAAATCGTCTGCGCCCATACGGCCGTCGCTGACCCGCTCGATGCGGAACTGCTTTGCGGGGGCGGGGTTGTCGCCGTCGTCGTTTTCCGGCGGAATTTCAATGCCGTAGGTCTGCGCGCAGGTAATGTCCGCCCAGCCGGAGACAGGGCCCGAAACGGTATCCCGGTTGAGAAGTCCGTAAAAAAGAAAGCCGAGAAATGCGGCGATCGTGGTCTTTCCCGACTCGTTTTCGCCCTCTATGATGTTCAGTCCGGTGCCCGTGCCGAGCGTGATTTCCTTTTCCCGCAGTGCGCCGAACCGGTTGATATGAATGCGGTTGATGACCATAACTGTGACTGTTCCTTTATCTTTGGGTTTTCATTGCGGCAAGTCCCGCACGGAGGGCTTCCCCCGCAACGATGCGCATATCTTCGTCTTTATCGGCAAGCGCCGCCGCAAGCTCGCGGTAATATGCCCCGCGCAGGGTCGCATCTGCCGACAGGATATGTTCCGCGGCGGCTGTCGTCCGGTCGCAGAGCTCCATGCCCGCCGTACCCGGAATTGCCGCGGTCAGTGCCTCGTTTGTCACGCGCACATCGGGCGGGAGCGCGCCGGTACATTCCACGCGCACCATCGCATCCGCATCCAGCCGGATGCCGTTTTCCGCCGCCTCCTCTGCCGCATGACGGAGAACGGTCTGCACGTCTGCCGTGCTTTTCACGCCGCTGTCCGTGAAATCGATGCAGAGCACCTCATAATGCCGTTTTGCAATGCGCAGGCGGCGCACCGAAAAGCTTCCGTCGTCGGCAAAGGTCCCGCAGACCGCACCCCTCGCGCCGCATTCGTCGTATCCGCGCCCGACAAGACAGCCAGAGTAGCCGAAATATGTCCACTTTCCTGCACCGGAACCGGTGCTGGCACCGCTGCTGCCGACCCGGCGGATGCCATCGGAGGTATGGGCGTATCCGAGTGCCGCATAATCAAAGCCGAGCCGGGAGAGCTGTTCCTTTGTCACGGTGGGCGGCGTTCCGGATTCGGTCAGCTCCGGGGGAAGCGCAGTTCCTTCACTGACCACTGCGGCGTGACCGCAGAAAATGCGCCGCAGGTTTGCCGGTTTTTCGGCAAGCTCCAGATGCGCAAGCGGTGCGTAACTTCCCATATCGGGGGAAACGTGCGCAAAGCCCCAGACCTGCACGCCGATGTCGTCCAGCGGGAAGCAGGCGGGGGTGGGGCTGCGAAAAATATGGACGTTTTTGGAAAACGCCGTCTTTGCCCAGACGGAATCCTCCGCGTAATAGTCCCGGTTACCGGGAGAAATGACAAAATGACAGTCCGGTACGGATGCAAATTCGCGCACCAGAAGCGATGTGGTCTCGCGGGTCAGAAATGCGTGGTCGAACAGGTCACCCGCGATGAGCACCAGCCGCACGCCGTTCTGTCTGATATACAGCATCATCGACGAAAACGCGGAACGCAGTTCCGCACGCCGCACCTCCGCCGCATCCAGATCCGCCGCCGTATGCGGGACATCCAGATGAGCATCGGAAAAATGCAGGATTTTCAGCATGAGTCAGGTATCCTTTCAAATAGTATGTGGGTATCACCGTACCGGAAATGCCTTTGCAAGCTCCGATGCCGCCGATGTTTTATAGTTCTGATACATGGAGGAAAGTGAATATCCCTGTGTCACGGCGGAATGGAGCGCGTACAGGGTCGCGTAATTCGTATAGCTGTAGCCGGACGCAAAGGACGCGGCGAAATCGTATGTGACCGTGCCGCAGATAAGCTCCAGCATATCGACCGATTCCCCGTCGCGGACGTAGTACGCCAACGCTTCGCCAAGATAGATCTCCGGATACGTTCCGGCGGATGCGGCAAACAGTGCCTGTAAGATCGTTCCCGTCGCTTCGGGGTCGCCGACGGTGGACGGCACGCACAGAACCGCGCTGTCCCCGGCATAAGTGCCATACGACTTCTGCCCCTCGGATATTTTCGGCAGGGGAAGCAGTCCCCACACCGTTTCGCTGTCCGCCCACTTGCGCAGATTCGCCAGATTGCCGCAATAATAAAGCAGTTTCCCGCCAAGGAACAGGCTTTCCGCATCGGGATACGCATCGGTATACTGCGATGCCGTGGGAGATGTGGCAGAAGCGGAGACGGCGTTCTTTATGACCGACACGACCGTGCCGAGCGCATCCGTGTCCGCCGACAGGGCGGGGATCCGGTCAAGACCGGAGGAGATCATATGCTGACCGGAGGAAGCAAGCACGAGCGCTTCGCCCGTTGTGAGCGAAAACGAGGAGAAGTTGTCCCCAAAATACGTGAAGTTTCCGTCCCTGTCCGCAAGACCGCGCGCCACAGCGGCGTTGGCAAGCAGGGTGTCCCATGTCCAGGTGCCGCCCTTGACCTGATCGTAGGGGGAGGTCAGTCCCAGTTTTTCATTGAGCGTTTTGTTATAATAGACGGCGTGGTAATTTTCGGGGGAAAACGTATAATCGCCCGCCGCCGCCCAGATGCCGTTTCCGGCAGAGAATGCGTTCATCGCATCCCCGTCAAAATAGTCCGCCGAGTAATCCGTGAACGGCAGACTGCGCAGATTGAACAACAGTCCTGCCGTCTGATACCGTCCGACCTCCGACGATGGGATCGCGTAAAAATCCGCAAAATACTGCGTATCGGACAGATACGCCGCGCGGATCTCCTGATACAGCTCCTCCGGGTCGTAGGAAAAGGTGAGGATGCGGACATTGTATTTTTCCTCAACGAGCCGTGTCCGTGCGATGCGGGTCGCGGGAAGCACCGTCGAGCCGGCTTCCTCACCGTCAAAGCTGTCACCGAACACCGCCGCCCGGTCGGATGCCGCGATGAGGTAGTTCATGCCGTCGAGGTCTGCCCGCCGCAATTCCGCCAGAGCCGCCTTGGCACGTTCCGCCGGGTCTGCGGGGGACGCAGCGGACTCCGCCGTGACGGTATCAGTCGGGATTCCGTCGGTATCGGATTCTACACCGGATTTGGTGTCTGCGCCGGTGTCCTGCGTGTCCGGGACTGCGGTTTCCGTGGATTGTGCCGTTTCATCTGCCTGCGGATTATCGTGTATGACGATCAGAGAAGAACACGCGCAGAGCTGTGCCGCAAGCACGACGACAAAGGATGCCGCGCAGAAGATTCTTTTTGTATTTTTTATCATATCGGGATGGTTTCCGTCCGTTTCGTGTCTCAATTTAATACTATAATATATATTATACCCCATCGGCGGAAAAAAATCAACCCTTACACCGGATATTTCCGTATAAATTCATAGAAAACGGACAAATACTGATACCGAATCCAAAACAAAGGAGTATTTTTATGCAGAAACCAAGATTTTACCGCTGCTCCGTCTGCGGCACCGTTGTCGGCCGGATCCACGATACCGGCACCGCCCTTTCCTGCTGCGGCGGAAACATGGAGCATCTCGTCCCCCACCGCGCGGGCGACCCCGGCGAGGAGCTGTGTCTTCCCAACGTCACGCGCGACGAATACCGCATTCACGTCACGGCAGGCGACGGCGGGAAGAGTGCCGTGGAATGGGTCTATCTTGCAACGGACAGAGGAGGACAGCGGAAGTGCAGTTGTAACTCCGTCAAAAATCCGGATGTCATGCCGCAAGCGAATGACATCACCTTTGCCCTTGCCGGTGAAATGCCGCAGGCGGTTTATGCGTACTGCGGAGAGCAGGGGCTGTGGGAAAAAGAGGTGTGAGCTTCGGGGGAATGCTGTCAACTTAAAGATTGAGGCACGGCTTTCTGTGTGTGTAGGGGCGGCAATCTGCCGCCCGAAATCAATAAATCTTTCGCAGATATGTCAGAACTCCCAGAATAACATTCCGGACAGATATAAAATCTTTCGCACGATTATAAAATTTTCAGATCAATGTCACCGCGATGCGGTGACCGCGGGCGGCAGGTTGCCGCCCCTACAAAACCCCGGGAACGCACAGCGCAAAATGATACCGCCATCGTCGCCCATAAGTTGACAATATACCTTCCCCCCACAAAACGCGGTCACGGTTCTCCCCGTCTCCGCGTTTATTTTTCCCAAGGAGGAAAATTTCCGACTTTCGCCATATATTCACAAAAAATTAACATCTTCACGCGAAAAGTGTGATATAATAGTAAATCATTGTGATACTCTTCCCCGATTTTATCAAAAAAACACCTTGGAGGGCTATTATGAACACCAAGCGCACACTTACGCTCCTGTTCGCGGCAATGCTTGCGGCGGGAACGCTCATTTCCTGCGGCGGCGACGACACGACCACCGCGGACACCACCGATGCCGTCACCGCGGGCGGAACCGGAGATGTGACCACCGAAGAGGTCGACCCGTTTGAAGCACTGGATTTCGGCGGCGAGAAAATCACGTTCTGGGTCAATTCCAACGACTATTACGGCTCCGGTTCTTCCAACTACCTCATCATCGACGACGAGGACACCACCGGCGACATCGTCAACGACGCGGTTTACAAGCGCAATTCCTATGTGGAAGAGCTTCTGAACGTCGAGCTGGTCTTTGAGGACTGCGACTACATCTGGAGCGAGGTCGTCGAACCGCTGACCAACACCATTTCCGCGGGCGATGCGGCATATGATGTCGTTATCCACGACCTGTATCCGATGGCGAATATGTCCGTCGGCGGCTACTTTGCAAACGTCCGCGACGGCAAATATTTCGACTTCTCCCAGGACTACTGGTATGCCGACTACATGGGCGACCTCTGCTTTGACTCCACAACGGAAAACTACATCCTCGCCGGCGACTTCACGTTGGACGTCATCCGTTCCGCGCACGCGCTGTACGTCAACAAGGAAATGTTCAATACCCTCTACGAATCCGTGGATGAGCTGTACAACCACGTTCTGAACATGACCTGGACGCAGGAAGTGTTCCAGTCTTACATCAAGGACGTTTATGCCGATCTGAACGGTAACGGTCAGGCAGACGACGAAGACCGCTACGGCTACGGTTATGTCGGCAAATGGGGCTCTGCGTTCCCGTGGATTTTGTCCTCCGATCTGACGTTCTTAAAGTACGAGTCCGACGGTTCCCCCGTTCTCGCAATGGACAACGAACGCTCCGTCACCCTGCTTGAACGCATGAACGAGATCTTCTACGACAAGTCCGCACACGACTATGTCGGTGTTGACACCAACACAAACGGCTTCATGAACGGCTATGTTCTGTTCGGCGGCTACCAGCGCATTGCATCCCTGGAAGTCTTCCGCGACATGGAAATCGACATCGGCATCATCCCGTACCCGATGTTTGACGAAGCGCAGGGCCGCTACGTCACCGCAACGCACGACATCACCAACATTGCGATCATCCCGACTACCTGCAATAAGCTCGACACCGTTTCCGCCGTTCTCGAAGTCCTCGGTCGCGAATCCGCGGAAACCGTCATGCCCGCTTACTACGAGACCGCGCTGAAGATCAAGTACTCCCGCGACGACATTTCTTCCCAGATGCTCGACATCGTCCGCGACGGTCTTGAAAACGCGTTCCCGCTCGCCTACAACAACTACACCGACAACTTCCTCGTCTCCAACACCTTCTGCACCCCCCTCGGCAGCAAGTCCACCGACTTCATGTCGAACTACGAAAAGCACGTCGATGCCGCACAGAAGAAGATCGATGCACTTTATGAGGCATTTACGTCGATTGATAATTGATGTAAATTACTATATTTCTTCAAAAACAAAAGCACCCCATCCGGGGTGCTTTTCTATCATTTCTAATATAAAATATTAGAGCTCTGCGAAATACTTAATGGTGCGAACCATCTGAGAGGTGTAGGAGTTCTCGTTGTCGTACCAGGAGACGACCTGAACCTGATAGGTGTCGTCGTCGATCTTAGCGACCATGGTCTGGGTTGCATCGAACAGAGAACCGTAGCGCATACCGATAACGTCGGAGGAGACGATTTCATCGGTGTTGTAGCCGAAGGATTCGGTAGCAGCTGCCTTCATAGCGGCATTGATGGAGTCCTTGGTGACGTCGGTGCCCTTGACGACAGCGACGAGGATGGTGGTGGAACCG
>JAFUPC010000062.1 GCA_017481495.1 Clostridia bacterium
GCAATAGAAATTGCTTTCTCAATTTTCTTTTCATTGGTCAGACCGTATGTATCTTCCAGATACAGCAAAATATAATTGAAATCCGTGTCATTCAATGTCGAGGTCTGTTTTTCCCACCACAAAGGTTTTACAATATCGATACGCTCAGTGAGCATATTATATCGAATTGCATTACCGAGTTTCGGATCGCTCTGCAATACCGTCAGACAGTTCTTTATCGTATTTTGTACGGCTCCGTTTGATGTCATATCCAGGCTGCTGCGCACTTCCTCCGCAGTCAAATTCTTCTGCGTATTGCTGTAATCGTTCTTCAAGTTTTGTCACCTCATTCTTTTTTTCGCACATGAGTACCCGACGTTCCTCATCTGTTCCATAAATTAAAATATCAAGCAGATATTCAACCATGTCTGTTTTAGACATGGATTCTGCAAACAACGGATGCCACAATACATCTGAATATTTCGGCACATATTCTGTCCTCCATTTTCTCAACAGCCAAAGATAGCGTATCAGTATTTTACAGAACCAATCTTCCTCTTCTCTTTGTGATAGCAGTCGATTTCGCGATTTCGATACCGACCGTTTTTTGTTGTCATATGAGATTCCGAAATCATTCGCGATTTTGACAGCCGCATCTCTTGCTGATATGCCATAGAAACGGGAAACAAAATCAACGGCATCACCGTCCGCCTGACACCCAAAGCAATGAAAACGCCGATCCACTTTCATGCTTGGCGTTTTATCGTTATGAAACGGACAGGCAATCATTCCGCTGCGTGTCACCGTAAAACCGTACCGTTCTGCCACTTCTCTGACTGAAATATTCTGCTTGACCGCATCAAATACATTCACCGTTCTTTACCTCCATCATGAATTGTCCTGTCACCGCACATCCCTATTGACCCGAAGCGCTCCTAACAATATTCCTTTGCTATCTGAATTCAAAAATTTTCAAAACGATCCGTTTCTTCTTTTCACCTAAAGGCAAGCGGGGTCCTCTGCTATCACAGAACGCAATCGGTTCGGTTGTTGGTTATGCAAACCACTTACCAAACCGATTTTAGCTTGTTGGGGAATCCCCAATCCCCTGAAGAACGACAGAGAAACAAAATAGCACCTGTAAACGGAAGCATTCACTTCCGAACAGGTGCATTTTCATTTTGGCACACACATTAACATCATAAGAGATCTCAAATACTTAAAATAAATACCAAAACCTCATCCCCAAGAAAAGTAGTTCGTTTTGCGACCATCCCTGTTCCACTCATCGCAGCATTTAAGTTGTGAAAGCTTACCAGATGTCATCTTGATTAACCGTTTCGCCTTTTCTGCATATGGTGATGCCAGGTATCCAGAATCTTGAAAATCATTTCCGTAATTTCAGCCTCAGAGCGGTTTGGGAAATATTTTGCAAATCGCTCCAAAGGGATGTTCAATGTTTTTGGAGGTGTCTGCGGTTTGACTTCTGTTTTCGGATCCGGTTGTGCTGAAACCTTTGCGCGGTTATTTTCTTTGTTGCCGAACACCAACAAAACGGTATTGTCTGTCAATTCTTTTTTTCGGCTCAATTTCTTGATTTCTCGCGCCTGTGCTACAGTCGGAGCATGTGCTTCGGATACGATGGTTTCATGGACAAGCTGTTGTTCTTTAGGCGGTAAATAGGAGATTTCCACTGCTGAATTGAAGTTTAGCTTCTTGTCATCGACCATGTCCAAGAGATCGGGGATCAGCTCGGTCAGACGGATATAGCGTTGAATGGTAGCACGACTTTCACCAACCTGTTCCCCAAGTTCTATGTCTGACCTTTTATTCGTCTCAAATTGAGACAAATTATTTTTGCCCGGTCTTCCTGCTCGCCGCTTCATGGCATCCAATTTCATTTTATACGCCTTCGCTCGTTCACTCGGCAGTAAACTTTCTCTTTGAAGGTTCGAATCAACCATAATCAGGGTAGCTTCATCATCATCCAGATTCCGTACAATTACCGGCACAGTCTCCAGTCCCGCAAGTTCGCTTGCATGACATCTTCTGTGTCCAGACACAATTTCATATCCACCGGCTTCTTTAGGACGCGCAATGATCGGCACAAGAACACCGTATTCACGGATACTATCCACCGTCTCCTGCATTTTGTCATCATCCACCACATTGAACGGGTGATCTCGAAATGGATGGAGTTCTGAAAGCGGGATATTTTGAACCTTTTCCCACTTCGTTTCCCGGCGTTCCTCCTCTGTCGTGAACAGGACATCGACCGAGGTCAATGCCACATTTTTCGTGCTGTTTTTCAAGATACAGTACCTCCTTTATCTGATTTTATAGCCATGCGCCACATTACAGTAATCATCTTATGTGTATATGCTCATACCCTCCGCATTGGATTCTTTGACGGAATGGGGTATATTCATGTTGATCTAACATTGTAACCGGCAGCATAAAAATATTTTATCGTTCATGGCGCACCCGTTTCACCATCGGTACACCGCTGCTCTTTTTCAGAAGCGCACCGACCTGTTCGGCGGCATGGTCAGATGTCGTCTGCTTCCGCTCGACAGCAGTCAGCGCGAGATCGATAAAGCGCCGCACATACGGTTCTTCAAACTGCTGCATACAAAGATACGCACGGCATCCGATGCGGATAGTATCAACCCAACCGCGTCCAACCGCCGTGCGTATTTGATCTTCTCCGATACCGATATCGGGATGAATGATTTTGAGTTCACGAACCGCGCCGCGAATGGTGCGGACACGTGGAATCTGATCGGAATCCTCCATGCCAAGCATCCGATTCAGACACAATACGACCGCACCAAACTCGGTGACCGTTCGGTTTCCGTGCTTATAGGATGGAATACATCCATGGTCAATCAGATCCGTCAGCATGGATTCATTGACCGCCGTTTCGGCATCCATCTTTTTGATTGTTTTTACCACTTTCTGTAATGTCATAATTTTCATAGACCTTCCTCCATTTTTTCATCGACTGATAATATCTTCAAGAATCCCCGCAGCTTTGCGCATATTTTTCTCATACGGATGCAGATACAGATTCGTCGTCTCAATACTTTCGTGACCGAGTACACTTTTAACCGTTTCCGCATCGACACCGTTCGCTGCCATCAACGATCCGCAGGTATGCCGCAGCCCATGCAGCTTCAGATGATGAAGCCCGCACTTTTCCTCAAACCGACTGCACAGGCGCGACAGCGTATACAGGCTGACCATATCACCGATCTCGTTTGTAAATACAAAATCCTGCTCCCGCCATGCCGTACCTGCTGACGCCTTTTCTTCTGCCTGTGTGACCCGCCAGCATTCAAACGCATCGGTGAGCACATCCGAAAAATATAACGTGCGATTGCCGCACCGTGATTTCGGAGATTTCAGCATCTGCGGTTTGCCTTTGCTTTTATAGGCGCTCTTATTTACGGAAAGCGATCCGCCGCGCAGATTGATATCCGACCATTTGAGTGCCACAATTTCCGCACGGCGCATACCAAGTAAAAGCGCGCATAACAACATCAAGCGTGTTTTCGGAGGCTCCTGTTCCAGCGCTTCCACAAAGCGTTTAGCTTCGTCATCATTGTAGACATCCAAAGGCTTGTTCATGATCTTTGGAAACTCCACACAACCGCCGCGCAGTTTGTTTTCCTCGATGATCCCCATCCGGCAAGCCTCGGTGATTACAGAAGAAAAGACGGTTGCATAACGCTTGACCGTTGCTGCCGCAAGCGGCGCTGTATCTCCCGCATTCGCCCGTGCTTCAGGTGTCGTCAGATAATCGACAAACGCCTGCTGATGCTTGACCGTAATATCAGAAAGACGCACATCCCCAAAAGACGGAATGATAAACTGCTCCGCTATGGATGTATAGAAGCGAACAGTATTCGGAGAGAGCTTCTTCTCAATCCGTTTTAGATAATGCTCTCGAATGAACGTCCCAACCGTCATGCCGAATGCATTTGACATGATCATATCGCTTTTCATGCCCGGGATATAGGATCCGCTGTGTACCGCCGCTTCAAAGAGCGCCGCAAATTCCTCCACACCCTTTTTCTCCTGTGCCGGTGTCATTCCTTTTTTCGGTCGATAGGTTGCCGATAACAGCTCCTGTTTTCCGTCCTTCATGCCGTTGGAAACACGAACGCAATATGTACCGTTCTTTCTCTTATAGTAATTTGCCAATGTGTTCACCTCATAATTTTGTTAAAAAGTACAGCCTATTTGATTCCTCGCCATTTCATTGACAGAGCATTTCATTTCCATCAGAAACCGTGGTATGAATGGCGGGATCAGCGTGTCTTTCTTAATTCACATCGTTATCACCTTCCTTAGGTTGTTTTCATGATATATAAATCCGTCGGTTTTGCCGCGGAATTTTGGATATAAAAAGCTGCCTGTTACATCCGAAAAGCGCATACAGGCAGCACAACAAAAAAACGCCGATCTCTTTTTTTGAAATCGGCGTTCGTACACTATTCGATTTTTTGGCGGTACAATCTATGGACGCACCTTTGATGGTATATATTATACTACGGACAAAAGGAAATGTCAAGGAAAACAAACGGAAATTTCGCGGAAAATTCACGGAACGAAAACGGAACATTTCTGACCTTGTTCACGAAATCTTTACGAAACTTTATATACAATTACAATCGCGTCTGAAATATCATGCAATCCGTATATTTTCCACGATACCATTATATCACATTCAAATTCCTATGTCAAATCCAGATCACGTGCAAAATATGTTCAATTCCAGCGCAAATTAAGTGCAAATTCAGATCAAATCCGGTACAAATTCAGTGCATAAAAAACAAAAACCGATTTCTTATTTGAAATCGGAATTCCTATCCGATTCATTTTACGGAAAAGACAGGTGCAACATACAGGCACATCTTTGACGATACTTATTATACTACAATGAAAACGAAATGTCAACGAAATTTAACCGAAAATTTTCCGAAATTTTACCGAAGCCATTCCGAAGAAAAAAGAACATTTCCGATCTTATTCACAAAATATTTACAATATCTGATAAGCAAATACAATCGCAGCGAAAATGATAAACAATAGGCATTTGATGTACATACAAAAAGACCCCCACACAGAACTCATTTCTGAATTCCATGTGGGGGTTCACGCTTACTATGCCATTTTATATCGTCTCAACTTTCTATCGCAAATCCATATGCATTCTCGCATCAGCAGTAAATCAACTCTTTTGTGACAATCTCGCGTACAGCCGCTGCAAGCGCATTCATCTGCTTCGCCCATCCGTGGGCATCCTCTGCCTTCAATTCCTCTGTAATTCCCCAAGAGGACTGCATGGCATCCATCAAGGCATCATAACGACGCTGCGCAGCGTCATCGATTTCCGTGAGGTGATCATATAATACTCCGGTCAACAGCATCTCTGTATACAAACCGTTGTCATGCTCCTTCAGATAAGACCTCCGCATTCTGCCCCATGTACCAAGCGGCTTTTGCGGGCGGTCACACACGCCGATCAGCGGTAAATAAACATCTCCGGCAAGGACATAAGGAATTCCGTTTTTCTCGATTGTATCGGGGAAGCAGTTGTTTTCTGTATTGTTCATATTCGTACCTCTGTTGTTAGCAGTCATGACTTTTCTCCTTTTTTCAGAATGGTATCAAATGTCTGGGCGGCTTGTCTGTCCACGCTTTCCAGTGCGTGCAGATAAATATTCGTCGTTTCAATGTCCGCATGACCGAGACGGGCAGACACTGTCTTGATGTCACAGCCGTTGGACAAAAGCAGGGTCGCGGATGTATGCCGCATCCCGTGCAGTTTCAGATGGCGGATATTGTGACGTTTGAGAAATTTGGAGAACTGTTTGGTCGGCGTGTGCGGGTTCATAACCAGCCCGTCTTCTTCGGTGAAGATGTAGCCGAGATCATGCCATCCTCGGCCGAGAAACGATGCGTGACAAGCCTGATGATCGTGGTATTCCTGCAGTGTATCGATCAGCCGCTCCGGAATCGCCATGGTGCGGATGCTGTTCCTTGACTTCGGCGGCTTCTCCTGTGCTTTGCCGTCCTTGGGTTTATAAATACTTCGCCGGACGGAAAGTGTCTTGTTTTCAAAGTCAATATCCTCCCATTTCAGACCGACCATTTCACCGCGGCGCAGACCGGTGAACAGCGCAAGTTCCACCAGCAGCTTGATGTTCAGCGGCTCCGAATCTACCGCTTTCAGAATCTGCGTGACTTCCTCCATTGTGAATGCTTCCACCTCCGGCGTTTCCATCTTCGGAAACTCAATGCGGCGGGAAATGGAGATGTCCTCGTCGATGTATTCCATCTTGTAAGCCAGTGTCAGGATGGAACGCAGAACGGTCGTGTACCGCTTGATGGTTGCCGGAGCGATATGTCCTTCTGCTCCATCACCGCGTGGACGCTGTACATATAGATACTGGATGAACTGCTGAATGTGGTATGTGCGGATATCACGCAGACGCAGTTTTCCAAACATGGGAATCAGCATATCACGCACAACCTGCGCGTAAAAAGCGTATGTGACAGGGGACAGCTGCGGCTTTTTGATTTCCAGATATTTTTCTGTGAATTCCGCAAAGCGCATTTTGTCGGGTCGACCACCAACTCCGTACAGCGCGATTTCCTCCTCAAATTCCTTGATGAATGCTTCCATTTCCAGGTTGAGTTTGTGATAAGAAAGATTCGGTTTTGACGGCTTGAAAACACGGGATTTGCTGATTTGTTCTCCCGCAGCATCTGTGCCGCAGGAGATGCGAATGAGGTACGTTCCGTTGGATTTTGGTGTAATATTTGCCATGTTTTTTGCTCCTTTCGCGAAAAAAACGCTGAATTATGTACCAAGAAAACAAGGAAAAATCCTTGTTTTTCAGGGCTTTTTCGGCATGGCCTCTACCGACCTTTGAAAAGTGCCAAATGAAACTATGTACCAAATTATGTACCAACTTCATTTTCGATCATTTTTCTGCGCATTTTTGAGAGCAAAAACAATAAAAAATCCGCACCCGATAAGTGCGGAAAAAGCTTGATAATAAAGGAAAAACGGGAGATTTTTCATCTCCCGTTTTCCTGGTCTGAGTGACAAGACTTGAACTTGCGGCCTCTACCACCCCAAGGTAGCGCGCTACCAACTGCGCTACACCCAGACATTTACGGGGTGAACAGAATCAACAGCGAACTGTGATTCCGGCTGATGTGAGGTATCCCTCATCAACGTATAATATTATACCACATTCCGCGCGTTTTGTCAATAGCTTTTTAAAATTTTATGGAAATTTTTTCGCTTTTCCGAAAAAATCCGCCGCAGAGAAACGATCTGCAGCGGACATCCGGATTCTGTTGTTATTCCGTAACAGCTTCGGTGAAGATGTCTTCCGCCGGTTCTTCCTCGACGACTTCCTCAACGGGCGCTTCTTCGGAGGCTTCTGTGACGGCTTCTTCCGTGGGTTCGGCGACAGCTTCTGTCGCCTCTTCGGATTCTTCTACGGGTGCTTCCTCGATATATTCTTCGATGGTGATCTCGCATTCTGCATCGTCACCGCTGGCACACGCGGCACAGTCGCCGTAGCAGCCGTCGCACTCGTCGAAATCAAAGGTATCGTCACTCTCACCGGCTTCGATGGCATCCTTTGCTGCCTGCTCGCAGGCTTCGACTTCGCTCTTTGCTTCCTTTAAGACAAGGTAAGCACCTGCGATGCCGCCGATGGCAGACAGCGCAAGGAAGGTGTTCGCCAGGCTCTTCTTCTTGCGGTACAGCAGAAAGAACAGAATGACGAACGATGCGGACTGGACAAGCAGGGTCAGCCCGATGTTGAATCTGTGCTTCTTGAACATACTCTGTTTCTCCTTGTTTTTGGTAGAATTTTGTTATATTTGGAATGCTTATTTGTTGGCATTCATTTTCAGGTAAGAATTGATGAACGGATCCAGGTCGCCGTCCATGACGCCGTCCACGTCTGCGGTCTCGCATTTCGTGCGGGTATCCTTGACCTGCGTATACGGCATGAACACGTAGGAACGGATCTGTGCGCCCCACTCGATCTTTGCCTTTTCGCCCTGGATATCCTCGATGCGGTCGAGATGCTCGCGTTCCTTGATCTCAACGAGCTTCGCTTTCAGCATCCGCATCGCGGTTTCCTTGTTCTGCAGCTGGGAACGCTCGGTCTGACAGCCGACGACGATACCAGTCGGCTTGTGCAGGATGCGGATGGCGGAGTCGGTCTTGTTGATATGCTGACCGCCGGCACCGGAGGAACGGTGTGCGGTGATCTCAAGGTCGGCTTCGTTGATGTCGATCTCCACGCTGTCGTCCAGCTCCGGCATGACCTCGACCGATGCAAACGACGTCTGCCGTCTGCCGGAAGCATCAAACGGCGAAACGCGAACGAGACGGTGAACGCCGTTCTCGCTCTTGAGATACCCGTAAGCGTCATTGCCTTCGACCAGGATCGTTGCGCTTTTGAGACCCGCTTCGTCGCCGTCCAGCCAGTCAAGCAGCTTGACGGTGAAGCCGGACTTTTCCGCCCAGCGGTTGTACATCCGGTACAGCATGGATGCCCAGTCCTGCGCCTCAGTACCGCCGGCACCGGGGTGGAACGAAACGATGGCGTTGTTGTGGTCGTATTCGCCACACAGAAGAACCTCGATGCGGATACGGTCTTCCTCTTTTTCGACACGCGCGACCTCGGACAGCACCTCCTCGCAGATGCTTTCATCTGCTTCCTCGATGCCCATCTCCGCCAGCGTGATGGTGTCCTCCACGTCGGATTCCAGTTTCCGGAAATCCTCAACGGTGCTCTTGCGTGCCTTGATTTCTTTCAGAATTTTCGCGGAACGCTTTGCATCGTTCCAGAAATCTCCCTCGGAGGTCTGTGCCTCCAGATTTTCAAGCTCGCGTTCCAGCTCCTCGATATGAAGCGTGTTTCCGAGCTCCCGGACATCTTTGCGGATGTCTTCCAGATGGTGTATTGCTTCTTCTAACTGAATGATCAAAACGATTATGTCCCCTTTATCTGATAATGCAATTCCTGTTACAGTGATACGGTATATACTATTTTACCATACACCGCTGAATAATAAACAAATAAATTGTTGCCAATTCTTGAATTTTTCGGATTATCCGCAATTTTTTTCAGAGATGCAGGTTGGTGTTTCCGGTAAACACGATGCCGCGTTTGCCGTCCACAGTGACGGTCGTGCCGCTTTTCAGGACTCTGGTCGCATTGCCCGCACCGACGATGACGGGAATGTCCAGCGTCATTCCGGCGATGGCGGCATGGGAATCCGCACCCGGTGCTTCGCAGATGATGCCGGATGCGCGGCGCAACAGCGGCAGAAGTGCGTTCGTGGTCTCCGGAATGACAAGGATCTCGCCGTCGCGGAATGTGTTCTTTGCTTCTTCCTCGGACTTGCAGACGCAGAGGGAGCCGCAGACCTTCTTTTCCACAAGACCTGTGCCGGTCGTCAGAACGTCGCCGACGATCTGCACTTTCAGCATATTCGTCGTGCCGGGAATGCCGATCGGGATGCCCGCTGTGATGACGACCAGATCGCCGTACTGCACAAGACCGCAGGCGAACGCTTTTTCCACAGCATGGTGGAACAGGTCGTCGGTATTGTCCATTTCGTCGATGAGAAGCGGCGTGATACCCCAGGAAAGGTTCATGTGCCGGCAGACCTTTTCGGTCGTGGCGCAGCCGATGATGGGCGTATCCGGGCGGTATTTGCTGATCATGCGCGCAGTGGAGCCGGATTTCGTGACGGTGATGATGGCGGCGGCTTTCAGGTCGTGTGCCGTGGTGCAGGTCGCGTGGGAAATGGCACTCGTGACGTCTGTGAAGCCCTCCGGTTTACGCTCGGTGAACTGCTTGCGGTAATCAATATCGCTTTCGGTACGGCGCGCGATCTTCGCCATCGTGGCGACCGCCTCCACGGGATACTGTCCCGCAGCGGTCTCGCCGGACAGCATGATGGCGCTGGTGCCGTCGTAAATGGCGTTTGCAACGTCGGTGATCTCCGCGCGGGTCGGGCGCGGATTGTGGGTCATCGATTCCAGCATCTGGGTCGCGGTGATGACCTGCTTGCCAGAGTTGTAGCATTTGGAGATCAGTTTTTTCTGGATGACAGGAATTTCTTCCATCGGAATTTCAACGCCCATATCGCCGCGTGCGACCATGATGCCGTCCGCCGCGGTCAGGATTTCGTCCATATTTTCGACACCGGCGGCGTTTTCGATTTTAGCGATGATGCGGATGTCTTTGACACATCCGTATTTTTCCAGCTCACGGCGGATGGAAAGAATATCGTCCGCGCACTGGGTAAAGGAAGCGGCGATGAAATCGAAGTCGTTGTCCACGCCGAACTTGATGTCGGAACGGTCTTTGTCCGATAAAAACGGCATCGAAAGCTGGACACCCGGCACGTTGACACCCTTGCGGTTGGAGACCATGCCGCCGTGCAGGACGCGGCAGACGATCTCCCGATCATCAAAGCGGACAACGGACAATTCCAGGTTGCCGTCGTCAATTAAGATGCGCGTTCCGTCGGAAATATCGCGCCACAGGTCGGTATAAGTGACGGAAACGTGCTTCTCGTCGCCTTCCGTTTCATACTGGCAAAGGGTGAATATCTCGCCCGTTTTCAGCTCGGTTTTGCCGTTTTTGAATGTCCCCAGTCGCACCTCCGGACCCTTGGTGTCCAGAAGAAGCGCAACGGGGCGTTTCTTCTCCGTGCGAAGACGGCGGATGAGCTCGATTTTTTTGGTATGATCCTCATACGTTCCGTGTGAGAAGTTCAGACGGGCGACATCCATTCCCGCGTCCATCATTGCGGCAAGCACCTCCTCCGACTCCGATGCGGGGCCGATGGTGCAGATAATCTTGGTTTTACGTTCCATCCATGTGCGGTACGGGGAAGTCACTTGCGTCATTTTTTCCATAATATGCGATACGATCCTTTCGTGATAAGAAAAACTATTCTGCCGTATACTATTATACCATAAATTCGCGCCCGCGGCAAGGGGGTGAGGGCATTTTTTGAAAGAAATTTACAGAAAAGGTGGGGCAAGGAAAGGCGACGTGTTGTCTTTGTGAGAAAAAATAACGTAACAGAGAAGGCGCAATCGCCGGTATGTCCGCCTTTCTGTCAAAACCGTTCATCGTTGCCCTTAGCTTGTCATCCTCACCCCTCATCCCCCGCCAATATCATCCCCACGATCTCCTCCGCCGTCAAACGGATCTGTTCCTCCGTCGGAATTGCCGGTGTTCCGTCGCCGTCCTGCGCGCCGTACATACCGAAACCGGCGTGACACCCGCCGGCAAGGATGACTTCTTCAAATTCAACGGGTAGATTATCGCGGTACTGTTCGTATTTTTCTCGGTCAAGCACGCCGTCTTCACTGCCGAAAACGGACAGCACGGAGAGCGAGGTGCCCGATAGGTCCGCCGTGGAATACGCGCCGAGCAGGACCAGACCCGAAAAGATGTCTGTGTTTTCGGCAGCGTGCGCCGCCGCCATTGCACCGCCGAGCGAGTGACCGCCGATGTACCAGTGTTCAACCTCCGGATATTCATCCGGAATTCCGGTCGCGGCATTCGGGTCGAGCACCGCGAGACGGAACGGCATCTCCACAAGGATGCACAGAATCCCCTCCTCTGCGATCGCCTGCATGAGCGGAAGATAGGCGGTATGCTCCACCTTGCCGCCGGGGTAGAAGATGAAGCCGTTTTGTGCGTTTTCGGGCCCGATGATAATGGTGCCGTCGGGGTCTTCTTTCCACGATGTCCCCTCTGGCAGAAAGGCGGCGATCGCTTCGTTGTCTGCACGGTAGCAATCGCCGAGATACTCCGCACAGACAAGAATAAGGACGGCAAGTGCCGCCGTGACGGCGGCTGTGATTACAATTTTTCGTTTGTTTCTGATAATATTCATATTTATGACCATAATTTCGCTGTGCGAAAGTTTCCTTAAAAAACGGGACGCCGCATCGCACGGTATCCCGTAGGGGCGCATCGATGCAGCATCCCGTTCAATCTTTGTTTTTCCCGTCCCCGGCCGTTGCCGCAAGTGCCCGTCTGCACGGCGCACACGTTCCGTATAAGACGGTTTTCGCGTAGTCAACGGAAAAGTCGTGCCGCGCGCCGAGATGGGCGGTCAGCGCATCGAGCTGTTCGCATTCCACATGGTAGAGCGAACCGCAGCAGAGACATTTTAAGTGAAAATGTGCGTGGCACGTCTCCGTGTCGCCGCCGGCATATTGGTAGCACGCACTGTCGCTTCCGGGAATGGAGAATCGGCGGATGATGCCGGCTTCACAGAGCTTGTCCAGCGCGCGGTAGACCGTGGACTTGCCGACCGGTGTCCCCTCCGCACGGAGCGCATCCGAAAGCTCCTCCGCCGTCACATGAGCGGACGGATGCCGCCGGAAATACGTCAGCACCGCGGTGCGCTGTCTGGTACGGTAGGGTTGTCCCGAAGAGTTGTCCTGCATATCCGTTTTCCGTATCAGGACCCGGCTTCCACGTTCAAGACAACCATCTGCGTTTCGATATTCCGGGAACGGACGAGAATGTCGGAGCCGGAACCGATGTAGGTAGTGCCGTCAATCATGAAGCCGTTTTCGGAGGCGTATCCCTCCACCTCCAGCGTGCAGACGACGTCCACGCGGTCAACGTAATTTGCGACCGTCACCGTGCCGTCGGTGTTGACGAAGCGGATCTTTGCCGGGGACGTTTCCACGGTCAGAAGCGTGCCGAGGGGATTGCCGGTCGTCTGGTAATAAAACGCATCGCCCGGCAGGAGTGCATCGGAATATTCGGTCAGAAGACCGTCGATTTTCACGGTGATGACAGCGGTGTCATTGCCGCGGAGCAGGGAAGTGCTTAAATTGTAGCGGATGGCAATACCGATGACACACGCGAGTACCGCGATGATAAGCACGAAGTCCACGATGTTGAAGCGATGCTTCTTTGTCTGTGTCTGATTCTGGTTCATTGGACAGCCTCCTTATTCTGCGGTCTCCGTCACGTCGGTGACGAAGCCGTATCCGGTGAACGACGGTGTGCGGAAGAAAATCTGTGCGCCGACCGCCACGCGCTGGTTGCCGACCATGTACGCGGTATCGGATTTTTCCGCATCGGCGGCAAAGGTGAAGTAAACGGAAACAAGGTCGTCGTAGGTGCCGTGAACGAGTGCCTTGGTCTCCTGGTTGAATTCGTCGTAGGTCGCTTTTATGACCTCATAGGAGACCACTTCTCCGATGGTGCCGAGCTTGACGGTATCGACGACACTCTCGCCCGGTTCCGCCTTGATGACGATCTCCTCCGGCAATTCCTTGACGAGAACGGTATATTGGATGCGTACCTCATCGGACGCGCTTTGCGTGTTGAAAATGACGAGTGCCGCGCCGGCGGCAACGATCAGCACCGCCAGGACGATCAGCAGAATATCGAAAAAGTTCAGGCGCACGGGCGCTTTTTTGGTTTGATCATTCATTATATTTTAAACCTCTATTTTATTTTGTGCTTCGTTTTCGCTGGGGGGACGATAAGTCAAGCTCTGCCGCTTCCGCCGCGGTTCTGTCGTGTTCGGCAC
Source organism: Clostridia bacterium (assembly GCA_017481495.1). Lineage (GTDB taxonomy): Bacteria > Bacillota > Clostridia > Oscillospirales > CAG-272 > RGIG3925. The sequence continues at coordinate 13,609 of JAFUPC010000062.1, forward strand.
GGCGCAGAAGATCGCGGTTGTCCGATTCCGTTGTGCGGCATACCGCATGACAGAGACCGATGAGCAGCCAGAAGACCAGGAAGACACGATAATTGTACCAGATATAATCCGTCATGCCCTGTGCCAGCACAGCGAGAATGCCGCAGAACAGTGCGGCGGACAGAACCCGTTCTCTTTGCGGCAGGGGCTTTGCGTAAAACGTGAAATTGCGTTTTGCGAACGTGAACAGAAAGACAAGGAACAGCGCAAATCCGAGAATGCCGGTTTCGACCAGGATCTGTAAATACAGATTGTGGCTGTGCGGCGCGGATTCGATGCCGGAGAGGGCGTAGCGCGGATAGACTTCTCCGAACACCTCCGTGCCGACACCGATGCCGCCGAGGAAGTGGTCACCGAGCATGGACAGGACGCCTTCCCAGATGTGAACGCGGTAGGAGGTGGAGGTGTCGCCGAGATTGCCGATGGATAAAAACCGGTTCAGAATGGAATCCGGCAGAACGAACGGCAGAAACGGCACGGCAAGCACGCCGAACAGTCCGACGACCATCACCTTTTTGCTGTACATAAGCAGAAAGACCATCACCGCGATCAGAAGACCGAGCCATGCGCCGCGCGACCATGTGAAGATGAGACACGCGCCGAGGATGCCGCCAACGAACAAGTAACAGAGCTTCTGCGAGGCTTTCGGGGAGATGAGGAAGCCAGCCAGAGCGACCGGGAGTATCATGATGAGATATTCCGCCAGCACATTCGGATTTTCCAGCGTTGAGACGACACGGCCGGAGATGTCGGAGAACATTTCGGTGTCCTGCCAGGTCGTGTCGACGACGGTGAAGAAGTTCTGGTAAATGCCGTACAGCGCAACCAGTACCGCGGACGACAGCACTGCCCACAGACAGCGGTCGATCCATTCTGCCGAGCGGATGAGATTGACGACGAGGAAGTATCCGCACATGAAGCACAGAAAGACCATCACGGGATACACCGAGTCGGCAGGGGACGCGGAAAACAGTCCGGCAAACAGCATCGCCGCCATGAACAGGATCACGGTCAGATCAAGCCATCCGACACGGACGGTGCGCTTGCCGCGCAGATATTTGACGAAAAAGCAGGCGATGAGGAACATCATCAGCGCGACGAGCACCATTGTCGGCAGAAACGGTGCCAAAAACAGGACAGCGACCACCCCGGCTTCCGGGATCTTGTAAACGAGGAACGCCGCCAGGATGCCGATAAGGCCGATGAAAACGAACAGTGGAGAGATGACGGCGGTCACGCATCCGAACAGACTGCCGACGAGTGCCGCCGCAAGTGTTGCGCCGTGGGTGTGCGGGAGACGGCGGAAATATTCTTCGTTGACACCGCAGATGCGGAAAAGAAAGAACGCGGTCAGCCTGCTCTGACACAGCGCATCCGACAAATGACTGTGCGAGGCGACAAGGCAGATGCCGATGAGCAGAACCGCGGCGGCGATCACAAGGTCTGCCGACGAGGTGGTTTTGTCTGTCATGTGGCGCAGAACGTACATGATGGAAGAAAATAGGCTGAAAAACAGACAGGAAAGTCCGTATGTCCCAAGCGACATTCCCGCCAGACGGTCGAGACAGGCGCGCAGGAGATTCAGTATCGCGCTGTTGTCAAACTGCGATGCCACAGCAAAGCGGAGCGGCCGCAGAATACGGTCGGACAACCGCAGACGTTCGCGCAGTCGGGCGAGAATGCCCGATTTCATTGCCGCGTTTTCCCGGTCGTAGGAGCAGAAGAACCGCCCGACGGCACTTTCCCGCATACTCCGGTACAGAAAGACAGCGATGCGGTAAAAGAACGGGAGGATCAGGCTCTGCGACACATAATCGGAAAACGAGCGCTTGGACGGATTGTTCTTTGGTTTCACGGTGGAGGGATCACTCCTTTGGATGATGGATGGATTGGAATGGGGGATTGGGATATCTTTCGCGAGAATGCAGAGTAAACGGTTCGCCCCTTAATCCCCAAGGGGAAGGTTTATCGTGCGAACCTTTCTGCTCGTGTTCTTGCCAATGTAAAGAATTCACTGAAACAACGTACTACAGATGCAACGCAGACTACACAAACCGTACCCGTAAAATCTTCAACCCCGCCAGATACACGACCGCGGCGGGAACGAAAACTGCTGCGCAGACGATGAGGTTGCCGAAAAAACCGGCGGTTACGGCGTTGTTTGCAAGCAGAGCCGAAATCCCTGCCATGATGCCGCCCGAAAGCAGGGTCAGAAGAAATAGCTTTGCAAGTCCACATCCGAAATCACGGGACAGAATGCCGGGAACGGTGCGCAGGAGCGCGATGATCAGCACAAGCGCGCACGTCCATTGACCAAGCGAGGCGGCAAGGGTGACACATCCTACACCGAGCACCTCCCCGCAGAACGCGGACAGGACGGCGGCGGAGACGAGATTGACTGCCGCACCGGCAAGGGATGCCGCCATCGGGACATACACCGACATCCGGGCGTACATGACACGGGAGATGATCTCCGTCAGACAGAACGCCGGCATTCCGAGTGCATAATACCGCAGGGCGCGGGCGGTCTCCAAGGTATCCTCCGCCGTGAACGCACCGCGCAGATAGAGCAGTGCCGTTCCTTCCTCCGACAGACACAGCACCGCCGCCGTGACCGGCAGAACGATGGCGAGCGCCGACAATATTCCCGCACGGGCGGTGGAGGAAAACGCGGTCTCCTCACCCGAGACATTCATGCGGGACAGGCGCGGGAACGTGAAGTTGCAGATGCCGTAGGTCAGAATGCCCGTTAAAATGGAACCGATGTTGACGGCATATTCAAAGACCGTGACCGCACCGTCAACTGTGAGCCCCGATGCAAAATGCGTACCGATGAGCAGGGAAAGCGGCGACAGCCACGAACCCAGCATGATCGGCGGGGTCATTTTCAGCGCACGGCGCAGGGCGGGATTGTGAAAATCGAGCAGAAGCCGGTAAGGGAAACGCATCTGTGCAAGCGGAATGGCAAGCGTGATGAACTGTAATGCCCATGCGCACAGATACGCGACGGCAAGTCCGTATACACCGCCCTCGCCGAGCCGGTCGTTGAGAAGCAGAAAGTACAGAATCACGCCGAGATTCGAGATCGCCGAAATCATCGACGGCAGAAAGAAGTGTTCCTTTGACTGCAAAATTCCGACAAGTGTATATGCTGCACCTGTGAACAGGATCATCGGGAACATGATGCGCAGAAGCGATGCGGCAAGCGCGGCGGTTTCGGACGGAAGTTCCGGTGTGATAAGCGCAATCAGCTGCGGCGCAAACAGGATGCCGATGACAGACAGAATGCCCGTAAACAGCAGAATGAAGTTGAGAAAGATGCACGCAAACGTGTCCGCATCCCGTTCCGCCTGCGCTTTGTCCCTGCCGCTGTTCCCGCCTCCGCGGAAGCTGTTGTAGACCGGAATGAAGCATCCGAGAATCGCCGCCGAGAACAATAAGTCAAAGAACGACAGCGGAATGCGGGATGCGGCTGAGAACGCATTGGCTTCATAGCCTGTCCCGTAGGCGGATGCCATGCACATCGAGCGCACCATGCCGAGTCCCTTGGACAGCACCATCGCCGCCGCCATCGAAAGCACGGTCAGAACGGCGTTTTTCTTTTTGGGCGCAGATACCGTACTCATCGTGTGTCCGGCTCCGTGTCCGGTTGGGTCTTTGTCTGTGTGTCGCGCAGCTGGGTGCCGTAGGTCTCCGAGCGGCGGAATTCGTATGGGGGAATGCCGTTTTCGATGAGGTCGGGACGTTTTTCCTTTGTCCGTTCCACCGCCGCATCGTAGCGCCAGCGGCTGACCTTTCTGTGGTCGCCGGAGAGCAGAACGTCCGGGATGCGTTTTCTGTGAAATTCCACGGGACGGGTGTACTGCGGATGTTCAAGCAGGCCTGAGGAGATGCTTTCTTCCTCATAACATTCGGGGGCGGCGAGCACCCCGTCGATCATGCGCGAGACACAGTCGATGATGATGCACGCGGGAATCTCCCCGCCGGTCAGCACATAGTCGCCGATGGAGATCTCCTCGTCGACGATTTCGTCCAGCACCCGCTGATCAATGCCCTCATAATGTCCGCAGAGAAACACGAGGTTGTCGTATTGCAGCAGCTCCCGTGCCTTTTCCTGCGTGAATACAGCCCCGGCAGGCGACAGGAAGATGACACGGCGGCGGATACCGGGGGTATCGCTCTGCGCGTCCACAACGGCTTTGTAGCAGTTGTATACAGGGGGTGCGGCGAGGAGCATTCCTTTTCCGCCGCCCGCGGGCGCACCGTCCACGCGCCGCCATTTGTCCGGCGACCAGTCGCGGATGTCATGGGTGCGGATGTCGATATAGCCTGCCGCCGCCGCACGGCCGATGATGCTTGTATGAAGCACCGTGTCCACCAGCTCCGGGAACAGGGTCATAACGTCAAATCTCATGTATCGTCACCTGTCCCGGTGTCTGGGGTTCCGGTGTCCGGGGTGTCGCTCTTTCCGTCGTTCCAGACCGCCTCCGTGAACATCCCGGGAATCGGGCGGACATAAATGCCGTCCGGCGGGTCGAGCTTGATCAGAAATTGTTTCACCGCAGGAAGATAGACGGGGCCTTTTTTCGTTTTGACTTCATAAAGGTCGTTTGCCGGATTTTCGATGATGTCGGACAGAATGCCGTAGACCGTGCCGTTGTCCGCGTCGATGACCGGGGTGCCGATGAGATCCACGACGAAGAAATCACCGTCCTTTTTCGGAATGTCGTCCCGGTGCGCGTACAGAATGCGTTCCTTGTACTTTGCCGCATCCTCCGGGTTGTCAATGCCGTCGGCTTTGAGAAGTAAGAATTTCCCGTGCATCCGTCCGTCGTGAACGGAGAGGGACTTTGTGCCGTTTTCGTCAAGATACAGCGTTTTTATTTTTTTGATGGTATCGGGGGAATCACACCACAATTCAAGCTTCATGTCGCCGTGAATGCCGTGGGTGTTGATGATCTTTGCGATTTCCAGATATTCTTTCATGAAAATTTTCCGTTTCTTTCATAAATATGGTATCATCTTATTATACCATACAGGATGCGGTATTGCATGAAATTATTGTGAACAATCCATGAACCGATACCGCAAAAATACCGAAAACGGGAGGAAAAATCCGTTATAAATGCGCATCCCTGAAAAAATCTCAAAAAATTCTGACAAAATTGTGAAAAAACTCTTGACAGAATCCCGAATTTACGGTATAATATTACTGTGATGCAATGTCTGTGTCATACGCATTGCTTTTGCGGGGGGAGGGATTACAGATGGCAGAGGTCAGAGTCAAGGAAAACGAAACACTGGACAGCGCACTGCGCAGATTCAAGAGACAGTGTGCAAGATCCGGCGTACTCACCGAGCTTCGCAAGAGAGAGCATTACGAAAAGCCCAGCGTCAAGCGTAAGAAGAAGTCCGAAGCGGCAAGAAAGCGCAAGTACAAGGGTTGATTTGTATGTTCTTTCCCGAAGCAATCAGGTTGCTTAAAACAAACATGGAGCCGAATTGATGGCTCCTTTTTGTTTTGTATTTCACGAAAATTACAGAAGAACCGCATCGCCGGGTGAGATCACGGTGAGATGCGGTTCTTTTTCGTTTGGTGTTCGGTTTTCGCGGGAGAGAGGGAGGAGGATAGTGCCGTTTAAGTCGGAGAGGTGCTTTCTTCTCTGGATTGCAGCAGAATTTCCTTGATTTCTTCGTCGGAAAGACCGGAGCATTTCCGAATCATGTCGAGCGAAAGCTGATTGGCAGCCATCGCCCGGATGAAAGCAGAGTTCCGTTGGCAGGCGCCCTGTTCAACACCGAATTTCCGCACTTTTTCAATCCCGCGGTTATAAATTCCCATGCCAAGATTGCACATATCAGAAACTTCCTTTTCAAAATCCGATGTCGGACAGATGCCGTAATCCTCCGTGATGATATTGCGTTTGATGTCCGGGATGAGCCCGGAAGACAGGAGAACCTTCATGTACCCGTTCGGTCCATTTCAGCCACGGCTGTCACATCCTTTCCGTCACGGTTCCCTCCTTGAATTTTTGTCTTTTGTTTCAATCCCGGTAGAAATCTTTCAGCCGTAAGACCGTTTCCGCATTCCATGCTTTTCCGTCAAGGACAAATTCATCCAGTACTGCCGACAGCTGGGTCGGGTGGCATCCGGTGCCGTCCTGTCCGATCGTGACGGGAAGCGCCGTCAGGCTGACATCCTTCATCGCCGGGTGCATCGGAATGGATGCAACGGGCTTGAAATCAAAATACAGTGTGACGAGGTTCTGCGGTCTGTCCACCGTCAGGATCACATGGACCCAGCCGCCGCGGTAATCGACGGGAAGCGGTGCTTCAAAATCCCAGTCACCCTCTCCCCAGCCGACGGAATAACGGACAGAGGTGGAACGAATGCTGAAAGTAAAGCCGGGATTTTTTGCGGATGCACGGTCTTTGTTTGCAAGGAGCGACGGGTCGCGGGAAATACCGTCCGTTTTCATCCAGAATGCGGCGGAAAAGGACTGCATTCCGGGTTCCCAGCCGTCCAGGGTCAGGTATCCGTCGTCGAACTTGTAGCCGGTGCCGAAATAGCCGTCCGGGAAATACCGTTTTCCGTGGGAGGTGACAGCTGCCGTGCCGGGATTTTCGGTTTCGTTTGTGTCAAAGGCAAGATAAGCGATGAGCGTATCACGTCCTGTGACGGTCGTGACATTGTTTTCCGGTGTCGGGTGGGAGACGTGGGTGCGTGCATCGCTTGCATACTGCACATGGTACACAGGGCGCTCCGCCGCTTCCACGCCGTCAAACAGTCCGGAGGGGACACGGGCGGTCCAGGTATCGGGCTGTTCCACGCCGAGCGCATACAGGCAGATTGCCGCATTGTCGCGGATGACCATCTCGCCGATGGTGCCGGGGACAACGGTCTTTCCCGCCGCGCCCCAGAAGACGATCTTTTCGGCATCCGTCGTGCCGCCGTGGGAACCGCCGTGACCGTCGCCGCCCGGTGTTCCGCCGTGGTCGGCTGTGACGATGAACAGTGTGGAACCAAGAAATCCGCGTGCTTCATATGCCGCATGAATCTTTCCGATGAGACCGTCCGTCAGGGTGATGCGGTCGAGATGCTCCTTTGTGCCGTAGCCGTACCGATGTCCCGCGCCGTCCACTTCGTCAAACTGGACGAACAGCATCTTCGGGTCGTGATTTTGGAGATAATCGCAGATCTTGTCGGTCAGCGGGATGTCGCGGTCGGTGTCCTCATAGACACCGAGGTCGTTTTCAATGATGCCGTGGTTGATGGGATTCCAGCAGCAGAACGATGCAAGCTCACAGTCCGGATACGCCGCACGGATGGCGCGGAACACGGACGGGAAGATCGAGCGCGTGTCGTAAGGCACCGAGGACACGATGCCGTTTGTCAGATGATGGACTTCGGGCGTGATGCCGAGCAGCATCGAGCCCCAGCACTCCGCCGAAATGGTCGGAATGGCGGTGAGAACATTGTAATTGGTCGCACCGTTGGCAAAAATGCGGTCCATGTTCGGCGTGGGGGTATCTTTGAAGAAATTGCCTGCGCCGTCCACACCGAGAACGACGACGCGGTCGTAAATATAACGGTCGTTCATGATAAAAACCTCTTATTACTTTGTATAGAACAGTAAATCTCCGTATGCCGGATACGGCCAGACCTCACGCGGCATGACGGGTTCCAGCGCATCCACTTCACAGCGCAGCTCTGCCATCAGCGGGACGATGATCTCCCCGCAGTACGCGGCGAGCGCGCCGTTTTTCTTCGGTTTGTCGGGAGAGGAAACGGCGTTTTCCAGCGTGCGCAGGGTATGGAATGCGGCGGCGGAATACTTGTTCAGAAGCGCAAGCGTTTCTTCTTCATACGGAAGCGCATCCCAGCAGGCAACGGACTTTGTGTCGCGGATGGTGTCGGACAGCGTCTTTTTATAGGAAGATACGGCGGGGAGGATGTCGCGGCGCACCATGTTGATGAATGTCTGCGCTTCGATGTTGATGACCTTGCAGTAGTTTTCTTCGTTGATCTCCTTGCGGGCGGCAAGCTCGGTCTCGGAGAAGACCTTGTTGTCCACAAACAGGCGGATGTTCTTTTCATCGAGATAATGGGACAGTGCCTCCGGGGTGGTGCGGTAGTTGGAAAGACCGCGCTCTGCCGCCTCGTGAATCCACGATTCGTCGTAGCCGTTGCCGTTGAACAGAATGCGCTTGTGCTCCTTGATGGTGTCGCGGATGAGGTCGTGTAGTGCCGTTCCGAAATCGTCCGCCGCTTCCAGAACGTCGGCAAATTCTTTTAAGACCTGTGCAACGGCGGTGTTGATGACAATGTTGCAGCTGGCAGGGGATGCGGAGGAGCCGAGCATACGGAACTCGAACTTGTTGCCGGTGAACGCAAACGGAGATGTGCGGTTGCGGTCGGTGGTGTCTTTGGGGAACTTCGGCAGGACGTGAACGCCAATGCGCATCATCTCGCGGTCGCGCGCATCATACAGCGAATCGGTCTCGATCGCTTCGAGAATCGCGGTCAGCTCGTCGCCTAAGAACATCGAAACGATGAACGGCGGTGCTTCGTGCGCGCCGAGACGGTGGTCGTTGCCCGCGGAGGCAACGGAGATGCGGAGCATATCCTGATACTTGTCCACCGCTTTGATGACGGCGACGAGGAACAGTAAAAACTGCGCATTGTCATGCGGGGTTTCGCCCGGTTCCAAGAGGTTGATGCCGGAGTTGGTCGTCATCGACCAGTTGTTGTGCTTGCCGGAACCGTTGACACCGTAGAACGGCTTTTCGTGGAGCAGACAGACAAGGCCGTGCTTGCGCGCGACTTTCTGCATGACATCCATGATGAGCTGGTTGTGGTCGCAGGCGATGTTGGTCGTTGCGAAAATGGGGGCAAGCTCATGCTGTGCGGGTGCGGCTTCGTTGTGTTCGGTCTTGGCAAGAACGCCGAGCTTCCAAAGCTCATCGTCGATCTCCGCCATGAACGCCTTGATGTGCGGACGGATGGTGCCGAAATAGTGGTCGTCCATCTCCTGCCCCTTGGGCGCTTTTGCACCGACGAGTGTTCTGCCGCAGAAGCGCAGGTCGGGACGCTTTTCGTACAGGTCGAGTGGCACGATGAAATATTCCTGCTCACAGCCGACGGTGGTCTTGACGGTCGTGTCGGTCGTGTTGCCGAACAGGCGCAGAACGCGCACCGCCTGCTTGCTTAATGCTTCCATTGAACGCAGAAGCGGCGTTTTCTGGTCGAGTGCTTCGCCGCCGAACGAGCAGAATGCGGTCGGGATATAGAGCGTATTGTCGCGGATGAACGCAAACGAGGTCGGATCCCATGCGGTGTAGCCGCGCGCTTCAAAGGTCGCACGCAGACCGCCGGACGGGAACGAGGACGCATCGGATTCGCCTTTGGTCAGCTCCTTGCCGGAGAACTCCATGATGATCTTGCCGTCGGATGTGGGACTGATGAAGCTGTCATGCTTTTCCGCCGTGATGCCCGTCATCGGCTGGAACCAGTGCGTGTAGTGCGTGGCGCCGCGTTCGATTGCCCAGTCCTTCATCGCGTTTGCGACGACGGATGCCGTTTCGGGGTCGAGGCGCTTGCCGTAATGCAGGGATGCCTGCATCATGCGGAACGTCTCCTTGGGCAGCTTGGACTTCATGGTGGCTTCGTCAAATACCATCGACCCGAAGGTCTCGGTGAGGTTCTTGGCTTCTGTCATATTGTAATCCTTTCGTTTTGAGGGGTGAAATCGGATATGTATTCATAATAATTATACACCATTTTCATGTACCTGTCAACAATAATTTTTCCGCCCAGCATAAAGTGAGGGGAATGTGCCGATACTGAAATCAAAAACAGGACAGGACGGTACTTTATCATGGAAATGCGGAAAGAGACCCTCTGCGCACCTGCGGCGGGCATTCTGTGCAAAAACAAAACGGGCGGCACTTTCACCGTCGCCTTTGATGACGAGCGCGATGGCGATGTCGTTTCCCCGGTCGGCGGAGTGGTGACGGCAGTGGAAAAGCACGGCGGAAGAATTGCCCTCCGGACGGAGGGCGGGATGAATGTCATTCTTGAAATCGGTGGGAGAGGAGAGAAAATGCGCACCGCAAATACCGCACGGCAGATGTGCCACGCCTATGTTGCACCGGGTGACACGGTGTTCCCCGGACAGCGCCTTCTGCACGCGGAATTGTCCCGCATCCGGTTTTTCGGCGGGGAAAGTGTATGCGTTGTGACCGCAGATGGAACCCCTGCCGTCAGACGGCGGGAAACCGGCGAGCGCGTGATGGCCGGGCAGACGCCGGTGATGGATTTTGTTTGATGGATTGTATTGGGATTGAGGCACCTCGCAAAGATCCCAAACAAATCTCCCCAAACCCCTTGACATCCGCCGCGGTTCTGTGTTATACTTCTCTTGAATCAAAAATCATCCGAGAGGAGTAAAACCAAAACCATGAAAGAACAGATCTATTCGGAAAACCCTTCAGCCGGCGTAAACCTGATGGAACGCGGAGACGATAAGCACACCTATATCCTGCGCGGGGTGGACTGCACGGGCGGGGTGCGCGGCATCCGGCTTTGCTCGCATCACGCGGACGGGTGTTCCAAGGCGGTTGTGTATACCGGGGACGGCGTGTGCCGCGGTGTCGTCATGTGTACCAGCTACATCGGCGATGAGGAAACGTATGCGGACATCCTGCCCATCACCGGAGAGGGAACAACGGACATCCGCATTGTGACCGAGGGACGGCTGACCTTGACGAAAGTCACCTTGCTGTCCGACAGCCCGTATGACGCGATTCACTACGAACCGATTCCCGACACGGCAGTCATCGACAACGGACACGAAACGTGGGTCGCCGTCGATGAGCTTGGCAGAACCGTGAAAAACTGCGAGGATGTCCGCGCAAAGCGTGACCGCCAGGTCGGTATCTTCTACTGGACATGGCGCGATCAGCAGGCCGCAAGTGAACCGCTGAACCTGAAAACAGTCCTGGAACAGTATCCCGGCGCGGAATACAATGATAAGCACCCCGTCTGGACAAAGGACAGCAAACCGACCGTCACCTCCTGGAACGAGCCGCTGTACGGCTATTATCTGAACCGCGACGAATACGTCATCCGCCGCCATGCGGTGCTGCTTGCCAATGCGGGCGTGGATTTCATTGTCTTCGACTGCACGAACGGTTCGCTTATCTGGAAGCAGTCCTACGAACCCCTGCTTGCCGGTCTGCGCGCGGCAAAGGCGGACGGCATCCGGGTACCCAAAGTCGCGTTCATGCTGAACTTCGGCATTGCGGAGACTGCTGAGAACATGATGCGCACCCTGTATCAGGACCTTTACAAACCGGGACGGTATTCCGATCTCTGGTTCATGCTGGACGGCAAGCCGATGATTATGGGCTACCGCGGTTCACTGCCCGAAAAAGGTCTGTGCGACTACGATACCGCCGTTCTTGACGAGATTCGGAACTTCTTTTCGTTCCGCGCCGGACAGCCGTCCTACGGGCATGGCGATACCTGGCACGAACCGATGTGGGGATGGCTGGAAAAAGCGCCGCAGCACAAGTTCGGGGAGCGGGAAGACGGCTCGTGCGAAATGATGACCGTCGGTGTTGCACAGAACTGCAACGCGGAAAAGCTCTGCACCTGCTTCAACGCACCGCATACGTTCGGCCGCAGCTATACGCACGAATACGGCGAAGCGTTCCTTGACGAGGATTCCTACAAATACGGCTACAATTTCCAGGAGCAGTGGGAACGCGCGCTGGACTGCGATCCCGACATTGTTTTCATCACGGGATGGAACGAGTGGATCATGGGACGCTGGCATCAGCCGTGGTTTGAAGACGTCAACGACCCGCATCTGGCGTTTGTCGACCAGTATACGCCGGAATATTCTCGCGACATCGAAATGGATGCCGACTGCATCCGCGACAACTATTATTTACAGCTCTGCTCCAACATCCGCCGGTATAAGGGCGCTGGAAAACGCCCCGCGGCATCCGCACCGAAGACCGCACCGACACCAAACGACTTTGCCGATGTCCTGCCGGTCTATTACAACGACCGCGGCACGACCATCCACCGCGACTGTGATGGCTTCGGCGCGACCCATTATGTCAACGACACCGGCCGCAACGATATCATCCGTGCCAAGGTCGCGCGCGATGACGTGAATCTCTATTTCTACGTTGCCTGCACAGAGGAGATCACCGCCCCCGCCGTGGAGAACTGGATGACCCTGCTTCTCAATACGGACGGAAATCCCGACACCGGCTGGAACGGCTATAACTACGTCATCAACCGCGCCCCCGCCGCCGACGGAAAAGCGGTTCTGGAAACGATGACGTCCTCCGGCTGGAAATCCTGCGGGGAAGTTACGTACATTCTCGACAAAAACGAAATGGTCATCACCGTCCCCCGCGCCGCTCTCGGTCTGGAAGCTGACCCCGTCTCCCTTACCTTCAAGTGGGCGGATAACCTGCCGCTTGACGACATCATCTACTTCTACCGCGACGGCGATACCGCCCCCACCGGCCGCTTCTCCTACCTCTACCGTACGTAATCACTTTAAGCCCGGCTCTCGGAGTCGGGCTGAAAACTTCACTGCGCGCCATGCGCGCAACTTCACGGGGTGTTATGGGTGACGATGGCGATATGGTCTTGTGTAATGTGATTTCGACGATTTTGTAGGGGAGCCTATTAGGCTCCCGGTGATCTGAAAATCTTGCGCACCATTGAAAGATTTATCATATGTCACCGCGTAGCGGTGACCGCGGTCGGCATGAGGGTTTCGCTTCGCGAAACCGGGACGCCCCTACACATTGACAGCATCCCCAAGGGAAGGTTTTTCGGGAGCCTAATAGGCGCCCCTATAAAATCATTGGAATCGCACAGCATAAAACAACAGGCACCGCCTCCGGCGGTGCCCATTTTCTCTCAATAAAATTCTATAACCATATCAGCAGAACTGATGCCGTTTTCCCATGAATCTGGAAACGTCAAATACCGGATGAATTTCCGGCTCCACACGGTTGAAGTATGCGATCAGCGCATCAAACTTCGCCGCAGCATCTTCCTGCATTCCGTCCGCACGGTATGCACACGCTTCCGCGTAGATGGTGGATGCCTGTGCGTGATAAAGCAGGTATTCCCACGACTGCTTCTGCGTTGCCGGAATGTGCGGGCGCGCAATGTTGCGGGTGATGACGGGCATGAAGTCCGCGATGATGCCGGGGATCTTCGCAAATTCGCGTGCCTTGTCCTCATCGACAGCAGGCTTTTCGCCGCGCTGGTATGCCGGGTCAAACAGGTCGGACAGCACGGAGAGATACCGCCAGACCTTGATGCCGTCGGTGCCGAATGCGTTCGTGAAATAGTCGCGGGCGATGTCGGAGAACGCCGCGTCCTTGTTCCAGAGGGTCTCCGCCATGGCAAGCATCGGCAGGGAGGTCGGGAAGAACACGCGCTGGGTCTGACAGCTGTTCATGCCGTTCAGACCGATCTTGCAGAGATTGCGCATATCCTCGGCAACAGTCTTTGCCAGCTGAATGGAACCGGGGTCGTTGACCTGGTCGAAGATCATGTGATAGTCGTAATCGAAGCTGTCGCCGCGGAACATTTCCTGCCACTTGCGCAGACGGGCGACGTTTTCGGCTACGGTGCGCGGCATCGTCAGCTTGTTCTTTTCATACGGGGAAAGCTCCACTGCCGCAACCTCTTCTTCGTTTACGGTGTAGGAGGCGGAATAGGTGCGCGTGATGGGCGCAAACATGAGGACGAAACGGTCCTGATTTTTGATGACCTCGTGTTTCGGCTCCCAGAGCAGGTCAACGTAGATGAGGAAGACGATCTTTGTGTCAATGCCCTTTGCCGTCAGCTTTTCGTCAAGCTCGTTGAGCATCATCACATAGTAGTCGGCGGGTAGCGCCTTGCAGCGGTCGCATTCACAGTGGTTGTTGGAGCCGTCCGCAAGCCAGAAGTGCAGATAATCCACATCCGGATGCTCCTCGCAATAGTCTGCGATGGCACTTGTGACGGTCGCGCGCACGGCGGGATTGGAGTAGCAGAGGTTCGTGTTCAGCGGAACACCGCCCCACCAGTCGCGTTTGCCGTTGACCTTGGCGAGACAAGCGGCGATGGATTCCGGCGGCTCGTAACCGATGGGTGCCCAGGTCGTGCCGGGAACACCAAACGGTTCGCACGTCCAGGAGTGACCGACTGCGTGATACATAAGACCGCGTTTTGTGATTTCGCCGCGGAGCATATCGTACATACCGTCCAGCTCGTCCTCGGTGATGGGTTCCGCGGGCATCGTGGGATTGGATGCGTGGCTGTACCAGCGGGTGAAAAATTCATACGGTTTCTTGAACTGTACGAAATAGCCGTTCATTGCGATCTTCGGCAGGAAGTCGATCATGTCGGCAACATGCTCGTAGGAGACCGCGCCTTCAATGCAGACCGCACGGTGACGGTAGGAAGCCGCTTCCGCGATGTAGACGGGGGTTGCTTCGGGAACGCACTTCGGAATGATGTCGCCGTCCTTGCCGGGGCGCAGGAACGCGCATCCCAGCGCGCGCAGATAACGGTAGACCGCGATCAGGACACTGCGGGGATTCGTACCGGTGATGATGCCGGCACCACCGGAGACGTTGACGTAGATCGCATCGTCGCGGCGCGGGTCGTCGACCTTGGGAAGCAGAGCGTCAAACGCACCGTCACAGCCGATATACAGCGCATTTTTATGGTTTTCGTCATAACCGTCGGACGAAATGCGGGAGATGCGCGCATCACGGTCCATGCGTTTCAGGTATTTGTGCAGCTCGTCGGCGGCGTATGCGACGGTCCTGTCACCGCCGAGTTGTGTGAGTTTCCAGTTCATCGGGTTTTTGCCATCCTTTCGTGTTGAGAATCATGTGTAGAAATTGAAGAAATGCAGGGTTCCGGAGTTTTGCTGATTCCATTATATCAAATTTATGGAAATAAGTCAAGAGAATCGTCAAAATGTACGAGAAAAGTCTTGAAAATTTTTGGAAATTATGGTATCATATAACCATTCCACACCGCCGCACGGCAGAATACACCGTGTCTGCGGTAAAAATCGTTTTATCAGAAACCGGAAAGGAAATCACATCATGGCAAGAAATCAGGCATGGGTGCATTTTGCGCCCGAAATGGTAACAGAATGGATGCAGTGCATGGAGGAGGGACTCGACGTCGAGAGCTACCGCGCACTGTGTGAAGATATTGCCGGGCGCGGCACCGACTGGGATGACATCGCGTGGGAGGTTGCAAAGAAGATGCACGCCGCTCCCCGCCGTGCGGATTATCCGTATGAGGAGCCGTCCGATTATGCGGGAATTCTCGCCGCGCGTCCCGAAAAGCGGCATCCGATGGAACCGGTTTGCCCGTGCAAAATGGAGGACAAGGTGCGCGGTGCGTGGACGGGCAGAATCGCCGGCTGTCTGCTCGGTAAGCCGGTCGAGGGAATGCGCCGCCCGCAGCTGTACAAGATTCTCGGCGCAACGGACAACTACCCGATGCACAAGTACATCACCCGCGCGGAGTTTTCCGAGGAGCTGGTAAAGGAAGCCAACATTTGGTTAGGCGGAACCTGGGCGGACAACATCGGCGGCATTGAACCGGAGGACGACGATACCAACTACACGGTCTTCGGCATGAAGATGATCCAGTGCTACGGCAAGAATTTCTCCTCCGACGACGTCATGGACGGCTGGATGCGGTTCATTCCGTATCTGAACCTCTGTACGGCGGAGCGTGTCGCATACCGCAACGGCGCGGCGGGACTGTATGCACCCGACAGTGCGACCTACCGCAATCCGTACCGCGAATGGATCGGCGCGCAGATCCGCGGCGACTTCTTCGGCTATATCAATCCGGGCAACCCCGAGGCGGCGGCTTCGATGGCGTACCGCGATGCGGCGATCTCCCACATCAAGAACGGCATCTACGGCGAAATGTTCTGCACCGCGATGGTCGCGGCAGCGGCGGCGACCGACGACATCATGACCATCATCGAAGCGGGTCTGGACGAGATTCCGGCAAAGTGCCGTCTGCGCGAGGACGTCGAGCGGGTGCTTGCATGGCACAGAGACGGCCTTGGGCGCGAAGCCATCATCGATAAAATTCACGAAACCTACAACGAAAACACGTCCCACGGCTGGTGCCACACCAATTCCAATGCGATGATCGTCACGATGGCACTGCTTGTCGGCGAGGGCGATTTCGGAAAATCCGTCTGCGCGGCCGTCCAGGCGGCATTCGACACCGACTGCAACGGTGCGACCGTCGGTTCCATCATCGGTATGCGCAACGGCATCGCGGGCATTCCGGAATACTGGTCGGCTCCGTTCGGCGGACGGCTTTTGACCTCCATTCAGGACAACAACAACGTGTCTGTCGAAGACCTTGCGGCGGAAACAATCCGCATCATGAAAAGCGAGAAGTGAGCGGCGACTTTCATTATAATCAAACTCGCCCTTGCATTTTCCATCAAAATGTAGTATAATAAATATCAAAGACGCAAACGCACACCGTCTGCGCAAATTCATGTCGAAAGGAGTTGAAGTACGAATGATTCACAGCATCATGAACACAAACGGAACGGAAAAGGTGATTTCCGCATAACTCCTTTGGCGGCAAAATAAGCACCTCCCTCCGCGTGGAAATGCCGGACTCTCAGCCGGTATTTTCCGTCCTTGTACGGGGAGAGGGGCGGCTCCTTGGTTCTCCGGCATTCGCGGCTGGATGACGGCGAACACTTTGTTTTCAACACTTTGTCTGCAAAGAGACGGATATTTTGTTCCAAAGAGAAAAAACAAAGGAGCAGCGTGCAATGATTTACAAGAATGCGCGCGGAATACTGCCGGATGCCCTCATTGAGGAGATCCAGAAATACGTGGACGGCGCATCCATCTATATTCCCGCGAAAAACGAAGAAAAGACCGAATGGGGTCATCGCAACGGCACACGGAAGCGATACGAAACACGCAATGCGGAGATCCGCTCGCTGTTTGAATGCAATGTGTCCGTTTCGGAAATTTCCGACCGCTATTTTCTGTCCTCCGATACCGTACGGAAGATCATCCGCGCGGAACAGGCGGATGAGAGAAAGGTCAGCGGCGGAAGCGGTTCGTAAAGAGAAATCTATGAAAATGAGAGGACGGGGTTTTGGTACATCTGTGTCAAAACCCGATAGGTGTACTGTGTGAAACGTTATCTGTGGACAACGGAGGTCGTCTGCTGACCGGGAGGTTTGCAGAAACGATCGGCTGAATCCGTAAATACGCACGCCTCCCGATCAGCATCCCGGTTTGAAAACAAAACGATGCGATCCGGAGGACAACATGACAAGAGAAAACAAAAAACGGCAATACGACAAAGGCTATTATAAAAATCATCCGTGCAACGAGGTGTTCACCTGCAAAAACTGCGGGCGCGAATGCGTTCCCGGCGGTGCGGGAAGTGACCACCGCAACCACTGCCCGAACTGCCTGTATTCGCTCCATGTGGATACGGAGCCGGGCGACCGTGCATCCGACTGCGGCGGCATGATGGAACCCATCGGGGTCTGGGTGCGGCGCGGCGGCGAGTGGGCGATCATCCATCGGTGCAGACGGTGCGGAAAGCTCGACTCCAACCGGGTCGCGGCGGATGACAATCCCACAAAACTGATGTCCATTGCCCTGCGCCCGCTCTGCGAGCCGCCGTTTCCGATCGAGAGGATCGAAGAACTGACGGATCTGATGGGCGGAACGAAGTGAATCAATTGTCAAAAAATCATACCATGGGAAGATGCCTAGACGGTGTCTTCCTGCTTTTTTTTGCGCGGATTTCCACATTTCCGTGTGGACTTTACATGGATTTTACCTATATATGACACATATTCTGTTGAAAAATTTGGATTTCTGTGGTAAAATGAGCGCAATCAGTCTTGACAAACCACAGAATATATGATAATCTTATAAGGAACAACAGGAGAAACACAGAAAATGCTTGCACAGGAACGACAGAATCGGATATTGGAAATCCTGCGGGAGAAAGATGCGGTATCGACGGCGGCACTGACGGAGCTGTTCGGGGTCTCGGTGGAGACCGTGCGGCGCGACCTTCTGGATATGGAGCGCGAAAACCGGCTCCGGCGCGTTCACGGCGGGGCAGTGCGCGTGGAATCGGAGATGAAGGGATTCACCCATTTGTCCCAGCGCAGTCAGGAAAACACGGAAAAGAAAACGGCGCTCGCCCACACGGCGGTCTCCTTTGTCACGGAGGGGGATTTCATCGGCATTGATTCGGGTTCCACGGCGGTGTATTTCGCACACGCGCTCCGCGAGCGCTTCACCCGTCTGACGGCGGTGACGCATTCTTTGGATGTTTTTGAACTTCTGCGCGGACACGCGGATTTTACGGTGATTTTGTGCGGCGGGCACTTCATGGCGGAGGAAAATGCGTTTTACGGCCCTCTGACCGTCGAGACCTACGACCGTCTGCATTTGCAGAAAGCGTTCATTTTCCCGACTGGCATCTCGCTGGAATCCGGCATCTGCGATTATCAGCAGGAATTTTATCCCGTACAGAAGAAAATGGCGGCGATCGCCGATCACATTTTCATTCTTGCCGATTCCACGAAATTTGAAAAGAAAGCACTGCTCAAGCTCGACGAAATGCGGACGGATTACACCTACATCACCGACAGCGGACTGGATGCGGGGACGATGAAAAAATATCAGGAGCGGGATCTGCGGGTGGTTTTCTGAAAAAATCCGGAATTATTTTCCCTTTTTATGGAACAAAATCGGGTTTTCTCCGTCTAATTATGGTAAGAGATGTCCGCGCCGCCCGGATGACACGGTGCGGACGGTATTTCACACGGAATCCGGCATCATGATGCCAATCCCCAAAGGAGAACCACAACATGAAGATCCGCACAGTATCCCATCTCACACGACACCTGTCCCTTGTGCTGGCGCTCGCCATGCTGCTCTGTGCCTGCAGGGGCACGGAAACCGTGTCTTCCACGGACAGCGCATCCGATACGGGTACCGCGTCCGATACGGACACAGGTACAATGTCCGCCACCGACACAACGTCCGACGCGGAATTTACATCCGCCGCGGAAACAACGCCCCCCGCGGACACTGCTCATGACAAAAACGGGGAAATTCCGGAAGATACCCATGAGAGTACGACGGAAACGACCGCCCCGACCGTAACGGAGACCGATCCCGCCGATACGCAGGATCCCGTGACGGAAATCCCGCCGTTGACGGACACTCCGTCGGTGGAGACCTCTGTGACCGACGATGCGACCAAAGCAAAAATCGACGGCTATCTTGCCGCGATTACGGAAAACTTCTCTGTTTCCGAGCAATATATGCTTGAGAAAAACGAGGAGACCTTTGCCGCGCTGACCGCGCTCGGGCGGGATGCGCTGCCGTATCTGACGGAATTGGCGGAGGCTGACGGGGAGGACATGGACTTGACTGCGTGTATACGCCGTGCCGCCGCGCGCCATGCCGCGTACCGGATCGCGCCGGAACTGTACGAGGGCACCGCGCTGTCGCCGGACGGAAAATATTGCTTCCGCGCATCCCCCGTGACCTTTTATGAAAATTATATGCGGGACGAGCGAACCGTCTACGACGTTCTTTCGGTCGAGGATGCCGCGACCGGGGAAACGGTTCTTTCCGCCGCCGCGGACTGCACCGGATATACGCTGAAATGGTCGGCGGATGACCGGTATCTTGCGGTTCTGCCGGAATCGGAGGACGGTGGAACGGTTCTCGTGTTTGACGTGACGGAAAAGGATGTCACCGAGCTTCCGCGCACGGAATTTCTGAACATCATCCACCGGGAGACCGGCGGAACGCACGAACTGTATTCGTGCAGTCTCTACTCCTTTGCGTGGCTCACGACGTCGCAGATTCAAGTGGAAGCCGAGGTGCGTGTCGGTGTGTCGTATTACAACCAAAGCGCACTTGGCTG
The DNA here is from genome assembly GCA_017481495.1 of Clostridia bacterium. Classification (GTDB taxonomy): domain Bacteria; phylum Bacillota; class Clostridia; order Oscillospirales; family CAG-272; genus RGIG3925. Next base: position 33,662 of record JAFUPC010000062.1, read on the forward strand.
GTATGTCTATGATCTCGGAACGGGTACGATGACAAAGTGGGGCTATACCTTGCCGGAAACGAAAACCGCGGAGAAGCCGCTGTCCGAGGCGGAGGTCAAGCGCATTTTTGAGGAAAACTTTGCTGTCCTTTCGGATACGGTGGAGGATGAAGAAAATTATTATTTCGGGGAAGCGGAGCTGATCGCCGCACAGCCGGAAGCATTTGCGGCAATCGTCGCGCTGGGCGATGCGGCACTGCCGTATCTGACCCCCATCGCACAGTCCCCCGCATCGTTTGCGACCATCACGCGCGGATTGCTTGCGAAGATACTGATCTATGCGATCGCGCCCGAAACATACGACTGCTTCTTCCCGTCACCGGACGGAACATATACCCTGCGCCTGCGTGTCGGTTCGTTCTGCTGGTCGACCTATCGCGCCATATACGCGGTTCGATACGATCAGGCATCTGTTCTGTCGGCGGAGACTGGAGAGGTCATTATGACGGCGAACGACTATTATACGAATCCCGAGGTCTCCTGGTCGCCGGATGCCCGGTACTGTGCGGTGACAAATGTTGATCCGGTGATGTTTGCGATCACGGACGTGTATGCGCTTGAAACCGGGGAAGTGATCCGAATGCCGTATGAGGAAATTGAAAAGCAGATCATCGCGGAGCAGGTGCCGGAGTACGCGGATACGACGACGTTCTACCGCTTCTGCACGGTCGTGGAGGAATGGATTTCCTCGGACGGTGTGTCCATTGATACTGTGAAAATGCAGCTGTCCGGTATGGTCGCCGTGGCACCGGTCGACGGATTTTTCCAGGAAGCCTACGGGTATTATCTCTACGACCTTGTGAACCGAACGGTGCTGGAAATGCAGTACACGCCGTACATTTATGAGGCACAGACATCCGCAGCTGCCGCCGGAGAATGACGTCCCGGTAAATATACCGTAAAACAGGAACCCCCTTTCCGCCGGGATGACCGGAAAACGGAAAGGGGGTTTTGAATTCGGTTTCGTTTATGAGATCTGTGCCTGTTTCTGCGCGCGGCGGCGAGCCAATGCACGGCGGAGCATCTCCAACTCTGCGATGCGGATATGTCCGGTCATGATGTCGGCATACTGGAGCGTGTAGCACTGCGGTGCGGCTTCGTCCACAGCGGGCGTGGATGCCCTCGGTGCGGTTTCCACACGGAAGATGTAGGGGTATACATCCTTGATGATGACCTCGGCATTCACAACCTCGATTTTTGGGTGCGTCAGCGAGACATCCATATGAAGCGGGACGTGATTGTCGTAGAAGAACTGTATTTTCTTTCTGAGGGTTTCCGTTGTTTCCATTGCATACCTCTTTCTTTGGTTATACATATATTATACCACATTTCAAAGAATTTTTCAAGAAAGAGAGCCGGAAAACAATTTGTGAATTTTTCTTTGCATTTGGAGAAGTGCCGAGCTTTGGCAAGGATATGGGCAGAACGGTTCGCACGACAAACTTTCCCCTTGGGGATTAAGGGGCGAAGAAGCGAAGCTTCTTCCGAAGATGCTTTGCATCTTCTGGGGACCGTTGGGCAGGGACCCAACGGTGGATGAGGTATATCACCGCGTAGCGTTGATCCGTACGGTGAAATTGTGACAATGGGGTCGTACACCCTTATGCCGCCATCTTCGCCTCATACGCCGGAACGAGCGCTGCGGTCTCCGCTTCCGTCTCCGTCTCCACGATCGCTTGTGTATCGGCAGGCGCTGTCATTATCACGTTGATCTCGCGTTCTTCGCCGCCGCGGAATACGCGGAGGACGTGGGTGTCGCCGGCATACAGACCGGATGCAAAAGCATCAAATGCTTCCAGCGAATTGAGCGTGACCCCGTCGGAGGAAAGGATGATGTCGCCGCTTTTCAGACCGCAGACCTCCGCATCGGAGTCCGGTTCCACAAAGCGGATGAGTACGCCGCGCGGGACACGGTACAGCGCCGCTTCTTCCTCTGTGACCGCTTCACAGCGGATGCCGAGCGAAGCAGGAATCTTCGGTTCCGGTTCTGGCGGAATGGTGTCCGGGACAACGGTCTCCCCGGCATCTGTATCGGTGCCAAGCATATCGGAATCCGTTTCGGGGGCGTGTTCGGCGCGATGCGCTTCTATCCAGCCGGTCAGCGTTTCAATGACCACATCCATCGGAATGGAGAAGCCCATGCCCTCAAAGCCGTCGCCGGTGAACTTCATTGTATTGATACCGATGACCTCACCGCGCACGTTGAACAGGGGGCCGCCGGAGTTTCCTGGATTGATGACGGCGGAGATCTGGATCATGTTCATATAGCCGAGAATGTTTTCTTCTTCGTCGGTGACGGGAACCTCACGGTTGAGACCCGAAACATTGCCCCATGTCACCGTTCCGGCAAATTCCATCGAGCCGGGTGTGCCGATGGCAACGACCTCATCGCCGATGACAAGCGCATCGGAAGAACCGACCGTGACTGCCGGTGCATCCGTTACATCGATTTTCAGAAGCGCGATGTCACGCTCCGGCGCGGAGCCGATCAGCTCTGCCACGTATGCTGTGCCGTCCGAGAGAACCGCTTCGTATGCCGAGAATTTGCGGATGACGTGATAATTGGTGACAAAATAACCGTCGGAGGAAAGGAAGAATCCGGAACCGACCGCTTCGATCTCGGAATTTTTACAATGAACCGTGACGGTGGACTTTGTACACGCCGCCGCGATTTCATTGACGGTCATCGTGGAAAGGACACTCGGCGCAAGCACGTTCTCCGCGGCATCCTCGCCTGTCGGGGATTCAATAAAAGAAAGATTGCCCGCGGTGTCTGTGACGGCGGTTTCGGCAATGTCGCCCAAAAACACATCGTCCGCGGCGGTGAGCGCTGTGTTCTGTCGGCCGTCGGTGTCGGAGCGCGTTCCGGTATCCGCCCCGGTCTCCTGCGGAAGTGACCAATCGCCGTTCGGCTGGGTCTGTGTGGTCTTGTCACCGACCGCATTTGCGGCGCCGCGGACAAGTGCCGCCGTCATGACGACCATCAGCGATGCAAAACAGAGAAGCAGGACGAACACGGTCGTCAGACAGAATGCCCGCATTCCATGCGCGGCGTTTTTCTTTCGCTTGCGCTGAAGAGATTTTTGGTATTCGTCATAATTCCAGCGGTACTGGAATCCTCCCCAGCTGCTCTCGCGCCGGTTGTCACCGTTTGGCTTCATATGCGGGTACTCCTTTCCCGGAACGTGTTGTGTTCCTGCTGTTTTTCGTTGTTCTGTATAATATGATACCAGATTTTTTTTAACAAATCGTAAATACCGTGTTGTGCTTTTATGAAGTTCGGGTAAATTTTGTATAAATAAGATTCCGAATGGCGGTGGGATGGAATGTTGTCAACGGAAGAAAGACATCTTCCATTTTGTCCATAATACGGTGTAACAATTAAACTTTACTTTGGCAAGGATGTAAGCGAAAAGGTTCACACGCAAAACCTTCCCTTCTGGGGACACGCGAAGCGGTGATAATTCCTACTTGTTAAGACGACAATCCTCCCGCCGCTTCTTCCTCGAAATTCCAAAAATCACCCTCCCACCGCGCAAAAGACTTTACACGTAAGGGAGGGCAAGGATCATTCGTCAGACTTCTTTCGCAAATGCGTCCCCAGGAATCGTAAACGATTCCCACGGAATGTCGACCGGCTTCTTTTCGGTCAGAATTTCGTCGATGTGGAGAAGCAGGGGGAATTCTCCTGCGTCAAGTGTTCCCGCCGCCGCACGGCGTTTGACTGCGCGCGCGACACGTTCCGCGACAACGAGGGATTCGAGCGTCACGCCGTTCAGCTCTGCTTTGGCTTCGTCGATGGTGTAGCCCCGGCCGAGCAGGATACCGACCAGCCGGGTTCTGCCGCCGTAGACGGTGACGTACAGGTCGCCTGCGCCGACACAGAGATTGTCAAGCGTACCCGCGCCCTGCATGGAGAGAAGCTTCGCCATTTCGCGCACGCTCTGTCCGAAGACCGCCGCCTGCGAGTTGAAATGGAGTTCCGAATCCACACCGAATGCACGCTGGTTCAGACCGATGGTCAGGGCAATGCCGAGCGCGTAGCCGTTTTTGAGGGCAACGGCGGATTCGATGCCGACCACGTCCGTGGACAGGCTGATGTGATAATAGTCTGTCTTCATCATGGCTTTCAGCCGGCGCAGAATTTCCATATCGTGACCGCAGAACGTCACCTCGGTCTGGTCGTGTGCGACAAGCTCATAGCTGGTACACGGGCCGCCGATGGCGTTTAAGGACAGATGCCGCCCGCGCGCCGCAAGGCGCTTTTCCCAGACCTCGGGATAGCAGAGCAGTTTCCCGTCGTCGGTGTCAAGAAGTCCTTTTGTGACGGTCAGAACGGGAATGTATTCCGGAATTTCCGGCAGAATGACGTCGGAAAACCAGTCCACGCCGAACGACGAAACGCCGCCGATGATAAGGTCGGCGTTTTCAATCGCCTGTTTCCGGTCTTCAATCTGATAATATTCCACACCCGCGGGGAAATCCTTTGTAAACTTGGGGTGACGGTTGGTGCTTTGGCACGTTTTAATGATGTCGCGGTCCAGCGGTGTTCCGACGAGACGGACGGTGTTGCCGTTCTCCCGCGCCGGAAACGCAAGTGCCGAACCCATCATGCCCGCGCCGATGATGGTGATGATAGGCATAACTGTTTCCTTTTATACTCTTTGGGAATCGGAATAAATAAAATACCGTTTGTTGTAGGCACAGAGAATTTTCTCCGTGCCGCTGTCGGTGTCAGCGACAGCATTGTCGCTGACGATATAAAACGCATCACCGGGCGACGTTGTGGTTCTCAGCGACTGCACCCCCATCGGGTATTCCTTGCTCCAGTCATAGCAGCGCTCCGGTATGCGCCACCGTCCACCGGGAAAGCAGAGATATGCGGCATCCCGGTATCGGGCGGTATGCCGTCCCGAAATGCGATGCGGCTCATAGATGCGTTCCTCATGAAAATGGGAAAAGGGTTCCTCTGTGACCGTGTATTCTCCGCGCAGAAGCCGCTCACGCGCCGCTTTCAGATTCTTTGACCGGAGAAGGTAACGCCGCAGGATATACAGAAAATACAAGACGGTGGGGAGAATGAGAATGACACCGAAAATGCCCCGGACAAAGCCGGAGAGCACAACGGCGAAAGCAAGCGGATACAGAAGCATTCCGGCTGCTTCGGAAAATTCCAGGTCAAGAACGTCTTTTCTGCGGTCAAGACAGGCAAGAATGTCTGCTTCGATGTTCTGCTGCGTCAACGCTTCTTTTCGGGCGGCGCGGCGGACGGGGATTCCGGCGGGAGACGGGATGGTGTGTTCCTGCATAGGTATGTCCTTATTTATTTGCTCACGACGCTTTGCAGGGTAAAGACAAATTCACAGTATTCCCCGTAAACGCTCTTGACCCAGATTTCTTCGCCGTGGGCGTCGATGATGGTTTTTGTGATGTAAAGACCCAGACCGACACCGGTCTTGTCCAGTCCTCGGCTCTTGTCGCTTTTGTAAAACCGGTCAAAGACATACGGAAGCTCGTCCTCCGGGATGCCCTGACCCTCGTTCCAGACGGAAACGAACGTCTTCTTGTCTTTGGCGGTGATGTTGATGCGGTAGGTGCCGCCGGGGGTGGAGAATTTGACCGCGTTGTCGCAGATGTTGTAAAGCACCTGATGGATGGCATCGCGGTCGGCGTAGACGGTCATGTTGTCGCGGTCGCATTCAAACTCGATGTTCAGCTTCTTCTCATCAATGCGCTGTTCAAACGAGATGAGGATCTGCCGCGCCATTTCGCAGATGTCAAAGGCGGTCTTGGTGAACTTGCGGTCACCCGCCTGGATGCGCGAAATATCGAGCAGGGAAGCGACGAGACGGGACAGTCTGCGCACTTCGCTTGCGATGAGTTCCAGATAATACGGCTGTTTTTCCGGCGGGATCGCTCCGTCGAGAATGCCGTCGATGAAGCCTGCAATCGTTGTCATCGGCGTGCGTAGGTCGTGGGAGACGTTGGCAAGGAACGAACGCCGCTGATCTTCCACCGTGGCAAGGGAATTTGCCATGTTGTTGAACGCCATCGCAAGCTCCGCCACCTCGTCCGAGCCTTTGACCGGAACGCGCACGTCAAACTGTCCGGAGGCATACTGCTTTGCCGCGCGGCTCATTTCTTTCAGAGGGCTGGAAATCTTCTCGCTGATGAGGTAGACGGCGATCATCGCCGCGGTCATGACCCACATACAGGAGATGAGGATGGTTTTCAGCATCGTCTCTACAAGACCAGAAATACCAGAGGAGGACGAGCAGTAGAGAACGTATCCGACCGTATCGCCCGTACTGCCTGCAATCGGGGAGACACAGACCATGTATTTCGCATCCAGAAGACCGGATAAGTCGGTCAGTGTGATGGCGGCTGGATCTTCGGCCATAGATAACAGGGCTTCCCGGTCGAGCGCGGTGCTGACGTATTTTGCATCGCCGGTTCCGGAAAGCAGGATGATCCCCTCTTCGTCGGTGACGAGCACCAGATGCTCCGCATCATCGGAGGAGGCAAGCTCCAGCGCGCCGCCAAGCATATCTCGGTGCAGATAGACATACTGCGAAAAAGAACCGGAGTAGCTTTCGTTGTAATTTTCCGCAAGGAAGTCCGTCACGTATCCTGCGCCGGAGACGACGGCTTCTTCTTTGGCACTTGCGGAATAGCCGGATACCATCGAGCAGACGACACCCGACAGCACAAAGAAGCTGATGACGATGATGACAAGGAACGTGACCAGATATTTGGAAAAAACGCTTTTCAGCATTGCGTGTATGCCCGTGTGTTACTGAAGCAGTTCAAACTTGTAGCCGACGCCCCAGACGGTTTTCAGAACCCACTTGTCGCTGACGCCTTCCAGCTTTTCGCGCAGACGCTTGACGTGGACATCCACGGTACGGGAGTCGCCGAGATAATCAAAGCCCCAGACCTTGTCGAGCAGCTGATCGCGCGTGAAAACGCGGTTGTAGTTGGATGCAAGGAAGTACAGCAGTTCCAGCTCTTTCGGGGGGATGTCCACGGACTTGCCCTTGATTTTCAGTTCATATTTCAGACGGGAAATTTCAATGTTGTCAAACTTGACGGTCTCCTCATCCGCGGTGCTGTCGTGCGTTGCACAGCGGCGCAGCATTGCCTTGACACGGACGGAAAGCTCCTTCATTTCAAGCGGTTTCACCATGAAGTCGTCGGCACCCAGCTCAAAGCCAAGCACCTTGTCAAAGACTTCGCCCTTTGCCGTGACCATGATGATGGGCTTACCCGAGATCTCGCGGATCTCCCGGCAGACCTGCCAGCCGTCCTTGCGGGGCATCATGATGTCAAGCAGAACCAGATCCGGCTCATACATCTTGAAGTACGCAACGCCATCGTTGCCGTCGTTCGCGGTCTTGACCTCGTAGCCTTCATTTTCCAGATAAACGCGCACCATTTCACAGATGTTGGGATCATCGTCGATGACCAGAATTTTTGTTGCCATTGTTTGTTACCTCCATGTTGGTTTTCGGACACAGTCAGATGTCGGATAAGGGGAAAATGTTTCCGTTTTATGCGAGTCTGTTAAATTATTAACATTGACAGAATCTTAACTATGTTCATAATTAACATTATAGCGGATGATGATGATATGGGAATGAATGGGGTGTGAATTTTTTTTTAACATGAGGAAAAATCAGAGAATTCTGCCGGAAACAGGAAAAAATTCTGAAATTATTATCCGTCCCAAAAAAATTTACAGAAAAACCTTGCCCCGCGCTCAATAATATGGTATAATATAGTATCAGAGTTAAATCTGCTATATCAAAAAAATATCCCTCAGTATGAGGAAAGGAATCAACATATATGAAATATCTGGTAGTTCTGGCGGACGGCATGGCTGATCTGCCGATTGATGCGCTGGGTGGGAAAACGCCGATGGAAGCGGCGGACAAGCCCATGATGGATCTGCTTGCAAAGACCGCGTATGTCGGTACGGTCTCCAATGTGCCTCTGGGCATGGTGCCGGAAAGCGATACGGCGAATCTTGCGGTGCTTTCCTACGACCCGAAGGTCTATTCCAAGGGACGTTCCCCGCTGGAAGCGATGAGCATGGGACTGACCATGTCGCCCGACGACACCGCCATCCGGTGCAACGTTGTCACGCTGTCCGAAGAAGAACGGTACGAAGACAAGATTATCCTTGACCACTCCGCCGACGAGATCACGACGGAGGAAGCGGACGAGCTCATCCGTGCCGTGGATGAAGCACTCGGGGACGAAAACCGTCATTTCCACACTGGTATTTCCTACCGGCACTGTCTCATCTGGAACAACATTCCCTCCGACTACAATTTTGAGCGCCCGCATGACCATCTCGGGGAGCGCATCGGTGCGTATCTGCCCGCGGGAGAAGCGGGTGCACCGTATCTCGACCTGATGCGCCGCAGTTATGACATCTTAAATCATCACCCCGTCAACGAAGCGCGCCGCGCACGCGGTCTGAAGCCCGCAAACTCCATCTGGCTGTGGAGCCCCGGAAAGAAGCCGCAGCTGCCCTGTTTCAATGAAAAATGGGGACTGCGGGGCGCGGTCATTTCCGCCGTTGACTTAATCAAGGGCATCGGCATCTGCGCCGGAATGCATTCCATTGACGTGGAGGGCGCGACCGGAAATGTCCACACCAATTATACGGGCAAAGCGGAAGCCGCCATCGGGGCGTTCCGGGACGGATACGATTTTGTCTACATCCATGTGGAGGGACCCGACGAATGCGGTCACCGCGCGGAAACCGACAACAAGGTGCTCTGCATTGAAAAGATCGACCGCCTGATTCTGACACCGGTCTACAACTATCTCATGGAAAGCGGCGAAGACTTTGCCGTGATGGTTCTTCCCGACCATCCGACCCCCATCGTCCGCCGAACCCATACCATCGACCCCGTGCCGTTCCTCATCTGGAAAAAGGGTGTGGTCTGCGATGGCACCGATACCTTCACGGAAGCCACCGCCGCCGCGAAAAACGAATATCTTGCACATGGTTATGACCTGCTTGCGCATATGATAGAAAGGAACGCATGATGGCAAACGGAAACGAAACGAGACCCGCAGAATCCGGGGGAACCTCCGGTGAGCCCGAGGTCGTCCACGATTTTGAAAATCCGTTGAATGCGCCGGAAACACCGGAACCAGCTTCTGACGCAGGTTCCGCCGGGGACACCGGTGACGGAGAAAAACCGAAAGAAAAAATGGATATGCGGCGCGAACTGTTTGAATGGGTCGAGCTGTTCGGCTACGCGGTCGCTGTCGTCATCGTCCTGTTCACGTTCCTTCTGCGGATCGCCGTTGTCAACGGCCCGTCGATGGAGCAGACATTGTTCCATGGAGAAGTTCTGCTGGTCTCCGACCTCTTCTACGAGCCGGAGCCAGGCGACGTCATCGTGTTCCAGTCCAACACAATTCTTGACAACGAAGCCATCGTCAAGCGTGTTATTGCGACCGAGGGGCAGACTGTCGATATTGATTTTGCAACATGGACGGTCATGGTGGATGGTGTGGCACTGGAAGAAGATTATGTCAATTATATGCTCGGTTACATGGACGGCTCCGATTTTTCGTTTCCGCTGACAGTGGAAGAGGGAAAGATCTTTGTCATGGGCGATAACCGCAACCATTCCACCGACAGCCGCAGTGCGCTCATCGGTCAGGTCGATACCCGGTATGTACTCGGACGGGTCCTGTTCCGTATTATGCCGCTGACGAAAATCGGGCCTGTCGATTAAGGAGAAACAACAATGCCATCCGATATTATTCAATGGTTCCCTGGCCATATGGCGAAAACCAGACGGCTGATTCAGGAAAATCTGCCGCAGGTGGACATCGTCATCGAGGTTCTGGACGCCCGGATTCCGTACAGCTCCAAAAATCCGGAGCTTCGGCGTCTGGTCGGACAGAAGCCGGTTCTGACCATTCTGTCAAAATCCTCTCTTGCCGACCCGCGCGCGGGGCAGGAGTGGATGGAATACTACAAAAGCTGCGGCCGCCGTGCCGTATTTACCGACTGCGTGACGGGCTTCGGCATGGATCGCCTTTCCGCCGCGGTCGATGAAATGCTTGCCGAAAAGCGGGCGCGCTACGATGCCAAGGGCATGACCGGGCGCACACTGAAAGCGATGATCGTCGGTATCCCGAACGTCGGCAAATCGTCGCTCATCAATAAAATTTCCGGCGGCAAGTCTGCCAAGGTCGAAAATCGTCCCGGTGTCACGCTGAACAAGCAGTGGGTCACGACGCAGGTCGGTCTCGATCTGCTCGATATGCCGGGTGTGCTCTGGCCGAAATTTGAAGACCAGACAGTCGGCGAAAACCTTGCCATCACAGGCGCCATCAAGGACGACATCATGGATCTGGAGCGCATCGCTTATGCGCTGGTCGGCCGTCTGCGCACCCTGTATCCGGAACTGCTCGCGGAACGCTACAAGCTCGGCGATCTTTCGCAGTATGATGATCTTGATGATTGGGATTTATTCCAGGTGATCGGCAAAAAACGCGGCTTCCTCATGGCGGGCGGCGTTGTCAACACGGAACGCTGTGCGCGTGCGCTGGTCGATGAATTCCGTCAGGCAAAAATCGGCCGCATCACGCTGGAACGCCCGTTATATAAGGAAAAGAAACCGTCCGCCGCACCCGGAGAGAATTCCTGATATGGCACGGACGAAAACAGAACAGCCGCCGTTGTCGTGGGACATCGAAAATGCGGTTTACAGCGAGGGCTTCTGTGCGGTCTGCGGCTGTGACGAAGCGGGACGCGGCCCTCTTGCCGGCCCGGTTGTTGCCGCGGCGGTCATTCTGCCGCGGGATCTTTGCATCCCGGGTCTGAACGATTCCAAAAAGCTTTCCCCGAAAAAGCGGGATGCGCTGTATGATGTCATTTGTGAAAAAGCACTTGCTTATGCGATCGCAAAAGCGACTGTGGAGGAGATCGACACGCTCAATATCCTGAATGCCTCCATGCTCGCCATGCGCCGCGCGGTGGATGCGCTGTCGGCGGAGGGAGCGGGTGCGGGAGATGCTCTGCCGGACTGTATTCTGGCAGTCGGCGGAACACAGCGGAACGGCACAGACTACGCGGGTGCAGATTATGCAGGCGCAGACTACGCCGGCGCAGACTTTGCGCTGATTGACGGCAATGTCTCCCGCGGCTTCTCTATTCCGACCCAAACCGTCATTGGCGGTGATGCGAAATCGCCTTCCATCGCGGCGGCATCCATTCTTGCCAAGGTCACGCGGGACAGAATGTGTCTTGTGCTGGATGCCGCATATCCCGTATATGGTTTTGCAAAGCACAAAGGCTACTCCACGCGGGAGCATATGGACAACGTGCGGAAATACGGGCCGTGTCCCGAACACCGCAGAACCTTTCTCAAATTTCTTTACGAGGACGGCGAGTGAGTGATGAACGGTTTTGAACCCGGTAATATGCGGGCGCGCGGTGACATCGGCGAGGAGACCGCCGCACAATATCTCATCGACCATAAATGCACGATCGCTGCACGTAACTTTATCGCCCGCAACGGCGGGGAGATCGACATCATCGCCGAAAACGAAGTGCGGATATTGTTTGTCGAGGTCAAATCGCGTTATGTTTCGGAAGCTTCCCTCCATTACGGTCGTCCTGCCGCCGCCGTGACCTGGGACAAACAGAAACGCATCATCTCGGCGGCGCGGGCGTATCTGAATGCGCATCCGACCAACAAAGCCATCCGCTTTGACGTCGCGGAGATCTTTCTGTCCAAGGACAGCCCGCCCACGGTGCTTGATATCAATTATATCAAAGGCGCATTTGTACAGGTGAAAGGGAGGAATTCCTATGAGTAAATTCCCGTTTGGATTATGCGACACGCACTGCGACACACTTCTGTGTATGCGCGGCGAAAAAACGGATTTCAACAACGACCGCCATCATATTTCCTTTGACCGGACGGCGGATTTTACGTATTATACGCAGGTCATGGCGGTCTACTCCACAGCGAGCCTGTCCGATGAGGAATGCTGGCGGCAGTTCCTTGACACAACGGACTATGCACAGACGCTCCTTTCCTCCCACCCGGAGATCATGCAGTGCCGCACAAAGGAAGACCTTGCATTTGTCCGTGCGCGTGGACTGCGCTCTTTCATTCTTGCCGTGGAGGGTGGAAAGCTGCTCGGCGGCGATTTGTCCCGGCTTGACGAATGCTACGCACGCGGCGTGCGGTTCCTCACCCTTGTCTGGGGCGGGGAAACGTGCATGGGCGGTGCGCACGATGTCGGCGGCGGGCTGTCACCGTTCGGCATTTCCGTTCTGAAACGGATGCTGGAACTTGGCATCGTTCCCGACGTTTCCCACGCATCCAAGGAAATTTTCTATCAGACCGCCGCATACTGCGACGATGCCGGTGTGCCATTTATGGCAACGCATTCCAACAGTGCCGCTGTGTGGGAACATACCCGCAATCTGACCGATGAGCAGTTCCGGATGATCATGCACTCGGGCGGTCTTGTCGGTGTGTCGTTCTGCACCCCGCATCTCGGTGGGGAGAACGTCACCGTGTCCACGGTAGTCGACCATATCGAACATTACCTGTCGCTTGGCGGGGAGCATACTGTATGCTTCGGCGGCGACCTTGACGGCATCGGCGATATGCCCGTCCCCATGACCGGTGTCGGCGACATGGGACTTTATTATGAAGAAATGGCAAAACGCGGATTTTCCGAGCGTTTGATTGCCGATATTTTCTCGGGAAATGCGATGGCATTTTTTGAGAGGGTGTTGTGAGCGCGGCGTTTTTGCGGCAAATCGTTGATTCTGTACAGAAGACAAACCGATGATTCTGTAGGGACGCCCATTGGGCGTCCGCCGTAAAAATGATGGTGTCGGAATGTTCCGGAAAATCACCGACGATATGATATCACCGTCAGGAACGGACGCCTAATGGGCGCCCCTACAGACATAATAAAAATATACTTCATCCAACATTACCAATTACCCCAATGGAGAACCCAATTATGAACTATATCAGCACAAGAGGCGGTACAACCGCAAAAGACAATCTTCACAGCGCGGATGCCATCAAACAGGGACTGGCACATGACGGCGGTCTGTTCATGCCGGAAACGATTCCGACCGTAACGATGGACGAGATCGTCGCATTGAGCCGGGAATCTTACCCCGCGCGCGCGGCGGCAATTTTAGGCAAATTCCTTGACGATTACCCGGCGGACGAGCTCTGCGCGTACTGCGAGGCGGCGTATGCCGATGCGCGTTTCCCCGGCGGCGCGGCACCGCTTCATAAACTGAACGATACAGTCCACGTCATGGAGCTGTGGCACGGTCCGACCTGCGCGTTCAAGGACATGGCACTGCAGATCATGCCGAAGCTTCTGTCCGGCGCTCTGCGCATCACGGGCGAGGAACGCACCGCGCTCATTCTCGTCGCAACCTCCGGCGATACCGGCAAGGCGGCTCTCGAGGGCTACCGGGACATCGATCAGGTAAAGATCATGGTCTACTACCCCGTGGACGGCGTGTCGAAAATGCAGAAGCTCCAGATGGCAACGCAGGAGGGCGGAAACGTCCGTGTCTGCGCCATCCGCGGCAACTTCGACGATGCACAGACCGGGGTCAAGAAGATCTTCTCCGATCCCGCGGCGGCAGATGCACTGAACGAAAAGGGCATCTTCCTGTCCTCCGCCAATTCCATCAACTGGGGCAGACTGGTACCGCAGGTGGCGTATTATTTCTCCGCATACTGTGATCTGCTCGCATCCGGGGAGATCAAAGCGGGCGAGGAGATCAACGTTTCCGTGCCGACCGGCAACTTCGGCAACATCTTCGCTGGTTATATCGCAAAGCAGATGGGTCTGCCGGTCAAGCGGTTCCTCTGTGCATCCAACAAAAACAACATCTTAACCGATTTCCTTGCGACCGGTGTCTACGACCGCAACCGCGATTTCTATACCACAATGTCGCCGTCGATGGACATCCTCATCTCCTCCAACCTGGAACGGCTTCTGTACTTAAAAACCGGCACAGCGGAAACCGCGGCGTATATGCAGTCGCTTTCCAAGTGCGGACGGTACGAGATCACACCCGAAGCAAAAGCCTCCATTGATGCGGATTTTACCGGCTATTTCTGCGATGAGGAGAACACCGTGCGCGTCATCCGCGAGACGTTTGAAAATGCGCAGTATCTCATTGATACGCACACCGCTGTAGGACTGTCCGCCGCACAGCAGTACATTGCCGAAACCGGCGATACCACAAAGATGATCGTCGATTCCACGGCAAGCCCGTACAAGTTCGCATCGAATGTCCTGCGTTCGCTTACCGGAAATGCCCCCGCCGACGAATTTGAAGCGCTGGAGGAGCTGTCCCGCGTGACCGGCACGGAGATTCCCGCACCGCTCGCTTCCCTGAAAACGAAGACCGTGCGCTTCACGGAGATCATTGACCCCGCGGAAATGCTTGCGAAAACGCTGGCGGATTAAAAAAACGGAAAAAACCGCCCGATTCCGGACGGCTTTTCCTTGACTCTGCGGTCACTTACATATTCTTCTGCTTGAACGTTGCGCAGACCGTGTCGGTGCAGGAGGTCGCATAGCTGGGGCCGACTGCGATCTTTTCGGCGGTGCAGTAGCAGTCGCCGTCGTGATAGACGCAGTTGCGGACGTCGCAGGAAATGCCCTTGATGTGCTTGCCGTCGGTGTTTTTCGGCATATTGCCGGTTTCGGTGGAATTGAAAAGACCCATGGTATTTTCACCTTTCTGTATCAGAATGCGGATGCCATTCGGTGCCGCAGATACAGTCTGTCCCGCGTATCACGCATTTATACAAATTTTTTGAAAGGAACGCAAAAATCTATGTCCGTTTTTGTCATGGCCGATCTCCATCTGTCCCTCGGAACGAACAAACCGATGGACAAATTCGGCGCGCGGTGGAAAAACCACACGGAGAAGATCCGCGAAAACTGGCTTGCCGCCGTTGCCGATACGGATACCGTCATCATTCCGGGAGATCTTTCCTGGGGCATCAATCTGGAAGAAGCACTGCCCGACTTTCACTTTGTGGACGATTTGCCCGGAAAGAAGATACTGCTCAAGGGCAACCACGATTATTGGTGGGACACCGTGACGAAGATGAATGCGTTCTTCTCGGCAAACGGCATCACCACGATGTCGTTTCTGCACAATTCCGCCGTGCGGTGCGAGGACTTCATCGTCTGCGGCTCGCGCGGATGGTACAATGAGGACAAAAAGGTCATCACGCAGAACGACGTCGATACGAAAAAGCTGATCGCGCGTGAGGTCGGGCGCATCAAGACGTCTCTCGATGCCGGACGGGCGATACGGGAGACGGTCGCGGCAGAACAGGGTTTTTCCCCCGAAATGCTGGTATTTCTGCACTTCCCGCCGTATTTCAAAGGGTACATCTGCGATGAGATCATACTGGAATTATACCGGTACGGTATTGCGCGGTGCTATTTCGGCCACATCCACGGCGTGTACGACGTGCCGGCTGTGCGGCGGTATATGGATATTGATTTCTATAACATCGCCGGAGATTTTCTGAACTTTGTTCCGCTGAAAATCGAAAAAGCGTAAACTCTTTGTGAATTTTATGCAAATATCCCCGAAACCTCTTGACAATCAGGCGGACTTGGGGTATAATTAAATGAATTTATATCTTTTGATTATATTAAATGAAATCATAGATACTGACAAAAAATCTGGAGGACCCAAAGCAATGAGCTTAATCAATGTAACCACCCCCGAAAAGAATGTCCGCGAGCTGGAGATCGGCGTAGAAAAGGCCGTATTCGACAAGGCTTGCTCCGCAGTTTACAAGAGAAACGTCGGCAAGATCAATGTCCCCGGCTTCAGAAAGGGCAAGGCACCTCGTTCCATCATCGAAAAGATGTACGGCACCGGCGTGTTCTACGAAGAAGCGCTGAACGACCTCATCCCCGAAGCATACGAAGCTGCTGTCAAGGAATCCGGTCTCGTTGACATCGTCAGCCGTCCCGAGTTTGACGTCAAGTCCATTGACGACAACGGCGTTGTTCTGCTGGCAAAGGTTTATGTCAAGCCGGAAGTCACCGTCAAGGATTATAAGGGCATCGAGGTCGAGAAGACCGATGTTTCCGTCTCCGACGCTGACATTGATGCAGAGATCGAAAAGCTGAGAGAGAGAAATTCCCGCGAGATTGAAGTCACCGACCGTGCTGCGCAGATGGGCGATACCGTTGTCTTCGACTTTGACGGTTCCGTTGACGGTGTCGCATTCGACGGCGGTAAATCCGAGAACTACAGCCTGAAGCTCGGCTCCGGTCAGTTCATCCCCGGCTTCGAGGAGCAGATCGTCGGCAAGTCCGTGGACGAAGCATTCGATGTCAACGTCACGTTCCCGGAGGATTACCACGCAGCAGAGCTGGCAGGCAAGGCGGCTGTTTTTGCTTGCAAGCTGCATGAGATCAAGGAAATCGAGCTTCCCGCGCTGGATGACGAATTTGTCAAGGATATTTCCGAATTTGACACGCTGGATGAATACAAGGCAGATCTCCGGGCGAAAATGGAAGAAAAGAACAAGTCTGTTGCCGACAATGCTGTTGAGGAGACCCTCATCGCAAAGGTCGTTGAAAACATGGAAGCAGACATCCCAGCGCCCATGATCGAAAACGAAGTCGAGAACCAGGTCCGCGACTTTGATTTCCGTCTCCGTCAGCAGGGTATGGACCTCAAGACTTACTTCCAGTACACCGGTCTTGATCTCGACGGTATGCGCGAGCAGTTCAAGCCGATGGCAGAACGCCAGGTTAAGGCACGCCTTGCACTGGAGGGTGTCGTTGCCGCTGAGGGCATCACTGCATCCGACGAGGAGATCGCGGAAGAGTACGAAAAGCTTGCAAAGGCTTACAACATGGGGGCAGACGAAGTCAAGAAGTACGTTGACGACGATTCCGTTGCCAAGGACATTACCGTCCGCAAGGC
Organism: Clostridia bacterium; assembly: GCA_017481495.1. Taxonomy (GTDB): domain Bacteria; phylum Bacillota; class Clostridia; order Oscillospirales; family CAG-272; genus RGIG3925. Next base: position 50,706 of record JAFUPC010000062.1, read on the forward strand.
TGTCGAGCTTCTGAAAGAAAACGCAGTCATGGTCGAAAAGAAGGAAGAAGCAGCTTCCGACGAAGCAGAAACGGTCTGATTCCCTCTCACAAACAAGCGTCAATCCGATACATTCATCGCGGGTGGTGGGCATCATGCAGCCGCCCGCGTTTGAATTTTTGATAATGAAAATACAGAAAGGAAACATATTATGGCAGTCATCCCAATGGTCGTCGAGCAGACCAGCCGCGGCGAGCGGTCATATGACATTTACTCCCGTCTGCTCAATGACAGAATCATTTTTCTCGCCGATGAGGTCAATGACCAGACCGCATCTCTCGTGGTCGCCCAGCTTCTGTTCCTGGAAGCACAGGACCCCGACAAGGACATCAGCCTGTATATCAACAGCCCCGGCGGTTCCGTGACCGCAGGCATGGCAATTTACGATACGATGAACTTCATCAAGTGTGACGTTTCCACCATTTGCATCGGCATGGCGGCAAGTATGGGCGCGTTCCTGCTTTCCTCCGGTGCAAAGGGCAAGCGTATCGCGCTTCCCAACAGTACCATCATGATTCACCAGCCGCTTGGCGGACTGCAGGGTCAGGCATCGGATATCAAGATCCATACCGACTACCTTTTGAACACCAAGCAGAAGTTAAACGAGATTCTCGCCGCGAAC
>JAFUPC010000063.1 GCA_017481495.1 Clostridia bacterium
GCCGCGGAGAACGGCGGAAACGATGTTGTAGCCGTAAATGAAGATGAGCCCCGCCGCGCACACGGTGGAATATCCGAGCGCTTCGGAAAACGCTTCTTCTGGCGTGTTCATCAGATGCAGAATCGGCTCCCGGAACAGAATGCAGACGGCACTGACAAGGAGCGCCGCCGCGCCGAGCGAGGTGAACATCGTTGCGATGAAGCGGCCGATGCGGTCCTGTCTGCCCTCACCGAGATACCGTGCGATGATGACCTGTCCCGCGTTGGTAAAGCCGAGCGCGAGAAACGTCATAAAGTTCGACACATCCCCGCCGACCGCGACCGCAGACAGTCCCGTCTGCCCCATCACGCGCCCGACGACGATCATATCGACCATGTTGTAAACGACCTGAAGCAGACTCGACAGAAACAGCGGCGTTGCAAAAGCAAAAAGCTGTACCGGAATGTTTCCGCGTGTGAAGTCCACTGTCATGGATTTGGATTTCATGTTGTATTTGTCCTCTTTTCCGTGGTGATTTTATTTTATTATACCACAAAAACGGGGATTTGTCAAAAAAAGTTGATTTTGTTTGTAAAGTGGTGGCTTGCAATTTCAGGAAAGAGAACAAAACACCCGCGGTATTCCCCGCAGGTGTCATCTGAATCAATTATCTATCTTTCATCCGACAACCGGAAAACCCGTCTTATCTGATGTTCTTGTACATCGGGCCGTAAGCCGCGCACGCGCGGTAGTCCTGACCCTCCTTGTCCATGCCGAATGCGTTCCATGCGGCGGGACGGAAGATCTTTTCTTGGGGCACGTTGTGCATACAGACCGGAATGCGGAGGATGGAGCAGAGGGTGATTAAGTCTGCACCGATGTGACCGTAGGAGATGGCGCCGTGGTTTGCACCCCAGTTGTTCATGACATCATATGCGGTGTTGAACGCACTGCCGGTGACGTGGTCGCATCTGGGCGTGAACCAGGTACACGGCCAGGTCGGGTCGGTACGCATCATGAGGGTATTGGTAACATCGTCAGGCAGCTGAACCGTCCAGCCCTCAGCGATCTGGAGAACCGGGCCGAGACCCTTGACGAGATTCAGACGGATCATCGTTGCGGGCATTTCCGCACGGGTGGTGAAGTGAGAGGAGAATCCGCCGCCGCGGAAATAGCCGTTGTCGGCCGCACACCACTCAGTCGCCGCGGACATGACGTTGATGTCATCCTCGGTGACATCCCACCACTGCTTCATCACGGCGTTGCCGTTTTCATCCTTGACCTCGCCGCAGGCATCGAGTGCCGTTGCGCCGGAGTTGATGAGATGGATGAAGCCGCCGTTTTCGAGAGCCTTGCCCTCGATCTTGTAGCCGGATGCGCGTTCACACGCTTCGGGAGACCAGTAGGTGCGGACGTCGGAGAACATCTGCGCACGGCCGGTGAGGAGCTTCATGAACAGCATACCGACACCGTTGAGCGTATCGTTTTCGGTTGCGAGAATGTACGGCTCGCGCGCGCCGTCATAATCAAAGGAGGAGTTGAGCAGTGCTTCGGGGAAGTCGCAGTTTGGATAGAAGTCCGTCCACTGACGCTGACCCTGGAAACCTGCGGCGATGGCATTGTGACCTGCCATTTCTTCCTCGCATCCTTCGGGAAGGTTCTTGTTGCCGGACATGAGATCCTTGATGATGATGTACATCTTGGTGAGGAACTGCCAGGATTCTTCCTTCTGCTCGTCGGTCTTCTTGACGAATTCGGGGTTCTTGTCCCAGCCTTCCTTGCAGTGTTCCTTTACCCACGGCAGTGCCTTTTCGTATTCGGCCTTGTCGTAGATGCCCTCGGTTATGCGGCGGATGATCTCCACTTCGTCAACGGATTCCACGCGCATACCGAGATATTCTTCAAAGAATGCGGGGTCGATGATGGAGCCGCCGATACCCATACAGATGGAACCGATTTGCAGATAGGACTTGCCGCGCATGGTAGCCGCCGCAACAGCCGCACGGCCGAAGCGGAGCAGCTTTTCCTGTACATCGGCGGGGATGTCGGTGATCTCGTCGAGATTCTGAACGTCGTGGCCGTAGATGCCGAATGCCGGCAGACCCTTCTGCGCGTGCGTTGCGAGAACGGATGCCAGATAGACCGCACCCGGACGCTCGGTGCCGTTGAAGCCCCAGACACCCTTGATGGTCATCGGGTCGGTGTCCATCGTTTCGGAGCCGTAGCACCAGCACGGAGTGACGGTCAGTGTGATGTCAACGCCGGCTTTCTTGAACTGTGCGGCGCACTGTGCCGCTTCGCCTGCGCGGCCGATGGTCGTGTCGGAGATGATGACCTTGACCGGGTCGCCGTTGGAGTAGCGGAGATTTTCTTCAAAAAGTTTCTTTGCGGCGTTCGCCATGCTCATGGTCTGTTCTTCCAGAGATTCTCTGACCTTTAAGGGGCCGCGTCTGCCGTCGATGGTCGGGCGGATGCCGATGACCGGATATTCGCCCGCAAATCTTATGTTTGCCATAATTTGATATGTTCCTTTCCTGCCGGAAAACGCGGGGTGGCCGCTGTTCGTCCGGTCAAATGAAAATTTTTTCTGAATAATATTATTATATCCTTGAAATGCAGAAAATACTTGTGGTATAATAGAGAAAAGTATAATTATTTTAAGATAGTGGTGTTTTATGAGCTACAATGAACTGAAACAGCACGGTACCGCCGATTTTCCCATTGGTTACTACCAGATCGACCACACCCATCCGAAATACGAAATGGCATACCACTGGCACGCCGAACACGAGATCATCCGCATCACGCGCGGGGTGCTCGACCTGAATCTGAACAACCGCGCCGTCCGTGCGGAGGCGGGAGACCTCATTTACGTCAATTCCGAGGTCGTCCACGGTGCCGCCCCGCATGACTGCGCATATGAGTGCATCGTCTTTTCGCCGCATTTCTTTTCGATGCCCGGATGCGACTTTTTTGACGGTCTGACCGCGAACACGCTGTTCGTGGAAGAAACATACCCGCACACTGTGCCGGAAAACGCGGAATTATGGGACATCCTCTCCTGTGCCTTTGATGCGCTCAACGCGGGCGAACCCGGCTACCGGTACGAGGTGGTCGGAAGCATTTACCGGGCGTTCGGGTGGATTCTGTCCCATGCACGGTACAGCACGATGCTCGATATGCGTTTCGGCTCCGCGCGCGATGAAAAGAACGTCCGGAAACTCAAAAACGTGCTTTCCTTCATCCGCGGCGCGTTCGACCGACCCATCACATTGGAAGAAATGGCGGATGCCGCAGGCGTTTCCCCGCAGTATTTCTGCGCATTTTTCAAGACGATGACCGGAAAAAGCCCGTTCGCGTATGTGAACAGCTACCGCATCGAACGCGCCTGCCGCAAGCTGCTCGGAACCGATCTGTCCGTGACGGACATCGCGTATTCCTGCGGCTTCAACGATTTGTCGTATTTTATCAAGACGTTCAAAACGGAGAAAGGCATGACGCCCCGGATGTTCCGCCGTTCCACAGACCGATAGCTGCAGAAACCGCGGTCAGTCGGGCAGCGATGGGTCGTCGTGCAGCCCCACCGCGTACCATTCGCCGGATGCTTCGTCATAAGAAACCTTTGCCCGGTACCCGTCCAGAAACTGTGTCAGGGCATAACAGTCAATCCAGATCTGGCAGACCGCATCCTTCTGCTCCGGCGCGAAGATCAGCTCCATGCCGAAATGCAGGTGCGGCGTGTCGATGTTGTTGACGTCTTCTTTTGCGGAATACCCGGTCATGCCGAGATACCCGATGACTTCCCCCGCGGAGACGATTTTTCCTTCATACATATCGTTGTACGGATGTCCGCGCCGCAGATGCGCATAATAGTAGTACCGCTGACCGTCAAAGGAACGGATGCCGATGCGCCAGCCGCCATACTGATTCCATCCGCACGCTTCCACAATGCCCGATTCCACCGCCGTGATGGGCGTTCCGACGTCGCCGAGCATATCATGCCCCTCGTGATGCCGCTGATACCCGTAGGAACGGCTCGCGCCGTAATCGTCGTAATGCGTGTAGGAAAATCCCGATGCAATCGGGGAATACGCTTTCACGCCGTAGCAGTCCACCCATGCTCCATCACGGTATTCCCGGTATTCCCCAAGCATCCCGGACAGCACCGCCGCGTATCCCTCTTTGTAGAACCGGTACGTTTTCGCGTTTTCAAGTCCCTGCCCCCACGCATCCACACCGCCGTGTTCCGGGGCAGTCTCACACAGCGTTTTCAGGTCTCCCTTTTTGTAGGACGAAAATACTCCGCCGCACCGCGCGGCATACAGCGCCAGCAGCTCGTACCACACGACCGCATCTTCACCGCCGCCCCCGTGGGACAAAATATCCAGTTCCGCCGCTTCCCGCAGCATGGGCGCAGTCACGTCGAAGTCAAGCCATTTGATATAGGAAGATTCCGGTTTTGTTTCGGCTTCCTCCGCCATGACAGGCATGAATATCAGCGCCGCACAGAGCAGCACGGACAGTAAAATTTTACAGAAATGTTTCATTTTCGGCAATTCCTCACAGATACTGATAAGATGGTTTCAGTATTTGTTCCGGAGGGTATTTGATTCTGTGATTTTGCAGGATAAGACGGCGGGGATTGGCGGGTTTGGATTTTTTTAGGGCAACACCGCATAAATGAGCAGAAGAAAAACGAACTCAGCAGGAAACCACCGAAAGGCAGAGTATATCCCTCGATATCGCTCCAAAAGGCGCACTGAATCAGACCGCCGCCCGTGAGGGTCTGCCGGCCAGGATCAGATTCGCCAGAGCGAACATCATATTCAGTTTGGCTGTCTGTTTTCGCAGCCCTCGGTATCGCGTCTTTCGGTACC
>JAFUPC010000064.1 GCA_017481495.1 Clostridia bacterium
CGTACCCCGCATCTTGACCCCGATGTCCGCGGTGCATTTGTCGGACTTTCGGCCATGCACACACGTGCTGATATGACCCGTGCGGTACTGGAGGGTGTCTCCTATTCCCTGACCGACTGCATGTCCGTCCTGCGCGAAATGGACGTCAACCCGACCGTCATGCGCGTCTGCGGCGGCGGCGGACGAAGCCCGATGTGGCGGCAGATGCTGGCGGATATGTTCGGCATCCCGACGGCTGTCACAACGGCGGAAGGTCCTGCGCTCGGTGTTGCGATCCTCGCCATGGTCGGTGCCGGCATTTACCCGACCGTTTCCGATGCATGCAAGAAGATCATCACGCTCAAGGACGAATTTGCGCCCGATATGACGGCAAACGCAGGCTATCAGCCGTATTACGGTGTTTACAAAAAGCTCTACGGCGATCTGCGCGAGACGTATAAAATGATGGCGAAGTTATAAAACGAAAGGAAGAACGGTATCGCGTCAGACAAACGATACCGTTCTTTTTCAAAATACACAGGAGAAATCATATGGTCATCAACGAAACACTATCCACTCCGGTTCTCGGTGAATATGACGCGGTTGTTGTCGGCGCGGGACCTGCGGGCTGCGGAGCGGCACTTGCGCTGGGAAGATCAGGCATGAAAACGCTTCTGATTGAAAAATTCAACTGTCCCGGCGGCGCATGGACAACGGGCTTTATGAATCCGTTCTTTGATTTTGAGCGAAAAACGGGAATCGTCGGCGAACTGGTATCCGAACTGAAAGAAATCGGACAGTTCGGCGGCTTCTGGGATAAGAGCTTTCACTATGAATATATGAAGCTGATCCTCGAACGGAAACTGAAAGAAGCCAATGTTGAGGTGCTTTACAACACCACCTTTTCAAGAACGCTGGTTGAAGATAAACGGGTTTCCGGTGTCGTTGCGGAAAACATCGGCGGACGGTTTGCCGTACTGGCAAAGTATATCGTCGATGCTACCGGTGACGGCAATGTCGCCGCAAGCGCCGGTTGTCTGTTTGACCTCGGTGTTGACGGCGATTTCCGGGAATGTCAGGCAATGACGCTGATGTTTCTGGTCGGCAATATCCCCGAACAGTACAAAAGCGGTCTGATGATCTACGAAAAGCTGAACGCTGTATACGAAAAGGCGGGAAAGCAGATTCCGTTCAAGGTTCCGTATCTGATTCCCGTTCCCAATTCCCATTTCGGTGTCGTTCAGTTCACACACATGTATGAGTATGACCCGCTGAACGCAAAAGCGCTGACAGAAGCCACCATGGAGGGCAGACAGCAGCTGATCGATGCGTTTGAATTTCTGACAGAATATGACGAGGAATTCCGTGATCTGGAATTGATCACCTCATCCAGCGTGCTCGGCGTCAGAGAATCCAGACGGATCATCGGTGAGTACTGTATCACCGGGGACGATATTTTGCAGGGAGCCAGATTCGATGACGCAGTTGCCTATGTGACCTTCGGTGCCGATCTGCACACCAAATCAAATAAAGGACAGCATTGCTTTGCGGTCCGGCCCTATCACATTCCCATGCGTGCGCTGCTCCCGAAGGACTACCGCGGCATCGTGGTCGCAGGTCGGTGCATCTCCGGTGCAAGAGAGGCCATGGCATCCTACCGCGTCACCGGAAACTGTGCGCAGATGGGTGAAAACGCAGGCTATTACATTGCGGAAGCGATTAAGAGCGGACGGGACATCCGCGACATCAAGCTCTCTTTTCAGCTGACCGACTGAACGGTGATCATCATTAACGCAGACACATCCCAATAACCGTAGGGCGGGGGCTTGTCTCCCGCCGCTGCGGAAGAACAGCATCACAATTCCGGAAATCCAATTCGGCGGATTTTTATCAAACGGCATTCTGCAAAGAGTGCCGTTTTTCTATTGACAACTTCCCCCTTTTCTGCTATAATTTTATACAGAAAATCCATAATTTCACATTATGAAAAGGAAGGTACATCACCATGGCAAAGAAACACATCGAAAATGCTGCCGAAAAGGGCAAGGGCTTTTTCTCCGATTTCAAGAAATTCATCATGAAGGGCAACGTCCTTGACCTTGCGGTCGCGGTTGTTGTCGGTGCTGCGTTCAACGCCATCACCAACGGTCTTGTCAAAAACATCATCACCCCCGTTATGACCTACTTCACCAGCGGCGCATCCATCGACGAGTGGGAAGTTGTCCTGCGCGAACAGGTCATGAACGCAGAGGGCGTCGTTGAGGTTGAAAAGATCGCCATCCAGTACGGTCTGTGGCTGCAGACGATCATTGACTTCATTATCATCGCGTTCTCCATCTTTGTTGTTGTCCGCATCATCAAGGGCATGGAAGCAAAGATGAACGCAAAAGAAACCGCCGAAAAGGAAGCTGCCGAAGCTGCAAAGAAAGCGGAAGAGGAAGCCACTGCCGCAAAGAAAGCAGAAGAAGATGCCGCAGCTGCTGCAAAACAGCAGGCGATTCTCGACGAATA
>JAFUPC010000065.1 GCA_017481495.1 Clostridia bacterium
TAGTCCCTTTGCGCCACAAGGCTTGTTTCTTGCTCTTCGGAGCCCGTTGAAACACGAGCATAGGCTGCAACCCTTCTCTTCTTGCTCATTGCCTCTAAAGGTTTTATAGCGGGGATAAATGTTACTTTTCTAACTCGTCTAGTATCCACGGTAGCCCCCTTTCCAATCCTCCGATGATAGGCTTGTATTCGTCTATCAGCCTGTCCCGTATCTCAAGATACTGTTCTCTTGTTATTACGCCCTGCTTGTAAAGATTGAGCATAATGAAGTTGCCCAGGCGGTATCTTGTTTCAGCCTCTGCATCTTTTCGTTTCATTTCGTTCACCTCCGCTTATATCTATCACTCTAAAACGAAAAAAAGTCAAGGCCCTTTTTTGACCTTGACTCGGCTGCTATAATGTATTGGTAGGAAGATGAATGATACTTTTTTATGAACGATTACTATCCCTTTTCAACGATTTGTTTTTGACAATGTAACGCAACTTTATGCTGTAACGATTTTCTTTTGAAAATGCACCGCTTTAAGGGTGTATCAATATTGATGTAGGTAGGCAAAAGATCCAACTCGTAAGGGTTGGATTTTTTATTTGTGTCCGTAGGACACAACATCATTTGCACGGAGCATAACTTCATTAGATTTGTTCGAGAACCTCATTCTGACCGGGAAATTTTGATATGGTTACACACCATCTCGGCGGATGATAAGTCATAGAACATATCTGTTTCGTGCGCAGTGAGAACATCGTTTCGTTGCATACGGACACAAATAAACGATGTTGCGGCAGGCCGCAAATGATGTGCTTCGTAATGAAGTGATGCTTCGCATCAATGTAATTGCACTCCGCGCAAACGGAATATCAGACATCAGAACTCCGCTCTCCACAAAAACCTTCCCTCACATTGCATGTAATCGCGTTATTGTTTTTCTGCTGACTCGTCTGTATTCTCTGTTACCTCCGTCTCCTCCGCCGCTTCCGCAAGCGGCACCAGAATCTCCGCCGTGAATCCGCCGTCCTCGCTGTCGGCGGAGAACCAACCGTCGTATTTCTTCACCACGCTGTCCACCCGTGCAAGGCCGAAGCCATGGTCGGCACCTTTCTGCGACCCGAACAGACAGCCGTGATGCGCTTGCTTTTTCCCGGCGGCGTTGGTGACGGAGAGATAGAACTGCGTGTTTTTCTGTCCGATGTACACACGGATGAAACGAGCATCGCCGTCCCCGTCCAGACGCTTGTTTTCCTCAATGGCGTTGTCGAGCAGGTTGCCAAGAATCACGCAGAGATCGACGTCCGACACCGGTGTTCCGTCCGGGATATTTGCTTTTGCATTAACCGGAATGCCGTTCTGCGCGGCGATGTTCATTTTACCGTTCAGAATCGCATCGACCATGATGCGGCCGGTCTTGACGGTGGTATCGACCGTCGTCAGGTCGTTGTTGAGCGCGCGGAGGTAGGCATTGACCTCGTCATAGTTTCCCTGCGCCATGCTCGCCTGGAGTGCCTGGATGTGGTTGTGGTAGTCGTGCCGCCAGCCGCGCATTTTTGTGTACATCAGCTCCACTTCGTCACAGTATTTCTGTAAAAGTTCACTCTGATACGCTTCCACGCGGCGGTCGATCTGTTTGCGGAACAGCAAATTTCTCTCTCCTTTCAGAACAGCCGGATCATTTCTTTCCCGATTGTTTCCGCCATCCCGCGGCTGATGGGGACGGCCGCGCCATTTTTCAGCACCACACAGTCCGCGCGGATGCGCGTGACTTCGCGCAGATTGACAAGAAACGACCGCTGACAGCGGATAAAATATTCGTCAAGCGCCGCTTCCGTGTCGGAAAGAGAACCTTTTGTGCGGTATTCCGCCGTTTTTGTATGGATAACGACATACTGCTTCTGCGCTTCCACATAACAGATGTCCGACAGCGGCACATACACCGTCTGCCGTTCCCACGGAATGCACAGCCGTTTTTCCGTTTTCTGTAAATTCGCCGCCGCACGGTCGAGAACGGCAGATAGTTTTTCCGCCGATACCGGTTTCAGAAGATAATGCAGGGCAGAAACCTCGTATCCCTCCGCCATAAAATCAGGAAATCCTGTAACGAACAGGATCTGCACGCGGGAATCCTGCGCGCGGATGCGCTTTGCAAGCGAGACACCGTCCATCTCCCCCATTTCGATGTCCAGTAAGAGAATGTCCCACCCCGCATCCTCCGCATACCGGAACCAGAACGCTTCCGCAGACGGAAACGCCGTACAGTGTACCGTATTGCCGCTGGTTTCGCTCCATGCGGCGATGAGGGTTTTCAGATATTCAGTCTGCGCACGTTCGTCGTCGCAGATGGCAATGTGCAGGGTCATGCGTGAGGCTCCGTTTCTGATTTTGATGATAGTTATATTATAACACAACGGGAGGTGGATGTCAAGCAAATGGGAAATCTTATATTTCGCTGTCGAATATGTAAAAATTCACATAAATATGGTATAATATAGAAAAACGTCCAACGGAGGGCACGGTAATGGAAATTTCAAAAATTATCGCAACGGATGCGCCGGACGGATTCAGCGAAGACGTCAGAGATGCCGTGCAGATGCTCTGCGGAGCCGGACTGTAACGTAATATTTCGTCCGGAGGACAAAATATATCAAGGGTTGGGCACGTTAGTGCAGCACCCCGGTTCCCCGCATTCCGTTCACTGAAACCTGCATTTGGTTCACGGAATGCGCCTTTTTTTATCAAAATATGGTACAATATTCTCATCGAAAGGAGGAACTTCCATGTTCAAAAAAGTAAAACAAAAAAAGGAACCGAAGCGCAAGCCGAAATACGGGATGCTGTCCTGTGTCGGGTACATCTACCGCCTGCTCTGGGCGCACGAGCGGGGATTGGCGTTTGTCGGGATCTTCACCGTGCCGGTGTCGCTTCTGCTTGCGGCGATCACGCTGTATCTGCCAACGGCGGTGCTGTCGGCGCTCGAAACGCAGGACCGGTTTTCGTACATCGCCCTTGTCATCTGCGGGATCTTGCTTGCAAAGCTGCTTCTGAATCTTTCCAATCAGGTCATCAACATCAAAACAAGCAATGCCGAGCATTATGTCCTGCTCCGCATGATGTATATGCTGCAGTCGCGCCAGCGCGACCGCGACTGGTATCTCGATTTTGAACCGGAGATCCGCAAAAGCAACGAACGCGCGGAGAGTGCCACCGAAAACAACCACACGGCGGGAGTGCATTTCCCGATGGACTTTGCCGATATGCTGTCGCAGGTGCTGAAATTTCTTCTGTTTGGCTCGGTCATCTCGCTTCTGCACCCGGCGATCATCCTGTTGCTTGCCGTGGGAACGGGTGTGAACGCGCTTGCCGGCCGCTGGCTCAGAGAGCGCAACTACGACGACCGGGACATCCGCAATGCGCTTGACAGAAAGATATGGTACACCTCCATGGGACTGTCGCGGAACTTCGGTTACGCCAAAGACATCCGCCTGTATACAATGGAGGATTCCGTCAAAAACCGTGGCGACCGCCTGTTTGCCGCGCGGATAAAGGAACAGGGCAAGCTGGAGCTTCGCGCCTATCTGGTCGCGCTCGTGAGCTTTCTTGTCGTGCTGGTGCGCGACGGCGCGGTATACGCGTTTCTCATTTACAAAGCCGTGCAGGGGGAGGTGGATGCGTCGTCGTTTGTCCTGTATTTTTCGGCGATCACCTCGATGGCGTCGCTGATGGGCGGCATCCTCGGCACGTTTGACCGGGTCGCCTCCGGTGCGCTTCAGATCTCCGATTTCCGCGAAGCACTGGAAATTCCCGACCGTCTCAACCGCGGTGCGGGCATTCCGACACCGACCGCGCCGTTTTCCGTCGAATTCCGTCATGTGACGTTCCGCTATCCGGAGGGGGAGAAGACCGTTCTCGACGACATTTCGTTCCGCATCGAACCCGGGGAGAAGATCGCTCTGGTCGGTCTGAACGGTGCCGGAAAGACAACGCTGACCTTACTTATGTGCGGACTGCTTCTGCCGACGTCCGGGGAAGTTCTGCTCGACGGGCACCCTCTGACCGATTACAACCGCGATGAAATGTACCGCCTGTTCGGCTTCGTGCCGCAGGAATACCATCTTCTGCCCGTTTCCATTGCGCGGAACATCGCCGCCGCCATGACCGATGATGACATTGACCGCGACCGGCTTGCGCACTGCATCGAAGTTGCGGGACTGACCGAAAAAATCGCAAGTCTGCCGCTTGGTGCCGACACGCCGCTCAACCGCGAAGTGCATCCCGACGGCATCGCACTGTCGGGCGGCGAAGAACAGAAGCTGCTGCTTGCGCGGCTGCTTTACAAAGATCCCTTGTGCATCGTTCTGGACGAACCGACGGCGGCACTCGACCCCATTGCGGAAGACCGGATGTACCGCCGCTACAATGAAATTGCCGCACACGCGACCTCCGTCTTCATTTCCCACCGTCTGGCATCGACACGGTTCTGCGACCGGATCTTCCTTCTGGACGGCGCGCGGTTTGCCGAGGTCGGCACACATGACGAACTCATGCAGCGCGGTGGAAAATACAGAGAACTGTTTGACATTCAATCGAAATATTACCGCGAAAGCGCGGACAGCGAACACGCAGAGGAGGCAGGTGAGCATCATGACGAATAAACCGAACAAAACGCGCACCCTGCGCGAGGACTGGCGGATGATCCGCCGTGCGATCGGCATCTGGAACCAAATCACCCCGCACTTCTGGCTCTGGAGCACGGTGTGCAGCGCGGCGGAAACGGTGATGCCGTATTTTACGATGATCTTATCCGCCATGACGGTAAACGAGCTTGCGGGGGACTGTGACGTGCGACAGCTTGCGTTTCTGGCGGCTGTCACGGTGCTTGGCAGTTTTTTACTGTCGCTTCTGGTGCGGGCACTGCAGGCAAAACGTGCGCTGTTTGACACACAACTCTGGAACCAACACGAGCTGTTTTTCGTCAACGTGCAGAACCGTCTGCAATATGAGCATCTGGAAAACCCCGATGTGGTGCTTCTGCGCTCCAAGATCTTTGCCGCGTTCAACGCCACCGGCGGCGGACTGTATACGGTGCGCTGGGTCGTCGCCGCCCTGCCGGGACACATTCTGAACATCTTTTTGTCGGTCTCTCTGACCGTGTCGATGTTCACCTGCCGCGCGGACGGGGATTTCACGGGGATATGGGCGTTTCTCAATTCACCGGTGTCCGCATTCGTTCTGCTTGCACTGATCGGTGTGAACATTGTACTTTCCGTCCGCACCATTTCCGCATCCACCAAAAAGGAAAACGAAGCCGTCTCCGGTCTTGCGGAAAACAATACCCTGATGGGGGTACTGAACCGCGCATGGGGAACGGACGTCATCCTGTTTGATTTGAACCGCATCATCCTTGACGAATTCCGGAAATGCAATCTCCGTCCCGCATGGTGCGAAAAATGGGAGAAAATCACGCTTCACTACGGGATACTCGGCACACTCCTCGCCGCGGGCAGAAATCTGCTTCTGTACCTGTTCGTTGCGGTAAAGGCGTACCTCGGCACGTTCGGCATCGGCAACTTTCTTCTGTATCAGGGGACGATCGACCGTTTTGTCGGTTCCGTTTCGGGACTTTCGGCGGACATCGGACGTCTGCGGTACAACAACGTGTATCTGGAACAGCTGTATGAGTTTCTCGATCTGCCGAATGATATGTACAAAGGCACACTTGCCGTCGAAAAGCGGGATGACAACGACTACGAGATCGAATTCCGCGACGTCAGCTTCCGTTATCCGAGAACGGATACCTGGGCACTGCGCCATGTCAGCATGAAATTCCGCATCGGCGACAAGCTCGCCATCGTCGGTGAAAACGGCTCCGGCAAAAGCACGTTCATCAAGCTGTTGTGCCGTCTCTACGACCCGACAGAGGGGAAGATCCTGCTCAACGGCATCGACATCACGCGCTACCGCTACGACGAATACATGGCGCTGTTTTCCGTGGTCTTTCAGGATTATGCGCTGTTTGCGTTCCCGCTCGGGGAAAATGTCGCCGCGAACTGCGATTACGATGCCGGACGGGTGCGCGACTGCCTCATCCGCGCCGGCATGGGCGACAAGCTTGCATCTCTGGATGCGGACGGCGGGGATGCGCTTCTGCGGTGTGTCGGTCAGGACTACGACAAAACCGGCATCGACTTCTCCGGCGGCGAAAAGCAGAAGATCGCTCTCGCACGAGCACTGTACAAGAATGCTCCGTTCGTCATTCTCGATGAACCGACCGCCGCGCTCGACCCCATCGCCGAAGCCGCTGTCTATGAGAATTTCAACATCCTTGTGAAAGACAAAACCGCCGTTTTCATCAGCCACCGCCTCTCCTCCTGCCGTTTCTGCGACACCATCGCCGTGTTCGACCACGGAGAACTGGTGCAGTCGGGGTGTCATGATCGTTTGATCGCGGATGAAGACGGGAAATATTGCAGACTGTGGGGGGCGCAGGCGCAGTATTATGAAAAGTAAATCGGGCAAGGCAATGTTAGCAATATAAGGGTTGGTACACCCCCTCCCCCTGTTCTATTTTTCCCATCCTGTCCATATACATATTACAACCCCGCCGCAATCCGGATATGGAATCCTATCCCCTTGCGCGGCGATATATGATGCAGAATACGGAGGAACTTGCATATGTCCGAATTTTCCATTTACCGGGACATCGCCGCACGCACGGGCGGCAATATTTACATCGGCGTGGTCGGCCCTGTCCGCACGGGGAAATCCACATTCATCAAGCGCTTCATGGAAACACTGGTGATCCCGTCCATCACGGGAGAGCATGACCGCACCCGCGCGCAGGATGAACTTCCGCAAAGTGCGGGCGGCAAGACCGTCATGACGACCGAGCCGAAATTCATCCCAGACGATGCGGTGGAGATCACCGTCACCGATCATGCGGGAACGCCGGCGTCCATGCGGGTGCGCATGATCGACTGTGTCGGCTACATCGTTCCCGGCGCCATCGGCAACGTCGAAAACGATGCGCCGCGCATGGTGCAGACTCCCTGGTCGGATGCGCCGATGCCGTTTGACGAAGCGGCGGAAATGGGTACGCACAAGGTCATCACGGAGCACGCGACCATCGGGGTGCTCGTCACCACGGACGGCTCCATCGGCGAGCTGCCGCGCGAAGCGTATGCCGATGCGGAAAAGCGTGTCGTGCGTGAGCTTTCCGCCGGAAACAAGCCGTTCGTCATCGTGCTCAATTCCGCGCACCCGGAAAATCCGGACACCGCCGCGCTCGGTCTTTCTCTGGAAGCAGAATACGGCGCGCCTGTTGCGCTGGTCTCCTGCGCAGAAATGGACAATGAAGACATCCGTCATATTCTGGGACTGATCCTCGAAGAATTCCCCGTCCGCCAGATCGGCATCCGTTGTCCCGGATGGATGACTGCCCTGCCGCCCGGTCACAAAGTCATCAGTGCTGTCCGCGATTCGCTTTTGTCCGCCGCACCCCGTATCCGGAAAACGGGCGAAGTCGGCAATATACTCTCCCATCTTCCCGAAGAAAACGAATATATTGCAGAAGCGCGTGTCGCCGGTGTCTCACCCGGCACGGGATGCGCGGAAGTCGTTCTGACCCCACCCGAAGGACTGTTCTACCGCATCATCGGGGAGGAAACGGGATTCCCCATCACCTCCGATGCAGATCTGTTGACCTTGCTGTCCTCGCTTGCGGAAGTAAAAAAACAATACGACCATGTGGAACGCGCGCTGACCGCCGTGCGGGAGCAGGGGTATGGCATCGTGATGCCCGACATCTCGGAATTGAAGCTCGATGAGCCGGAGATCGTGCGGCAGAACGGCAGTTACGGGGTCCGTCTGAAAGCGACCGCGCCCTCCATCCACATGATCCGCGCCAACATCGAAGCACAGGTCGCGCCCATTGTCGGCACAGAACAGCAGTCGGAAGAAATGGTGAAATTCCTGCTCCACGAATTTGAAGAAGACCCCGGCAAGCTGTGGGAAACGAATATGTTCGGAAAATCCCTGCATGAGCTGGTCGGAGAGGGACTGTATGCCAAGCTTGCGAATATGCCCGACGATGCGCGCCTGAAAATCGGCGAAACGCTGGAACGCATCATCAACGAAGGCTCCGGAGGGCTCATCTGCATTCTTCTCTGAACGGATATGTCCAACACAAAAAGGTACTGCCAATCGCTGACAGTACCTTTATTCATTTATAATATATTACTTTTTCTTCTTCACCGCAACAACGACGACAGCCACAATTGCAATCACTGCAATAACGATGATGACAGGGACGATGGGAGAGCTTACGCTGCTCTCGTTTTCTGCCGTATCGGAAACGGGCGTTGTATCGGTCGCTGCCGGTTCGGTAACGGCTTCGGTCACGGGAGTCTCGGTGACAGCTTCCGTTGTGACAGCCTCTGTCGTGACGGCTTCGGTCTCGACAGGTTCGGGGATCTCGGTGCCGTAGACCTCGATTTCACTGACGGCAATTTCAGCCGCGCCGGAAAGCGCCGCGATTTTAAACTTAACATAACGCGCGGTCAGCGGGGAGTCGTAGACGATGGTCGTCCAGTACGCATCCTCGGCGGAGGACCAGACGGGGTCACCGTTGTCGTCCGTGTTGGCATACGCGGGAGAGTCGGTCCAGTTCACGTTGTCATTGGATACTGCCGCCAGAAGCGCCCAAGGGGTGCTGTATCCTGCCGGATGCGTGCCAAGATGGTGCATTCTGAGTTCGGTGATCTCGCATTCCTTGCCAAGATCGACAACGACGTATGCAAACTGCGAATCGCCGTCAAGCTCCAGACCCTTTCCCTGCTCAAACACGCACCACAGACCGCTTTCGAGATCTGCCGTCGCGCCGGAGCCGACCTGACCGTCGGTCAGATTGCCGTTGAAGGGTGCGTCCGCTGTTGTTCCGTCACCGGAGACAATCTGATAGCTTTCAATCGTCAGCTTGCCGGCATCTTCCGCGGAAACGGGCAGCAGGCAGAGACATGACAGAAGCATCGACACAATACATAATGCTAAAACTGATTTCTTCATTTTTGTGATTCCTTTCCTGAATATCTTATGTTCGGTTTTACAGCCGCTCCCACCGGCAAAGCCTGTGCCAGGCGGAACGATGTTTTCCAATAATCTTATATATTATACCACGGTTTCCAAGTTCTGTAAAGCGGAATGTTTCACAAATTTTGTTTTGTTTTCCCGGATAATTTATGCACGGATCGCCAACATTTCACATACCGTGCGGTAGACCCGCTCGACAGATGCGATGCTGATGCGCTCATCCGGCGTGTGGATGTCCTTCATGTCCGGACCGATGGAAATGGGGTCAAGACCCGGTACGGCGTGCTTCATCAGACCGCATTCCAGTCCTGCGTGAATCGCCTCCACGCGCGGTTCCGTGCCGAACAGCGTTTTGTATGCCGTGACATACCGCCGCGCCGCCTCGGAATCCCGGTCATACGCCCAGCCGGGATATTCGCCGGAATACGCGATTTCAGCCCCGAACAGCCCGGCACACATTGCCAGCTTTACGCGCAGTTCTTCCTTGCGTTCCTCCACCGATGCACGGGCAAGGAATCCGAAATTCACAGCATCGTCGTCCGTATTCAGAATGCCCATATTACAGGACGACTCAACGAGCCCCGGCATATCCTCGCACATGGTCGCAATGCCATTCGGCGTCAGGCACAGAATACCGAGCACCGCACAGGTATCGGACACCCTCATCGCACGGACTTTGCTTTTTGTGGTGGAAACGGTGATCTGCCCCTCCGCACGGTCGTCGCGGGAAAGGAGCGCCATCTGCTCTCCACAAAGCGTATCCAGTGCGACACTTACTGCAACCGCACATTCTGCAGGATAGGCAATGACCGCCGTGCAGTCACGCGGAATGGCGTTGTCCATCGTACCGCCTGACAGCGAAACAAGGCGGATGGGTGTGATCTCCGCAAGAGAGGCGAGCATCTGACCGACAATACGATGCGCATTGCCGCGCGGCATATGGATCTCCGCCCCGGAATGACCGCCTTTCAAACCGCGGACACAGATCTTCGCGGTCACCGCATCCACTTCCTCAAACGTCACGGGACGGCGCATATCGACACGGACACCGCCGGCACAGCTTGCCGTTCCGACCCCCTCGTCCTCGGAGTCGAGATTGTAGAGCAGCTTTGCGCGGATGTCGGAATAATCAAATCCCGCGGCGCCGCCCAGTCCCACTTCCTCCTGCACCGTGAACAGGCATTCCAGCTCCGGATGCGGCAGTGTGTCGTCGTCGAGAATCGCCATCATCATAGCCACCGCGATGCCGTCATCACCGCCAAGGGTCGTTCCGTCCGCCGAGATCCAGCCGTCTTTTACGATCAGTTTCAAGGGGTCGCGCGTGAAATCATGCGCTGAATCCGCGCTTTTGACACAGACCATGTCCGTGTGCCCCTGCAGCATGACAACCGGTTCGTTTTCGTATCCCGCCGATGCCGCTTTCCGGACGAGCACATTGTTCATCTCATCGCGCCGATATGCAAGTCCGTGTTCCTTTGCAAACGCGCAGACCCAGTCCGCCGCCGCGCCCTCGTTATACGACCCGTGCGGAATCGCGCACAGCTCCTCAAAATAAGTAAAAACCTTCTCCGGCTTCAGCCCACAAAGTACGTTTCCCATTTTTCATTCCTCCATCAAAGGAAACAGCCGCACAATTCCATTCTTATGCGGCTTCTCCGTATTCCAAAAAGTAACTTTTCATATCCCGCCTGGATGCGGGATATATCATACGCCCACAGGCGCATATCATTTATCATTCACCATTGTTTTCGTCCACTGGACGAAAATCTCATGCCATATAGTCGCCGTTATAGCTGACCAGCGTAACATCCGCGATGCCCGGAATCTTCTTCAATCCGTTGACAAACGTGCTTTCACCGCCCGCAAGCCGTACTTCAACGGTCAGTTCAATGCCCGCATCCGTGACGGTTTTGGACTTGACCGCCTGCTTTTTCACAGAAGAAGCGATCGCCTTGCACGCCGCGTCCTCCGCCGCATCGTCTGCGGCATGAAGCACCAGGATGTAAGGCTTGGTCGTCGGTGTTTTTCCACCGAGCAGGGAGAACACAAACAGCACCGCACCGATGAACAGCGCACCGATGAGCGCGACCGCCAGCATTCCCGCACCGATGACGATGCCCTCGGAGATCGCCCAGAACAGGAATGCAATCTCCATCGGTTCTTTTACCGCCGCACGGAAACGTACGATGGACAGTGCGCCGACCATACCGAGCGACAGCACGACCGACTGCGTGACCGCAAGGATGGCGACGTTGGTAATCATCGTCATTGCAACCAGCGACACGGCAAAGCTGCGGGAATACATGACCCCCGCAAAGGTTTTTTTGTAAACGAAGCAGATGAACAGGCCGACTGCGAGCGACAGCACGAATGCGATCAGAATATCGGCGTAATTCACCTCGGAAAATTTTGCGAGAAATGTGGATGCCATTGGTTTTGTCCTCCGAATGTTGTGATAAACAAATCAGTCATATCTGCGGCTGATTTCGTATTTGGAAAAAGGTGCCAGCCGGACATGATCGCATTGCAGGAGTGCCGCAATGTGTCCCGGCAGAAATTCGTTGTACTTGACCTCCAGAATGCAGACGGGTTCCGACTCTGCCGCATCGCACGGCACGGTCGGAAGTGCGGTATTCAGAAAATCCGTTTCCCGTATCCCCGTGCGGATGTTGTAGTCCAGCGTCACGCGCGTGTCGGCGATCGGGCAGACGAACGTGCGGCGGGTATAATCGACCACCGCTTTCGGTTCGAGACCGTACAGCTGTTGTTTGGCGAAAAACTCCCGCAGAAGCGGCACGTCCGCATTTGCAAGGAACGCCGTATCCCCACACAGGATGCGCCGACAGTCCTCCTCGGTCAAGGGGGCTGTGACCTTTTCCGTCAGGCGGTTTATCTTGCTTTTCTTTTCCAGACGGATGAACGTCGGGTCAAGGTTGTAGTACCGGATGCGGAATTTTTCGCGGCGGGAGATGCCGAGCGTTTTTTCTTTCAGCGCGCGGTCTTCCGGATTGTCAAAATAGAGACTGCGGATGAGATAGGTTCCGTCCGCGCGGGCATGGCTGTCCGGCTTCATGACGGCGGAAAGCCGCGCGGCAAGCAGGTGCATCTGCATGGGCATGATGCGGTATTTCAGTTCATGGCGGTATTGCGGCAAGCCTGTCCCCTCCCTATTACATCGGATTTACATTAATTATACATCAAGGATGTGTCCGTATTGTGAACAATCCGTCACAAACACACGGAAATCCATCTTTCGGAGAAAAAATTTCACGCAAAAAAGCTCAATGTCTCAAAAATACTGCCTGCCGGAAAAATATCCACATCAGGGAGATTCAAATTCTTCATTTCCGCATTCTTTTTCGGAACAACAATGCGGTGAAAGCCGAGCCGCGCGCATTCGCGTACACGCTGTTCAATGCCGCCGACGGCGCGGATCTCCCCGGCAAGACCCAGTTCTCCGATGGCAACCAGGTCATCGGGGAGCGCTTTGTCTTTCAACGATGAGATCAGCGCAAACGCAACGGCAAGGTCTGCCGCCGGTTCATCAAGCCGCAGACCGCCGATGACGTTCAGATACGCATCATTTGCGGAAAACCGCAGTCCGAGCCGCTTTTCCAGGACAGCAAGGATCATCTGAAGACGGTTGTAGTCGACACCCGTGGAGCTCCGGCGCGGGGACGGGAAAAAGGTCTGCGTGACGAGCGCCTGGATCTCTGCAAGAATTGGGCGGGAACCCTCGATGACACAGACGGCGCAGTTCCCCGACACCCCCTGCGGTCTGCCGGAAAGCAGCATTTCCGACGGGTTTTCCACCTCGGACAGTCCCCGGTCGGTCATCTCGAACACGCCGATTTCGTTGGTCGAGCCGTAGCGGTTCTTGATGGCGCGGATGATGCGGTAGGTCTGCTGGCGTTCGCCCTCAAAATAGACGACCGCATCGACCATATGTTCCAGCACCTTCGGCCCGGCGATGCCGCCCTCCTTGTTGACGTGACCGACCAGAATGACGGAAATGCCCTCGTTTTTCGCTTTGTGGATGAGTGCCATCGCCGCTTCCTTGACCTGTGTGACGGAGCCGGGCGCGGAATTGATTTCATCATTATATATGGTCTGAATGGAGTCCACGATTAAAACGTCCGGTTTCAGCTTGTCCGTCTGGCGGAGAATGTTGCGGATGTTCGTTTCGATGCACAGATACAGATTCGCGCCCCGTACGTCGAGCCGTTTGGCGCGGAGCTTGAGCTGTCCCTGCGATTCCTCGCCGGACACATACAGCACCTTCCGGTTCTTTCCGAGCGTTGCCGACACTTGCATCAGCATGGTCGATTTACCGATACCGGGTTCGCCCGACAACAGCACGACCGAGCCGAGCACCAGTCCCCCGCCGAGCACCCGATCGAGTTCCCCGAGTCCGGTTTCCTGCCGCATATACGTGGGAATTTCCAGCGAATCGAACGGGACCGCATCCGCGCCAGTATCGACCGCCGACGAAAACAGCGCGTGCCGCGCGGATGCCTTTCCCTGTGCCGCGGTTTCAGCAAGGTACTCCTCCTGCTCCTCCATCGTGTTCCACGCACCGCAAGATGGGCATTTGCCCATCCATTTTGTGGATTTGTATTCGCATTCGGTACAGACAAAGATGTTTTTCGGGGATTTCATTGTGTAGTCCTTTCGATTGATTCGTTTCCGTATAAATATTGTAAAACGGATGCGCAGAGCACGCCTGCGACTTTTTCTCTGTAAGCGGGATCGGAAAGAGATGCGGCTTCTTCGGGATTTGAGAGAAATCCGCATTCCGTAAGCACGGCGCATCCCCCGGAACGGTCGAGTAAATAGATTGACGAATCCGCCGCCTTGCAGACCCGCTCGTTGTCCGGCTGCAAATAGGTACGGTTCGTTTCCCGGATGAGGTCGGCAAGAAGCTTGCTGCGCTCGTCGTTTTTGGAATAGAACACCTGCATTCCGTGATACTGCGCGGCAGAAAAGGTGTTCATATGGACGGACAGAAACACGGCTTCCGGGTATTTCTGCCGGACGGCGAGACGGTTTTTCAGATCGGTCATTTTGCGGTGTCCGGGCGATGCGCCGTCATAAAGACCGTTGTCCTCCGTGCGCGTATAAACGACGGGAACGCCCGCTGCTTCCAGCATATCGCCAAGCGTCAGGACGATCGACAGATTCAGCGTTTTCTCCGAAACGCCGTCCGCGCTGACCGCCCCGCCGTCCTCCCCGCCGTGCCCCGCATCCAGAATGACGAGCGGCGGAATGGGTTCGGTTTGTGCCGCAGACCCGGCATCGGTTTTCTGCACGACCGACACCGCCGTGACCACATCGCCGATTCCACCGCCTGCGCGGAAAACTGCCGGAATAAAAAAGCTCATGAGGGTGACGAGACTCATGACGGTGGTGAGGGTGCGGAGACGGATGGATGAATTGGAGATCGACATCATTGTACCTCGTTTATTTTTTGGTACAAGTTTATGCGGGGGGTGGGGGGATTATGATGGGGGAGGCGAGAGCAGAAATGTTTGCTCCTTAAACTTTCCGAAGGGGTAATGCTATCAACTTAAAGTGCGGAAATCTTTGTGTTTTGTAGGAGCGATTCATGAATCGCCCGCCGCGTATCGATGATATACCGATTTGGTTTGATATTATATCATTTTTACGTTTTTCTATCATTTACACCATCATGTCGTTTCGTAACGGGCGAACGTCAACTTTGTTGACCGTGAATCGCCCACAAGACACAAAGATAACCAACGCTATCCTTTCATCCTCCGCGCCGTCTCTAAAAGCGACGTCCTCTCATTCGCAATCTCCTCCCGCATCACGCAGTCAAGCAGCTGCGCAAGGGCATCTCCAATCTCTTTTCCACGGAAACCAAGCGATGCAAGGTCAGCCCCGTTTACCGCAAGGTCAGTGACCCGCACGGGGTCACGGTCGGCAAGAACGGTATCAAGACAAGCAAGGGCGGCGGTACACAGACCGGCACTTTCCGGGAACAATGCGTGCTTTATGCGGAGATAGCTTCTCGTGTCGTCCGCACCGAACTGCGACACGATCTGCCGCATATCGTACCGGGTCGCGGGGATGGGCAAATCTGCCATTCCGACAAGCCGGGCGGTACCGTCGGAAAACGCGCGGTCAAAGGGGAGCGGCGACAGAGCCGTGCGGGCATCATCAGCCGTTTTTATATCGCAGAGGTACAGAACCGCCGCCATGCGTTTCTTTTCTTCTTTTATATAAGCAAACGCGCCTGCAAGGCGGTTGGGTTCCGGTATCCGGGATAATGCAGGCAGAAAGACCGCCGTGACGTCCCGGTATTCCGAAAGAATTTCCGCCGCGCGGGAACCGGTGAGCAGTTTTTTCCACTCGGCAACGATGCGTTCTCCGGAGATTTCCAAAAGCAAACGGGAACACGCATGGATCGCTTCCGCGGTTTTCCCATCAACCGTAAAATCCAGAACCGACGAAAACCGCAAAGCGCGCAAAATCCGGAGCGCATCCTCGGAAAAACGCGCCGCGGGATCGCCGACACAGCGGAGAACGCGGTGTTCAAGGTCTTC
Source organism: Clostridia bacterium (assembly GCA_017481495.1). Taxonomy (GTDB): domain Bacteria; phylum Bacillota; class Clostridia; order Oscillospirales; family CAG-272; genus RGIG3925. The sequence continues at coordinate 15,642 of JAFUPC010000065.1, forward strand.
CCTGCCGCCGAAAAAATCGTGCAGACCAAGGGTCGGATGGTATGCCATCGCGTTGACCGTGAAATCCCGGCGGCGGCAGTCCTCGGCAAGAGAAGACGAGAACGTCACCTGCTTTGGCGCGCGGTGTCCCTGATAATCCCCGTCCACACGGTAAGTCGTAATTTCAACGGGGATGCGGGAAACCGTTTCATGCGAAAATGTTTCTTTCCAAGAAACTGTTTCTTTGGAAATTGTTTCTTTGGAAATTGTTTCTTTGGAAATTGTTTCTTTGGAAACTGTTTCTTTGGAAACTGTTGCTCTTTCCGGAGATGCAGTCGGGTGCGGCGGCCACAGAACCGTGACCGTGCCGTGGCGGATGCCCGTTTCAATGACGGCGCAGTCGCAAAACAAGGCGCGGGTCTCCTCCGGTCGGGCGGCGGTACAGAGATCCCAATCGTGCGGGGGCACGCCGCGCAAAGCATCACGCACACATCCGCCGACGCAGAACGCTTCCACCCCGGCACCGTCAAACCTGGCAAGGATGTCCGCGATGAAATCCGGAATCGGGCACACCGTCATCGGTTGACGATCGTGCCGTTTTCGACGATCATAATGCCGTATCCGCCGCCGGTCATGCCGCCGGTCTCGATGAGGTGCTTTTTATACGCGCGCTGCATTCCGGTGTTTTCGGGGAGACCCGCAAAATCGCTGTGGTCGCAGGAGAAGCCGTAGATGCGCCACATATCGCCAAGATGTCCGCGGTGTTCCTCGGAGGACAGCATCACGAAATCGTCCATGAATCTGACAATGTTAGAGCCGTCCTGCAAAAACTGTCTGTGTGCGGGATAGAGAAGCCACGATTCGCAGACGAAAACGTGTTTGCCGAAGAACTGCTCTGCGCGGCGGTAGGAATCCTGCCGGACGTCGTCGGTCAGCGGCGCGCCCTCCGGAATGTGGATGGTGATGACCGGATCCCCCCGACGGAGGGTCACATCCCCCCACGAATAGCTGTCAAAATGGAACTTTGTCGGCTCATACTGAAACCGTCCGAGACGGTAGAGCCGTTCTTTCAGCGTATTTTCCAGCCATCCGCACTGGAGCAGACCGGGCGCGCCGGTTTTTCTCTCACAAGCGGTGTTCCAGACAGTGAAATCGGTCATGGAATCGTTGTAAATGTCAAGGGAAATGCCTTTGGAAAGATAATTGTAATAGGTCTGCTTTGCAAAAATCATGTACATGACAAGACTGCACAGCGGCACTGTGATGTCAAGTTCCCCGGCAAGTGCTTCGATGGCCGGCGCGACATCCTTATCGGCAAAGAACGCCGCCGTCAGTCTGTCCGCCGTTTCCGCCGGAATGCGTTCCGCCGCCGCAATCACCGCCGCTTTTGCGTTGTCCGGCAGGGCAATGGACTCGGCCAACTGTTTGATATGCGCGATATGCGCGTATTCCGGCACGGGAATCTTGAACACGAGCTTGCGGACAATATCTCCGCTTTTTTCGTTTTTGATGCCCGGTCTGTGAACGTCCTGCGGGTAAAACAGCGCAAAATCGCCGTCTGTGAACGCCATTCTGCCGCATCTGCCCGCCTTTGCCGCGCCGAAGAACTGAATGTCTTTCTGCGCGTTGTACTCCCCGGCATCCAGTGCATCGTCCATCAGCGCGCACTCCATGTCCTCATCGCCGTCATAGACATATTGCAAATCGATATAATTGCGGTGCGCCTCAAATTTCGGGTCGGTTTTCGGCTCATAGATGTTGACATTGACAACCACACCGCCGCCAAGCTGGATTTTTCCGGCGGTGAGGGAGGAGAGGTCGCTTCCCGCAAGAAATGCTTCTGCGGCGGCGATGCCCGGAAGCGCGTGGTAGACGGACAGGTTTTTTATATTGTCGTAAATCATGATGGTGCTCCTTTGTGTTTGTTCATTGGGATGATTATATCATGAAATGGGGGATTTGTCAATGGGTTTATAAAGAAATGAAGGAAGACCGAAGTCTTCCCATTTCATCAGTTAAAGTTCCTCCTCCAGCTCCTCCACCGTCTCCATCTCAAACCAGAACGTCGATCCGTGGTCGACCGGATCCTCGGAGGTCTCGACGCCGAACTGTGCGCCGTGCATCTGGAGGACGCCTTTGACGATGGAAAGGCCGAGACCCGTGCCGACGACGGCACGTTTGTGGGTCTTGTTTTCCTTGAAATAGCGATCCCAGATGTATTCGAGATTTTCCTTGGAGATGCCCATACCGGTATCGCGCACGGAGATGCGGACGTGTTCCCCGCTCTTGTCGCCGGGTGCAGCGGGAATGACCGTCTGCGTGATGGCGACCCGCTTGTCCTCGCCGGTATAGGAAATGGCGTTGTTGACCAGATTGTAGATGACCTGTCCGAGCTTGGAATAGTCACCCTCGACATAAACATCGCGGTCGTATGTGAACGTGATGTCGTAGCCGTCGTTTTCTTTCAGCTTCTGATACCGTCCGATGATGGCAGTTACGCAGTCGGTGAGAGAAAAGACCGTTTTCTGTAAGGTCGTTGTGCCGGACTGGAGCTTGGAGAGGTCAAGGAGGTCATTGACCAGCGTTGTCAGGCGGCTTCCCTCGTCGATGATGACCTGCACGTTTTCCGGCGTGTTTTCCCCGGGCAGGTCGCGCATGACCTCCGCGTATCCGGTGATCATTGTCAAAGGGGTTCGCAGGTCGTGGGAAACATTGGCGATCAGCTCGCGGCGGAAGCCCTCGATTTTGGACAGTTCTCCCGCGGCATAGTTCAGCGTATCGCGCAGATCGGCGATCTCCTCATAACCGTCGCCCTCGAAAACCGTATTGTAGTCCCCTTCTGCAAGCTGTTTTGCGGATGTGTTGATCTTGATAATGGGCGCGGAGATGTTGCGGGACAGGATGACCGCCATGATGACCGCCGCAATGATGAACAGCACGCTGATGATGACAAGCTCATATTGCAGGGTATTGACCGTCGCGCTGACCGGCGTGACCTTGGAATTGAGGATGAGATAAAAGCCCTCGTCCCCCGCTTCAAAATATTCGACATACAGCATCGCCGTCTCGCGGGCGGCGGTCACCGTCGGTGTCTGTGTCGGGCCGAACGTCGTGCCGCCGGTCTTGCCGGCGGAGGTACCTGCCGCATCCGGAGACATATCGCGGAAGTAGACCTCCCCCGACTGCCGCACCGCCGTCAGGAATTTCATCCGGAGAAAATCCGATGCAAACGACAGCGTGACATTGGAATGGACGAAGCAGCTGCTCTCGGCACCGACGGAATAGCAGGTATTCACAGACCCATCCGACACCGAACGCATCGAAGAATTGAGCACAGAAATGCAGATCTGGCTGCTTGCCGACAGCTTGTCCGTCAGCGTTCCCAGACCCGTTGTCCGTCCTGCGGTTCCCTGCACCTGCCGCTTGATGGTATCCGCCGTGTTGTAGATTTCGTTCACCTTGATATTGCGGTAAACGTCCTCCAAAAACACGATCTGAAACAGCCACAGAACGACCAGTAATACCGACACGAACACGGCAAGATAGCAGATGAGTTTTCCTCGGATGCCCATTCTGCGGTGCGGCTTTGCACCTGTGCGGGCGGTATGTGCGGGATGTTCTGCCGTTTCCACGGTTCTGTTCATGATTTATTGTTTACGCCTCGAACCGGTAACCCACGCCGCGCAGGGTCACGATGAATTTCGCATACGGGCCAAGACTCTTGCGCAGAAGCTTGATGTGCGTATCCAGCGTTCTGTCATCGCCGTAGAAATCATATCCCCAGACCTCGCAGATGAGCTTTTCGCGGGTCAGCGCGATGCCGCGGTTTTTGACCAGATAGAAGAACAGTTCATATTCCTTCGGTGTCATATCGACCTTTTCGCCGTCGATATAGACGAGCCGCGCCGTGAAGTCCACGGTCAGTCCCTCAAAGGACAGCACATCGCGCTCGATCTTCTGCTCTCTCCGTGCGGTGCGCTTGACAACGGCGGACACGCGCATCATCAGCTCCTTTGCGGAGAACGGCTTGTCCACATAGTCGTCCGCGCCCACCTCAAAGCCGTGGATATGGTCATATTCCTCGCCGCGCGCGGAAAGCATGATGACGGGAATGTTCTTGTGCTTGCGGATCTCCTTGCAAGCGGAAAAGCCGTCAAGGAACGGCATCATGATGTCCATGATGATGATGTCGTAATCATTGCGGCGGCATTTTTCCACCGCATCCATGCCGTCGCCGGATTCCTCCACTTCATAACCATCGAAAATCGCATATTTCTTGATCAGTTCACGGATCTTGTCCTCATCGTCCACGATGAGCATACGGTATGGCTTGTCCATAGTCGTTCTTCCTTTCTGTCCTGTGATTCTTTCATTATATAACTTTTATGTGATACGGGGATGATGTCATGCTGACAATCTTATTTTCCCGCCTTGATTTTTGCAAGCGGATTCGCATCTGCCGCCGCGCGCATGGATTCGTCGGAAACGTGCGTATAGATCTGGGTCGTGTTCAGCTGCTCGTGTCCGAGAATGTCCTTTAATACCCGCACATCGACTCCGCCCTGCTGGTACATGAGTGTCGCCGCCGTGTGGCGCAGTTTGTGCGTGGACAGCTTGCGGTTGCCCAGTCCCGCGGCATCGAGATACTTTTTGACAACGAACTGCACAGTCTTCTGGCTGATGCGCTGATTGCGGCGGGTGCTTAAAAACAGCGCGTTTTTGTGTTCCTGCCCGAGATGCTCCGCTGTCGCCGCACGGACGGGCAGATATGCTTTCAGCGCATCCCGGCAAGCATCGTTCAAGTAGATGACCCGCTCCTTGTTTCCCTTTCCGATGACACGCAGGGAACGCATTTCCGCATCGATGTCGGTCAGGCTGATGCCGACCAGCTCCGACAGCCGCATTCCGCAGTTGAGGAACAGCGTGACCATCGCATAATCGCGCTCCCGCGTTGCGCTGTCCGTATCGGCGGCAATGGTTTCAAGCAGAATCACGCTTTCTTCCAGTGTGAGATATTTCGGAAGCCGCTGTGCCTGCTTGGGTGCGTCGATGTCCCGCACAGGGTTGACGTCGAGAATGTGCTCGGTGACAGTCAGATATTTATAAAATGACTTTAAGGCGGATAACTTCCGTGCGCGTGCGCTCGTTTTGTTGCCGCGTTCGCTGACAAGCCAGTTGAAGACCATATAGACATCTGTTTTTGTGACCCCTGCCAGAAAAGCGGCATCAATGTCGTCAATGGAGATTTCGTCCAGCGGCACACCCGGCGTGAATTTCAGCATTTTATAGACCCGGAAAAAGAGTTTCAAGTCGGAAAGATAATCTTCAAGCGTTGCCGGCGACCGTCCCTGAATGACGGTTTTATACGTTGCAAACTGCTGAAACAGCGGCGGATAAACCGTGATGTCTATCGGATGATAATCGGCCATGTCCTGTCCCCCCTCACCTTGTTGTTTTCCTGATTTCCTATATATTATATCAGGTATATTTATTATACCGGGTATATTTATTATACCAGGGTATTATATAAAATTTTCCGTTTTTTCGTGACCGAAATGTAAATTTTTGCGAAACTCTTTCCGATATGGGAAAATATACTTGATTTGTTCACGCAAAAGGCGTAAAATATAAGTACAGCATATTTCAGCGAAAGGATTTCTGTATCTCAAAATGAAAGAATTTTTCAAGGAAAACTCGTATAATTTTGTCAAGTGTATCTTGAATCAGGTCGCCATGACGATGTTCGGTCTGATGCTTGCGTTTGCGACCATCCAGAACGAAACGTATCTGCTCATCAGTTCCCTGTTTTCGATTGCATTCTACCTGTTTCTGACCTACATCATGTTCTGGGAAATCGGCGGCAAGGACCGCATCCGCGAAGACAACGGCCGCAAAAAGAAAACGCCGATGCACGGTTTCCTCATCTGTCTTGTTGCGAACATCCCCAATCTGATCATGGGCATCATCATCTGTCTGACGAAAAATGCCGCAGCCGCAAACGAGGCTGCCGGAAACATCTATTTCGTCGTTAATATGCTTGCGCGCGGTCTGGAAGCAATGTATCTGGGACTGATCACCCTGTACAGCCCGAATAATCCGATTGCGTTCCTGCTCATCTGTCTGCCTGCGCCCATTATGGCGGAGATCGCGTATCTGCTCGGAAATCACAATTTCAGAATTGCGGGGCTCTTCGGGATCAAGCCGAATTTGAAGGATGAGACGAGATAAAGATTGAATTGAGAATAGGAAAGGAGCGGTGATTCCGCTCCTTTTTTGTATGAGGTTCAAGAATAATGTTGCCGCCCCTACACGATACGAGGTGCCCCGCTCTTTATGTTGGTAGCGCAGAGTTTAAGAGAAGACGGATTCGATCACTCTGTTGGCCCCCGCTGGCGAATACCGCCACGCATCCATGTGTCCGTCTGTGATGAAATATTCCATATCCCGCGCCTTTCCCTCGCCGCGGTAGGTATCGACAAGAACCAGCTTCACTTTCATCCGTGCGGGGATGAGATTCTTGATATAAACGGCAGCGGATTGGCCGACGGTCAGACCGGGGCGGTATTCCGCAAGACCTGCCAGGTTCGGGGTCAGCTCGATGAAGACACCGTACTCCTCAATAGATCGCACGATGCCCGTCACGGTCTCACCCGGTGTGAACAGCGCAGCATTTTCCTCCCAGGTACCGAGCAGCTCCTTATGGGAAACGCTGATCCTGCCGCCGGGCTCAATGCTTTTCACAACGACATACACGGGCATTCCCGCAAAGAATCGGTCGGACGGATGCGAAATTCTCGACACGGAGATGCAGTCGATGGGGAGTAGGGACACAATGCCGCATCCGACATCGACAAACGCGCCGAAATGCTCTAAATGTGTGATTTTCGCCGGGATCACATCCCCCGGAACCAACCGGTCAAGATACTGCTCCCGGCACTGCCGCTGTGCCTCCCGTCGGGAAAGGACGGCGACCTCCTCCCCGTCCTCCGTTACAGAAAATCCCGTGATGACAAAGCAGATGCGCTTTCCCACCCGCGTGATGACGGCAATGTCGCGCACCTCCTCGCCCGCGGGACACAGCTGTACCTCCTCCCGCTCCATGATGCCGCGCATACAGCCGAGATCGATGATCAGCCGCCCATCTCCTCCGCACAGTACCGCCGTTCCCTCCAATATCGCTCCCGCCTGCATTGCCCTCTCCAGTCCCAGCCGTGATGCCGTCGCCTCCCGGTTCTCCTGCGCCGCGCTCCGCCCGCCCTCCGGCCCCCAGATCCCGCGCAGATTTTTATTGTTTTCCATCGTCAGATCCCCCGTCCTTTCCATTCTTGTCTGACAGCATTGTATGAAAAGGCGCGCGCAAATAGAACAAGGGTACCGCAAATCGACACTTTGCAAGTACCCTGTGCTGTTTATTCTTTTGTCTTACGATTCTGTTGTGTCTTCGTTTCCGCTTTCCACCGGTGCGGCGCCGGCTGCCTTGGCAACTTTCTCCGAGATCACACGGATGGTCTTGATGGTCTGGTTTGCAAGCGGTTTGTCGTTGGAATCCGTTGCAACGGATGCGATGGCATCCACCGTTTCCATGCCCTCAATGACACGGCCGAATGCGGCATAATTACCGTCGAGGTAAGTGGAAGTCTGGTGCATGATAAAGAACTGGGAGGAAGCGGAGTTCGGTTCGTTCGTTCTTGCCATGGAGATAACACCGCGCTCGTGGGAGAGCGTGTTGTTCCAGCCGTTGGAAGAAAATTCGCCCTTGATGCTTTCTTCGGAGCCTCCCATGCCGGTGCCGGTCGGGTCGCCGCCTTGGATCATGAAGCCGGAAATGACACGGTGGAAAATGATGCCGTCATAAAAATTTTCATTGCACAACTCGACGAAATTGGCAACGGTCACGGGTGCGATATTGGGGTACAGCTCCAGCTTGATATAGCCGCCGTCCTCCATGTCGATTTCCACATATACGATGTCGCCGAGGTCTGCCGCGGGATTGCCGCCGCAAGCGGTAAATGCAAACAGCACTGCCGTCAGTGCGAGCAGTACAGCGAGAATGCGTTTTGTCTTGTTTTTCATAATTTTAACCATGACTTTCGCTATGCGAAAGTTTCCTTTCTTGTGGAATTGGGACTGGTTTTGTGCTTGCACAAAATTGCAGTCGTAAGACTGCGAATAGTCACCATGTTTCGTGAAACGAAATATTACACGTCTAAAAATTTATTTTTCAGACTTTTCCTTTCTTTTCGGAGATTTCTAATGTAATTGTACCACATTTCACGCATTTTGTAAAGGTCTTTCGGAGATTTCAGACGGCTGTCACATATCTGTCAGGTATTATTGGCTTCTTATAAGAATTATCGGAAGAAAAAAATCGCGAAATTCATAAAAAACCTCTTGACTTTATCGCCGGGATATGTCATAATATTATCAACCATATTTTTTATCCCGAAAGGAACCAACTGCTATGGCAAACAAAATCCGCGTAACGGTCTGGAATGAATACAGACACGAAAAATCCGAAGAATCCATCCGCGCTATCTATCCGAAGGGCATCCACGGCTGTGTCAAGGACTTCCTTGATACGCACGACGACCTGGAAGTGCGCATTGCCGCGCTCGACGACCCCGATCAGGGTCTGCCGGACGATGTGCTGAACAACACCGACGTCCTCATGTGGTGGGGTCATATGGCACACGGCGACGTGGACGATGCACTGGTACAGCGCATCAAGAAGCGCGTTTACGACGACGGCATGGGCTTCATCGCCATGCACTCCGCGCATATGTCCAAGCCCTTCCGTGAGATCGTCGGCACCTCCGGCAAGCTTCTGTGGAGCGACGACCAGCACGAGCTGCTCTGGAACGTCATGCCCGCGCATCCCATCACCGCAGGCATTCCCGAACACGTTGACCTCGGCATTGAAGAAATGTACGGCGAGCCTTTCATGATTCCCCAGCCGGATGAGCTTCTGTTCATCTCCTGGTTTGAGCACGGATACGTCTTCCGTTCCGGTTGCACGTTCTACCGCGGCCGCGGCAAGGTCTTCTACTTCCAGCCCGGTCACGAAGCGTGCCGTTCGTTCTACAACGAATATGTGCAGAAAATCCTCTACAACGGCATCAAATGGGCGGCGCCCACCGCGTTCGGTGATGCGATGCACAACTGCGATTACCGCAAGAACATTGTTTAAGGAGAAATGACGATGGCAAAACTCCCTCATTATCACGAAGACCCCCATACGCTCCACATCGGAACGGAGACCCCGCGCGCGTATTTCATCCCGTATGACAGTGCGTGCAAGGCGAAATCCGGCAACCGCGGTGCATCTGCGTTTGTCAAGTCCCTGTGCGGCGAGTGGAATTTCAAATATTACAAAAACGAGACCGAAGTCGAGTCCTTCACCGTCGGCGGCGTGGAATTTTCCGACCGCATGACCGTGCCGATGAACTGGCAGGTCAAGCTGGATGCAGGCTACGATGTCCCCAACTACACGAACGTCAACTACCCCTACCCGCAGGATCCGCCTTATGTTCCGGACGAGAATCCCTGTGCGCTCTATCAGCGCACGTTCCAGATCGAAGCAAAGGTGCTTGCGGAAAAGGAAATCTACCTCAACTTTGAGGGCGTTGACACCTGCTTCTATCTGTACATCAACGGCTCGTTCGTCGGTTACAGCCAGGTCGCGCACATGACAAGCGAATTTGCCGTATCGAAATTCCTGCACGCAGGCGACAACGACATCCGTGTGCTGGTTTTCAAGTGGAGCGACGGCTCGTATCTGGAAGACCAGGATATGTGGAGAATGTCCGGTATCTTCCGCGAAGTGTATCTTCTCTACCGCGACAAGACACACATCACCGACATCAAAGTCACAGAGGACATTGCGGACGACTTCTCCTCCGCCGATGTGAAGATCGCCGTCATGACGAACGGCGCGTGCGGCATCGACTGGACTGCCGTCTGCGGTGCGTGCGGATGCCAGGTCGGCGAGGGAACGGTGTCATCTGACGGTGAAAAAGCGGAGATTGTTCTGCATCTTGACGATCCAAAGCTGTGGAGCGACGAAGAACCGAACCTCTACCCCGTCACCCTGCACTGCGGAAACGAATATATCCCGGTCAATGTCGGTGTCAGGAAGATTGAAGTCCGCGACCGCGCAATTTATGTCAACGGCAAGAAGATCAAATGCCGCGGTGTCAACCGCCACGACAGCCATCCGGTGCTCGGTCATGCAACGCCGCTCGAACACATCCGCGAAGACCTGATGATCATGAAGCGGCACAACATCAACATGATCCGCACCTCCCATTATCCAAACGACCCGCGCTTCTATGAGCTGTGCGACCTTTACGGTATCTTTGTCTGCGACGAAACGGACATTGAGACGCACGGTTTCTGCATCGACAACGACTGGAGCTATCTCTCCGATCATCCCGACTGGGAAGAAGCGTATGTCGACCGCGCACGCCTGATGTATCAGCGCGACAAGAACCATCCGTGTATCATCTTCTGGTCGCTCGGCAACGAATCCGGCTACGGAAAGAACCATGTTGCGATGAGCAATTACCTGAAATCGCAGGATGATTCCCGTCTGGTTCACTATTGCGAGATCAAAAAGGACAGCCCGTATTTCGGTTCGGTGGACATCTGCTCCGATATGTATCCGGGCATTCAGCTGCTGAAAGACCGGTTTGCCGAAAATTATTATCCGAAGCCCTATTATATGTGCGAATACTGCCATGCGATGGGCAACGGCCCCGGCGACCTTGCCGCGTACTGGGATCTCATCTGGTCGCATGACGAATTCTTCGGCGGCTGTGTCTGGGAGTTCACCGACCATTCCGTCGCGCTCGAACCGGGTGCGGACGGCAAGCCGCGTTATACCTACGGCGGCGACTTCGGCGATGTGCCGAACGATGCAAACTTCTGCGTGGACGGTCTTGTCTACCCCGACAGACGGCCGCACACGGGTCTGCTGGAATTAAAGCAGGTCATCGCACCCGTCAAGGGTTATGCAAAAGACCTTGCAAACGGCATCATTACGGTGAAGAACACTCGGTTCTTTAAGGACATCTCCGACCTGTCCCTCTATTGGAGCCTGGAACGTGACGGCAAGTCCGTGGTGTCCGGCATCATCGCATCCCTTGACATCGCGCCGCAAGAAGAAAAGGATTATACGCTTTCCCTGCCGAAGATTTGCAAGTGCGGCTATTACTACCTGAATCTCACGTTCAAGACGAACGTGGAGCATCCGTGGGCATCCGCAGGATACACCGTCCGCGAGGATCAGATCGCCGTTTCCGCGCCCGCAAAGGAGAATTTTGCATCTCCGATGGACGGCGTGTGGGATACGCTGCTTGTCACGCAGAACGACTGGCGCATCACCGTCAAGGCCGGCGACAACGTGTATGTCATCAACACACACACGGGTCTCATCGAGTCGCTGGAAGCCGACGGCAAGCAGATGCTCGCCTCCCCCATCAAGCCGAATCTCTGGCGCGCGCCCACCGACAACGACCGCAACATCAAGAACCGCTGGCGTGCCAACGGCTATGAAGATGCCGTCCAGAAGTGCTACCGCGCGAACATCACCGAAGAAAGCGACGAAAAGATCACCGTCACCTGCGACATTTCCCTGGGCGGTGCCATTTACCGTCCCGTTGTCCGCGGCACGGTCTCCTATACCGTCTGGGCAAGCGGCGACCTGGTCGTTTCCTACGATGTGGACGTCCGCAACAACGTCATGCACCTGCCGCGCTTCGGTGTGGAGATCGTCATGCCCCAGACCTCGGAGCAGATGCGGTATTTCGGTATGGGCCCGATGGAAGCGTATGCCGACAAGCATCTTGCCGCAAAGATGGGCGACTGGAAGTCGGGTGTCACCGACAATTACGAGCCGTATGTCATGCCGCAGGAAAACGGCAGTCATGTCGGCACGAAGTGGGCAATGGTGAACACGGTTGCCGGTCAGGGTCTGTACTTTGCGGGTGCGGGCGACACCGACGACTTCACGTTCGGCGCATCCCACTATTCCGCGCACGAATTGACGGTCAAGGAGCATCACTGGCAGCTCCAAGCCGCAAAGGAAACCTATGTCTACATCGACTACAAGCAGGCAGGCATCGGTTCCAACTCCTGCGGACCGGAGCTGGTCGATGAATACCGTATTAACGAAAAGAAGATCGCGTTCTCCTTCCGCATCAAGCCGGTCTTCGCGGGCGACACCCTGCCGTTTGCGGAGCTGAAGAAGAAGTTCTGATTTATTAAGCAAAATATATAAATTGGTTATAAGAATGCCCGGGCGAATCCGTCCGGGTGTTTCTTTGTCCGAAACGGCGGCAAATACAGAATTTCGCTCCATTTCCGACAACACAATATCCGGTTTTTTATGCGGAAATTTACGAAAACATTGACTTTTCCGTCATTTTCTGGTATAATAGTCGTATCTCAACAATGACATTTCAAAGGAGAAACACATCTATGGAAAAACTCGAAAAATTTTTCCACATCAAGGAACGGGGTTCCAACATCCGCACGGAGATTATGGCGGGCATCACCACCTTTTTCGCGATGGTCTACATTCTGATGGTCAACGCGGGGATGTTTGCTGACCCGTTCGGGGACGGAACCAACGTCCTCGGCGTTTCTTATGGCGCCATCTACATTGCGACATCCATTTCCGCCGTCATCGGCACCCTGCTCATCGGTCTGCTTGCCAATCTCCCGCTGGCACAGGCATCCGGTATGGGTCTGAACGCATTTTTCGTCTACACCGCGTGTGTGACGTTCGGTCTGACCTACGCAAATGCCCTTGTGCTGATTCTGATTGACGGTATCGTCTTCATTCTGCTGACCGCGACCGGTCTGCGCAAAAAGATTTTCTCGGCGATCCCCGATGCGGTACGCACCGCCATTCCTGCCGGAATCGGTCTGTTCATCGCCTTTCTGGGATTGCAAAACGCAGGACTTGTCGTCGGCGACAGCTCCACCTGCGTCAATCTGGCATCGTTCAACCTGCTCAAAGAAAACGCCTGGGCATCCATCATGCCGATGCTGGTAACGGTTCTGGCACTCATCGCCATTGCCGTCATGTCGAAGCGCAATGTCCGCGGCGCGGTGCTCTGGGGCATTCTCGGCGGCGCGGTGCTTTATTATGTACTGGGCTTTACCGTGCCCGGCTTCTACGGTTCCCTGTCCATTACGATGGAAAGTCCGTTTGCGGCGTTCGGCGCGTTCTTTTCCGAAGCATTCGGCAAAGTCTTCACCGAGGGCTTTGACTTCTCCGCGTACATTGCGGCGCATGGCGTTTCCAATCTGATCCTCACCATTGCGACCACCTCCCTTGCGTTCTGCATGGTCGATATGTTCGACACACTCGGCACGCTGTACGGTGCGTGTGCAAGAGGCAATATGCTCGACGAAAACGGCGATGTCCCGAACATGGATCGCGCGATGCTTGCCGATGCAATCGCAACCACCACGGGTGCGGTCTGCGGCACCTCCACTGTCACCACGTTCGTGGAATCCTCCTCCGGTGTTGCCGAGGGCGGCAGAACCGGTTTTGCGGCGATCACAACGGCGATTCTGTTCTTTATCGCCATGTTCCTTTCCCCAATCGCACAGCTGATTCCCTCCTGCGCGACGGCTGCGGCGCTCATTTACGTCGGCGTTCTGATGATGGCTTGCGTGAAGAACATCGACTGGAACGAGATCACGACGGCTGTCCCCGCATTCCTGACGATGGCGATGATGCCGTTCACCTACAACATCTCCTATGGCATCGCGTTCGGTCTGATCTCCTATGTCATCATCCACGTGTTCTCCGGCAAAGCAAAGGAAGTCACCGCAGCGACATGGGTCGTCATGGCGCTGTTCTTAGCGATGCTTCTGCTGACCCACTAATCTATTTCTAAACACACAATAAAAATCCCGTCATCGGTTTATCGCCGGAGACGGGATGATTTTTATAAGACATCCTTTCTGACGTCAGTACTGACCATCAGCTCTGACCTCTGCCGCCATGAAAATCCGGTGTGTCCGCGCCCGGATCACGCCGTCGCGCGCGAGAATCTTCTGCGCACAAAGCAAGCGTTCCGCACACGCATCCACCGAAAAGCCGGGAAACTCCCATTCGATGATGCGCGCAAACCACACAAGCGCACCGACATCATAAAAACGGATCTCCGGAAATTCCTCGCGCAGTTCCGTTACCTGAAAGCCTACTCCCTTAAACTTCTGCCGCATGCGCTCCGGTGTCTGCTCCGGAAACGGTTTCGGTGTTCCCGGCAGAAGCAGTTCGACCAGCGCCCGGTCATTGTCACACCCGACCTGCTGGGTCAGAAACACGCCGCCAGGAGAGAGCACACGGAACAATTCTTCTGCGCAGTACGCACCGTGCCGCGACAGCACCATATCAAAGGCGTTATCTGCAAATGGCAGTGCCCGCCCCGCATCCGCCGCGCGGAAATCCACACCCAGGGGGAGAAGCGTTTCCCGGCACAGCGCGACATTCGGCGGATAGTTTTCCGTTGCCGCGGTAAGTGAGGTGGGGTGCGCAAGCGCGCGCAGAAATTCTCCGCCGCCGGTGTCGGTATCAAGCAGACGTGCTGTGGGAGATAAGCGTTTTTGTATTTCTTCCTTGTACGACCACGACAGCGGCTCTTCTTCATACCGGTCTTCGATGTGGGAAAAATCCCAGCCGTGAATGCGAGCGCAGGATTCTTCGGCAAGCCAGACTTGGTATAATTCCGCGTTTTCTGTTTTTATCATTTATTTATAAATAGATTATATTTTGATCCTGAAATAGTCCGCCGCCGCGCGGAACATTCCGGTCTCCTTATTGCCGGGGATATTCGTACACAGCGTATTGTCCACGCGGTCGCAGTGCGCCATCCGGCCGAAAATTCTGCCATCCCGGGCAAACACGCCCTCCACGGCAAAGTCGGATAAGAACGGATTGAACCGGGTGTTGAGTGTCGGATTGCCGTCCGCATCGACGTACTGCGATGCGATCAGACCGTTTGCGCCAAGATCGAGCACCAGCTCCCCGGGAATCACGCACCGTCCCGCTTTGGATGCGACCGGGAGCGTGAAAATATCGCCCGATTCCGCGTACCGCATCCACGGGGAGGAAACCGACATCGTTCTGACCCTTACCATCCGGGACACGAGATGTCCGCACGGGTTTTCGGTCAGACCGATCTGCTCTCCGGTGGGTGTTTTTCCGTCGCCGTAGAACACGCCCGATGCCAACAGCATCCGGAATCCCTCGCCTAGTCCCAGGATCAGGTGCGATTCGCGCTCACAGAATGTTAAGAGCGCATCGAAAACGCTGGGTGTCGTGAACACCGCCTGTGCAAATCTCGCCGCCGGGTCTGAGATCGCCACCGGAACGCTTCCGTAGCCGGGATAACTTCCGCCCGCGAACGCCAGCAGTCCGACATTCGGCCGGGCAAGGGTTTTCGCAAGTGTTTCAATGGACGCTCGTGTCTCGTGCCGATTCCGGCAGGCAAACAGCAATTTGACCGGTTCAATTCCGACCGCCTCAAACCGTGCAGCGAGCACATCCTCCCCTGTCAGATACGGGAGCACGGGCAGAAGCACCTTCGGATGCGGAATGGAGACCGCCGGGAAGTCGATGGAATGCGATTTATACGGAAACGCCGCGACGATTCCGGTTTCCGCCGTGTCCGTCAGGTCTGCATACAGCTTTTCCTGCGGTTTCAGCCACGCATCAGCAAGCATGGACAGCGGAATGGAGGTAGAGCCGAGCAGGATGTTTGCGGTGTCTTTTGTCCAGCCGAGCAAAACGCCGCGCAGTTCGAAGTCTGTTTCCACAAGGAACGAGCCGGGACGATCCTCGAACAGGATCCGGCTTGCCGCGCTCCCCTCATAATTGAAGCCGATGTGGTTGCCGAAGCACATCTGCGCCACCGCCGCCGCGACGCCGCCGGAGGTGACCGCCATACAGGAAAGAATTTTTCCGTCCCGCGCAAGCGTGTGCAGATAGGTGAGCAGATTTTTCTCCTCGGCGGGGTCGGGCAGACGGTTTTCTCCATAGACCGGTGCCAGCAGATAGACCCGACTTCCCGCTTTCTTGAATTCGGGCGTGATCAGGTCTTCCTGCTCTGCCGTCGCCGCGCCGAACGCGATGACTGTCGGCGGAACATCGTACTGCTCACCGTCTTTGGTAACACGGGTGCCGTTCATGCTGTCCTTGCCGCCGACCGCCGCGACCTCATAATCCATCTGCGCGCGAAATGCGCCGAGCATTGCCGCAAACGGCACGCCGAACCGCACCGGGTCGTCCCCGGTCGTCGGGAAATATTCCTGCAAAGAAAGGGTCATATCGCGCAGAGCGACCCCCGCAGCGGCAAGGCGGCAGATCGCCGTCAGAACCGCGAGATACGCGCCGTGATACGGACTCTGTTCCGCGTGGCGCGGCAGATATCCGCACGAAAAGACCGCGCAGGTGTGTGTTTCCCCCTGCTCCGCGGAGACGGTTGGAAAGCGCACCGCCATATAATCGGTCGGGGTCAGCATCCGTCTTCCGCCGAATGGCATAACCGCTGTCCGTCCGCCCGCTGTGGCATCGAAGCGTTCCGAAAGTCCTCTGTGCGATGCGACCTCCGGGTGCATCATCAGCCGCAGATACAGTCCCGTCAGGTCGTCTCCCGCAAGATGATCGGAGATACCGCGGTACAAGGTTTCTGTGTCGGCAGGCGGAATATACGCGCTCACGCGCCGCTCCGCACCCGTAGCATCGAGAAAATCCCGCGACAGCGAAAGCAGTGTCTGCTCCCACCACAGCAGTCTGCACCGTCTTTCCGAGGTCACAACGCCGATGATAGATGCATCAAGGTCTTCTGATGCGGCAATTTCCGCAATTTCTGTTACACGGTCTGCGGGGACAACAAGCAGCATCCGTGCCTGTGTTTCCGAAAAGGCAATTTCGTTCGGTGTCATCATGCCGCCGACCACGATCCGGTCGGAAACGGAGGTCGGCACGCGGTCAAGGTCGATGCGCACACCGCCCGCAAGCTCCGCCGCCGCAACGGCAAGTCCGCCGGAACCGACATCCGCCGCACGGCGCACAAGCCGCCGTACATCTCCGCGCCGCATCATGCGCAGAAGCGAGCGCGATGCCTGCGGGTCGCCGATCTGGGAAGTGTAGGTATTACGGCGATGTTTTTTCGGTTTTTCGGGGTGGTCGTCCTGCCCGGCACGTTCATCCCCGCCCGGCGACACCCGTACAGCGGAAGCATTCAGTCCGCCGCCAAGGCCGTCCCGTCCCGTTCTGGCACCAACCAGGACAATGATGTCTCCCGCCGCCGGAACGCCCGGCGCACTCCCGCCGACATCATCGGTGTCAATGGGCGCCGCCGCCGCCGAAAAGCACACCTCCATATGCTTTGCTGCAAAGCCGGGATGCAGCCATTCGCGGACATACCCGGTCGGAATGCCGGTCTGCACGCCGAACGCTGCAAAACCATCTGCCGTTTCCGTTGCCATGCGCTGGACGGAAAACCCTTCTGCATCTTCTGCTGACGGATATCCGAGCCCCGACAGCCGCATTGCCGCAAACACCTCCGCGCGCGCCGAAAGCGGATCCGCAATCGTTGCGCCGAAGCTGGAAAACGCGCCGAGATACGGCTCCCGCTCCGTTGAATAATTGTGTGTTTCGTTTTTGTAGTGGAGAAACCACGGTATCGTTCCCTGCTCCGTGTTGACATTTACGCGCACGGTGAACGCATTACGCTCCCCGGTCTCCGCATCGTGGACAAGCCTTCCTGTGCGCGCAAGATATTTGGCGGGGACGGTCGCGATGTCCATCAGCGTGATGTTTTTCGGCCGCGTGCCGTACAGTGCTTCTCTGGTTTCCAGATACAATTCAAAGGTTTCGGAAATTTCGCGGTCGCAGATTTCCAAGTCCTGCAACGCTGTCAGAAAGGTGATGTGCCGGCAGTGGTCGGACCAGTATGTGTCGATCATCCGCAGTTCAAACCGATTGGGATCGCGTTTTTCCTCCACACGGAAATAACTGCGGATGAATCGCATATCGTCCTCGGACATCCGGAAATGTTCAGAATGGACAAACTGCGAAAGAGCTTCATCGTCCATTTCCCGGAAACCGCGTACCGGCATCAGCCCCTCATCGGCATCCGGTGCCAGCGGCGGCAGGGTCCCCCCGGAAAACAGCGGAAATTCCGTCGCGGATGCCGGATTGATGAGCATTTTTTTCAGACGGGACACATCCTCATCCGACAGCTCTGTTCCGTGGAAGACAAACACATCCGCCTGCCGGAACCAGATGCGGTTCTGCTCAAGGGAATCATCCGCGACGGAATCAGAAACACCGGCATCCGATTCATCGGAACTCAAAGCAGTATTTTCAGAATCATAAGTGCCCGATGCGGCATTTTCCGATACGCCAGTTTTCCCATCCATCAGGTCTGCCGTCATCATCCGGAGCGCATCTTCGGTCAGGTGCTCGGCGGGACGGCGGAACAGCGGAATGACACAGATGCACGCGGCGTCCTCCTGTCCGGCAAGTGTGCGAATCTCCGATTCGTCCACCACGCGCTCCGTGGTTCTGTCATACAGAAACGATGCCGGAACCAGATCCGCCGTTGCTTCGTCCCATCCGTCGAAAATCAGACAGCGCAGAATCCGCACCTCCGTGACCGTGTGAAGCTCCAGCTCCTCGGTGACACGGCGGTACAGCCGGCGCGCGGCATTGGCATATTCGCTTTTTTTCTCAATCAGAAACAGCTTGCGCATGGCGACTCCTTTCTGTTATTTGATGATTGCCGTTTGGACGGACGGCTGATTCAGTCCAAAAATTCGCCCGTCAGATGCAATTCGTCCGCGCCTGTGATCCGCACGCGGCGCAGGGTCTTGTTTTCCATGACCGCCTCAGCATCGTTTTTGGCAACGGGGATCCGGACTTCCATGAAATTGTCGGTGTGTCCGGTGACAATTCCATCATGATAGGTTTCCGGCAGAAACCGCACTTCTCCGCCTAATTCTCCGTGTTTTCGGTAAATATCCGCTTCGATCTCCTTTTGCAGAGCGATCAGCGCATTGGCGCGGCGGTTTTTTTCTTCATTGGGAAGCTGACCAGGCATTTTGTCGGCTTCGGTGTTTTTCCGTCTGGAATACGGGAACACATGGATGTGCAAAAGCCGTGCTTCGCGCGCGAACGCCATCGTCTGCGCCGCATCTTCTTCCGTTTCGCCGGGGAATCCGGTCATGATGTCCGTTGTGAACATGACGTCCGGAATTTTTTCGCGGATGTCGGCGAGAATGGCGCGGATCATCGTCATGCTGTATTTGCGCTTCATGCTGTGCAGGACATGGTCGGCGCCGCTTTGCAGGGAGAGGTGGAACTGCGGCGCGAGCTTTTTCAGTGCCGCCATCCGCGACACGGTTTCGGGCTTCATGTAGGTCGGTTCCATCGAACCGAGCCGATAACGCACCGGGGAGGTGGGATATGCGTTTTCCACATCTTCAAGCAGGTCAATGAGATGATAGGTTCTGTCCTTGAAATCCCGTCCGTAGGAAGCAATTTCGATTCCCGTCAGGACGATTTCGCGGTATCCGTTTTCAAGCAGGGCACCGACTTCTCTGATGACATCCTCCGGTGCTTTTGACACCACTCTGCCGCGCGCGCCGGGAATGGCGCAGTAGGTACAGTGATTTTCACAGCCGTCCTCGATTTTAATATACGCGCGGGTGCGCTCCATGCCGGAGTTTTTAAGCGACATCGGTTCCATGCCGAGTGCTTCAATATTGTAAACGGCGGATACGGGTTCCTTTGCCGCCGAATCGGTTCCACGCGCGGCGAGAAATTCCACCGCCATATCCACGCAGGAAAGTTTGTTTCTGGAACCGCAGAGGTAGCTGACCCCCTCGATTGCCAGGATGCGGTCAGCCTGGGTCTGCGCCATACAGCCGGTCACGATGACACACGGCATTCTCCCCTCCCGGTCGCGGTGCCTTGCCGCGCGGCGGATGACCTGGCAGGCTTTCCGGTCGGATTCTGCCGTGACAGTGCAGGTGTTGATGATATAGACATCCGCATCGTCGTCGAAATCCGTCATTCGGAAGCCGCGGCTGACAAGTGCTTCCCGGATGGCTTCACTTTCGTATTGGTTGACCTTACAGCCAAGGGTGTAGATGGCGGCGGTCGGTGCTTTTGTTATGGTGTTCTGCATATGATGTCTGTCACCTCAGGCGTGCAGAGGTGCATTCCTTTCTGCTGTTGGCGCGTTTGCAAATTTGAGCGGAAACCGCAAAGTGTTCCATCATTCGGAATCGCTGCCGTTTCCGACACCGACTTTTGCCGAGACGATGAAACCATCGATGTTGTTGCCGGAAATCTGGTATTCCTTGGCGAGCTTTGGAACAGGGATTTTTTGCGCATCCGTTCCGTCCGAGGAAACATAATAAATACAATAGGTATCTCCATTCGCCGCCGTGATGTAATATTTTGTGTCCGTATAGGAGTAATCCTTGATGAAGTTGATGTATTCTTCCAGCGAGAGACCCATGTTCTGGATGGTCAGCGCGTTTCCGATGCCGACATATCGGTAGTGCCAGGACTCATAGGCGATTCCCGTCACGTCTTCCTTGCTGGCGGAATAACGGAGAATGTAGCCATATTGCGTACAGTTCTGCGCTGCCCAGAAATATTCGTCCTGACCGTTGAATTTCCACATGGCTTCATCGCCCTCGACATCCGCTTCGCCCTCGTCGTAAACGGCAAGGTCGATGGCATAACCGGAGTGGTGTTCGCTGTACCCCGGAAGCTGAGCATAGGCATTAGCATAATCCACACCATAGGATTCGACGAAGCCATCGTAGATTTCCTGCTGCATTTTCAGGGTGCGATACGCGGTATTGACCATGATATTTCGGTTTTCGCTTTGTTTATAGAACGCATCCATCCAGTCATTCAGTGCATTTATGGCATCCATATGCAAAAACAGACTGCCGCCGGAGACCTTGTAGCTGTTCGTTTTATTTTTGTAAATGGAATACAAGTCTTCGTAATCGGTTCCAGTCGGGTCTTCCTCCGTGAAACGGTACGGCGTATCGAGATTGACCAGAATGCACGGCCCGCGGTAAACATCATTTGCCGAAACGGTGACATACTGTGTCAGATACGCATCCCGCTCCGCTTCCGTCAGATACGGTCCGTATACCAGATTGTCCGGATTGGAAAACGGCTGGCGTGTTTTATCGGAAAAAACATCTTTCCAATTGACACTTCTGACAATCAGAAGCGACATGGAAACAAAAATCATGACGATCAGCACCGCGGCAAAGCCGGAAACCGCACCGCGTCTTCGCTTCTGCATCCGTTTTACACTGTACGGATATGCTTTGGAGCGGTAACCTGCGTTTTGTTTCTGCTTATATGCGGTCTGTCGGTTCTGCGAATTTGCGTTCCGGGCAGTGTTCTGCCGGACGGCGGAGGGATTGCGGGACTGCCGCTGGTTCTGATTTCCCATTCCTGTATTTTGCCGCTGTCCGTTCGGTGGTGATGTGTTCATATCGTGTTCGTCCTTTTCGGCGTGTTGTTTTCTTTTTGGTAATTCTTTTTTCAGTAAATTTTCAAGCAGACATCATTTTTTATGGTGTGCAACAAAGTCTTTATAATAATTATTATATCACATTTACAGCCGGAAATAAAGAGGATTTCGTTAATTTTTATTGGTTTTGCGCAATATGAATGAAAAAAAGAGCACCGCGTAAGCGATGCTCTTTCCGTTGAAATGTATTTCGTTGAAATGTATTTCGTTGGAATGTATTCCGTTGGAATATGATCCGATTAACCGACGATACCGGAACGTTCGATACCCTGAACCAAGTATCTCTGACCGAACAGGTATACGACAATCAGGGGAGCGATAACCAGCAGACCGCAGGTATTTCTGATAGCAGAGATGTAGAGGTCACCGGCAGCAAATTCCGTATCAAGAGACTTGGGCGTCATGATGATGTCGGGCATCAGCTTCATACCGGAGCTGGTGAAGAAGACGGTCGTGTAGAAGTCATCGGTCCACTGCCAGCAGAACGCAAACAGGAAGATCGTGATCATCATCGGGATGGACAGCGGAATGATGATTCTGAAGTAGGTCATCATGGTGCCGCAACCGTCCAGATATGCGGATTCTTCGAGTTCGTCCGGGACACCGCGGTAGAACTGTCTCATCATGAAGATGTAGAGTCCGTTTCTGTATGCCAGACCGGTGAGGGACAGAAGTGCGAGCGGCCAGTAGGAGTTGTTCAGGTTGATGGAGGTGAAGCTGAGAAGCTCGATGCTTTCAGAAACACCGCCGCCCAAGAAGTTGAAGATACCGAGAATATCGAAGTATCTGAACTTCATGAACATGGAGAGCTGGAGCGTCTGGTGCGGGATGACCATCGTGAGGACAACCAGCAGGAACAGAAGACCCGAACCTCTGAACTTGAACTTTGCAAAACCGTAACCGATGAGGGAGCAGATGAATGTCTGGACAACGCCGCAGAACAGGGAGAGTGCGAGGGTGTTCAAGCAGGCTTCCCAGTAACCGGATTCCTCGATAATCGCTTTATAGGTATCGAGGGTGGGGTACTTCGGAATGTACTTGACGGTGACGTCGATGAAGTCGTCGGGGCTCATGAAGGAACCCGTGATCTTGGAGAAGAACGGCATCAGGACGACGTAAGCCAGACCGATGAGAAGAACGTAACGGAAAATTGCCCATACAACGCTGACAACGAAGCTGCCGGAAAGATACTTGATACGCATTCTTTCCTTTTTGGAGGTACGGTCGAATTCCACACGAATGGAGTTTTTGGTCTCCTTCATGACTTTCGGTGCTGTATTCTGAGAATTCATTACATGTGCCTCCTTTCTTTAGCGTTCCTGTCGCTGATAGAACGTGTATGCGGAGAGCACACCGGCTACAGCGGCAATGATGAGCATGACGATGATGAAGTACATCCAGGACATTGCAGAGGAGAGGACGTTACCGCTCGGCTGGTCATAGACCTGATCGATGTAGTTCATAACCTGGTTATCTGCGGATGTAAACGCGTCAATGACCGTATAGACGGTATTGACCAGAATCATCGGGGAAATCATCGGGAGAGTGATCTTCCAGAATGTTTCCCACTGGGTCGCGCCGTCGATGGAGCAGGACTCGTAGATCGCAGGGGAGATGGACTGCAGTGCTGCAAGGAAGATCAGCATCTGGACACCGGAACGGTTGACAATGTCATAAATGTCATTGACCAGGCCGACAACGTAGTTGAGCAGCTCTTCACCGATGACCATGTTCTGGAACAAACGCTGAATGTCCATCGCGTTGATAATTTCTGTGGATGTGCTTGTGGTACCTTCGCCCATATCAACGGCGGAGGTGTCGCTCATGTAGGAGAGCATCTGGTTGGACTGGTCGATCTTGTCAATCAGACCGGTGGAAAGAATGACCGGGATGAAGAAGATCGCGCGGAATGCGGCACGGCCAACCATCTTTGCATTCATCATAACTGCCATGAAAAGCGAGAAAATGACGATTGCAGGAATATCGAAAATCAGCTGCTTGATACCGGAGGTCAGCGTCGTTACGAACGTGGAGTCAACGAACAGCGCTTCCTGATAGTTCTCAAGACCGACCCAGGTCAGACGGTAGCCGCCGCCCGTGACGATGTTGATCTTCGTGAAGCTGTACAGAATGGAGTCGTAAACAATCGGAGCGTAAATGATGACAAAGCCGATGATGAAGGGGAGCACGAATACCCAACCCATTCTTGACTTCTTGGCATCAAGAGAGGCTACTTTTTTCTTTTTCTTCTTGGGAGCTGCGGTCATTGCCTGCGGCGCCTGCTGAACATTATTCATGAATTGCACCTCTCATTCTTAGTTGATTCTGAGGAAGCTGAGGGGTTCGATGGTGTAGGTCACATCATCTGCTTCGTCCTCGGTTCCCATGTCTTCGGTGATAGTAACAGCGAAGTTGTTGTAGTTGAGGTAGAAGTACGTACCGCCCTCGTATTCAACGCGGACAGTCTTACCGTTATCAACAAGCGTTCTGCTTGGGATGTCGATAATGACTTCATCTTCCACTTCTTCGAGACCTTCCATATCGTCCTCTTCGGAAGCTTCAGCATCTTCGGTATCTTCTTCCTTAGCTGCTTCTTCTTCGGCTACTTCCTCACCTTCAGCGGCTTCGCTATCTGCATCGTCGGACTTGTTGAAGAGATCTTCAAGACCTTCTTCTTCAAGTGCCTGCTGCTTCTTGGCATCTTCTTCAGCCTGCTGCTGTGCAAGTTCTTCTTTCAGACGTTCGATTTCCACATTGAGCTCTTCAAGTTCTTCTTCGCTCATGACACGGTGTGCCTCAACGAATTCGTGGTCTACGATGAGCTTGGTCTGGAGATCTTTTGTTGCATCGTTCAGTCTGGTGTATGCATCAACAAGGTCTTCATACCAGATATCGAAGTCGATGGAGTAGTACTTGGAGAAGTCACCATTGATCTTCAGCTTTTCGGTGTTCTGATAGGAGAGCTGGAAGTAGATAGCCGCGCCGTTTTCGATTGCTTTGAGGATCTGGTATTCCATATCACCGGCGTTGTTCATTGCCATACCGGCAAAGTTGACATAACCGTGGAGAACCATACCCATGAACGGAATCGTTTCGGAGGTGTTCAGATATTCGGAAGAATCCAGCGGGACATTCAAAATATCGGTGACATAAGGCCATGCGTAGTAGTTACCTGCATCGGTCATGACATTGCCGTATTCTTCTTTGATTCTCTGGAGGAGTTCCACCGTGTACTCCTTGTTGTCCTCACGATGGTAAGGATCCTTCTTATCGAAGTCGGAGTTCAGATATTCGCCAAGCGTACTGACGGAGATACCGATCGGATTCAGCTTGGAGTAATTGTTTGTAAAGGTATCGTAGAAGTGATCGTAGTATGCGGGAGAAATTGCCAGGTAGTAGGAACCGTTATACTGCTGATACAGCGGATCATACTCACGGATTCTCGCGTACTTGGTATTCATCGTCTTGATGATATGCTGTCTCTTGTTGAGACCATCGAAAATGGTATTTTCGGCTGCATCTGCCCAGACAAAGTCGAAGTCCGGATAAACGCCGATTCCCTTTTCGGTTGCATACTGCATGAAATCGGTGAAGCCTTCTGCGCCGCCGACGCTCTTTTCTACGTCAGCTTTGTAAGGAACGGTATACCACAGACCGCCGTTGAAATAACCGGTCAGCTTGTAGTTGATATTGGTGATGCCCGATGCGTTGAGCTGTTCGGTCATCGTTTTGAGGTCTTCAAACGTGGTCAGAGGAGTATCGATATCGACCGGGAAAGAAAGGATCTTTTCCTGAGTGACAACGGAGCCAAAGGTTTCGATGTACAGCGGAATATCCGCTTCGACATCATCGGCGGTCAGACGGGTCAAAACACCGATGTCCTCAAAGTAGTCGCGTGCGACATTGACCATGCCCACATAAGTGGTCTCATAGAATTCGCCTTCCGACAGACCTGCTGCTTCCGCATATGCGGTATCATTCAGCATGGTGTAGCGGATGGTATAGTCACCAGTATACTTACGCTTGGAGGTGACGGTCCACATAGCGGAGCCTGCACCGCTGACTGCGTCTGCGATGTCGTAGGTGTCGCGCTGTCTGGGCACCAGAGTTGTGTATACGGTGTCAAAGTTTGAGGTACGGCCGCCGGTTTCTGTGGAAATGGAAGCCATTGCTTCGCCGTCTTCGATGATGGCAAAGAAACCTCTGTCTTCATAAGTGTATGTCTTTTCGATCTTACGTTCAACAGCATCGTAAATCCATTCGCCCCAGATATTCTGGTAAGGCTCACGTTCGACGTTGACAATCTTGGACGTAACTTCCGCATAATTTTCTACGATACCATAGACAGGCATACGGACGGATTCCTGGTGTTCGCCCGAAATTTCATAGAATGCGTAGTCCTGTCCGTAAATCTTACCGGTGACGGTCTTACCGGACAGTGCTGCAAAGTCCTCGAATCTGACGATGGTACCGGAGCCGTCAGGCAGTAACAGGAAACCTTCGTTTTCGTAGGAACCGCATCCGAAATAGGGGAGAACCTGAATGTTGGTCAGCTGATAAGCAGTATCGTCAAAACGGAGACCGTTGACGGGGAATCTGACACGGAGCGTACCGTCTTCCAGGTAGTATTCCAGTGCCATCTTGAACAGTGCGGGAGCTCTGTTGGAGCCTTCATACTCGGTCAGGGAGTGGTCGTAGTCCAATTCATCGTAGGTGTAGGTCGTGCAGTATTCGAGAATGTAACCTTCGATGAGGTTCAGCTCACGGTCGGTTGCATACGGGTCGAAGACGTAAACGGCCATCTTCTGCGTGATGGGGAACGTTGCCATCATTTCCTTGACACCGCGGTCCGTCAGGGACGGATCATCGGGGTCCTTGAGGGAGTAGAACGCGTTCATCTTCTTGAGGACGAACTCGTTGCCCTGCATATTGGCAAGAATCTGTTCTTCAAAACGGCTCTTTTCGATCATCTGCGGAACCAGTTTTCTGGTTTCTTCACGACCGATGGAGTATTCCACACGGATACCGTTTTTGATGTTCTTGACCTTGATCTGTCCGCGGTCTGCAGCTTCCGTGTAGCTGTAGTAGGTGGATTCCTTGTCGTTGTCAAGATACTTGACAATAACCTGGGACATCAGCTTTGCTTTGGTGTCGCTGGAAGCTGCCTGCTTGACGGTGTTTAAGTTGTAGGGGTTGGAGAACAGCGCCTGCTTGACAACATTGTCGTAGTATGCGACTTCACCCGAGTAAGCATCTACAAACAAGGTGTAGCGGCCGTCCTCGGAGGTGACCATCGGCGTCATGGTAGCCAGCTTTTCGTCGGCTGTCTTGAACTCCTCGGTCAGGTAGTCAATGGTGGAGCCCTCTTCTTCCACTTCCTCTTCCTCCGCATCGGCTGCGGAGATGGGGAGCACCGTCAGGGTGCTGAGCAGCATCAGGAGTGCCAGAAATCCGGAAAGCAATCTAAATTTTTTCATTTTTAACTCCTTTCCGTTATAATCTATACGAAATTTCAACAACGATTGCCGATACGAAGGAGACGATGTTATTTGCAAGACCGGAGAACAGAATTGCAATAAACATGATGAACGCCATACCGACGATCGTGCACACGCACATGATAATGTTCTTACCGAAGCTGTAGTCGTGAGTGACCTGCGTGCCGAATACGATCAGAAGACCGACCCAGACAAAGGAGAAAGTGAGCAGGAGGTTCAGGATGGAAACTTCGTTCAGCGTCAGGAAGTGCGTGCAGATGGTGACGGGGAACATGAACAGCGGGATCGGAACCAGCGCGTAGCCCGTTGCGATAAAGATGTCCTTGAAGGAACCTTCACCGTCGAACAGCGTGGTAAGACACCAGTTCGCAGCTGCCCACAGCAGGAACGGAACCATGACAGAGGTCAGCGTTGCGATAATGTTCAGGTAAGAGTTGTAGGGGTTGACGAGGTAGGAAGAACCGACCGACTTGTAGGTGAACGCGAGAATGGTTGCGCCGATCCAGAAGAACGCGCCGCGGACGGAACCGCGCTTCTCGTGCTTCAGATCCCAGAAACCGTCAAACGGATGGAAAATAATCCAGAAGCCGTACAGAATTTCTTCCCAGAAAGTACGCTTGCCGACCTTGGTGTGACCCTTGATGTTGACTTTTCCTGCGTACTTGAAGAACATGGAGTAAGCTACAATGACAACGACGACGACAAGGATAACGACCCAAACATACTGCTTTACCCAATCCTGACGCCACATTGCAAAGGCATCGGAATAGTTCGTGGTATCATATGCGGACTTGAAGTATTCCATTGCTTCTTCGTACTGGCCTTCGCGGTACAGAGCCTGACCGATACCGATGTACGCTTCGTCGAAGTTGGAGTTTCTCTGCAGGACATTCGTCCAGTCGTCCAGAGCAAGGTCGTACTGTCTTTCTCTGTTGTGCTGGATTGCTGTCAGCAGAAGGTTTCCGTATTCGGTTCTCTTGTAAACCGTGATGTTGTTCGCGGTTTTGTCGAGAACGAGAATGTCGGTACCCTTATAAGCGATTGCCTGAATGGAAGAAAGGTTACCGGTCTGCATACCGGAGTCGCCGAAGATGAACAGAAGCGAACCTTCTTCATCGTAGGTATAGATCTTCTGTCTCTTTTCGTCGATGATGGACCAAGTACCCTGCGGGCCGAGAGCGACGTCGATGATCTTGGATGCACCGGAAATGTCGTTGTCGGACGCGCCTGCGTTCATGACGGAAACTTCACCGCCAGGGGCGAAGAAGCCGTTTCTCTTCAGAATATCGGAACCTGCGGTGTTGAGCTTTTTGACGGGAGCGTTGCCGGCATCTTTGGACCGGATGGCAGCCTGCTGAGCAGACTCATCAATGGAAGATGTGGTAACGTAGATAAAACCGTCTTTATCAATGGTGATGTTGTTGAACTCGGTGGAGACATACTGAGTAGAAGTCTCTCTCTGTTCCTTGGTCTGTATCTTTCTCCACAGGATTTCCAGCGCAGAAATGTTGACCTGCTGAGCACCGATAAAGCCGGTGAACTCGCCGTCGGGACCGATGGAAATGACACCCATGTAGGTGGTGGAGGAGACGATGTACATTCTTCCCGCTGCGTCTACCGCCAGTGCGACCGGCTTGTAGATGGAGTTCTCAGGGAAGACATCGGAACGGGGTTCTTCGACCGTGCTGACATATTCGCCTTCAAGGTCGAACAGGACGATACGGTTGTTGTCGGTGTCTGCGACATAGATGTATTCATCGGTGACGAACACACCCTGGCAGTTAAGCAGAGAGTCCGGAACACCCTGATCGTTGGTGAATTCGGAAATCTCGAACTTGTACTGAAGGTTTCTGTTGCAGACAATGATTCTGTTGTTGGTGGCATCGGCAATGTAAACATTGTCTTTGTCATCCACAAACAGGTCACGCGGGGAGTCCATCGGCTTTGCTTCGTCAAGACCCATAGCCGCGGAATCTACGATCTGGTCGGGAGTATACGCATCGGGAGATGCTGCATACATACCGTCGATGTCGTAGGTGTAAGTGGAGTACGGTGTGATTGCCGCAACGGACAAGGTACCGAACACCATGAGAAGCGCCATTACGAGGGTAACGAGCTTTGCAATATTCTTCATATTCTTTTACCCTCCTCTTAGTCTTTCATACCGGACGAGCCCATTGTTTCGATGATGTTGGACTGCGTGATGACAAAGACGGCGATCGGGACGATCATCATGACGACCGTGGAAGCCGCACCGGCACCTGCACGAACGATACCACCGGAAAGAATCTGGCTGATGGCGTAGTTGAATGTCTTTAATTCTTCGGAATAGATGTAAATGGAAGTACCGGAGTTCCACAGACCCTGGAACGAGTACACGATCAGCGTCAGCCAAGCGGGCTTGACCATCGGCATCGCAATCGTCAGGAAGGTTCTGAATTCGCTTGCGCCGTCAAGTCTTGCGGACTCGAGGACCGCATCGGAGACGGAGGATTCCATAAACTGTTTCATCAGGTACAGACCCATCGTGGAAGCGAAGGTCGGAACGATGATGGCGAGATAGGAGTCAACCCAGCCGAGTGCCGTCATAACGATGAAGTTACAGATGGAAGTGACGGTGGAGTTGAACATCAGGGAGAGGACGATGGTCTGGAAGAAGAACTCACGTCCGGGGAATTTGATTTTTGCGAGTGCGTAAGCTGCCAGAGAGGACAGAATCAGGTTACCGCCGGTACCGACAACAGAAATGAGGATCGTGTTGAAGATATAACGGGAGAACGGAACCCAGGATGTACTCATCAGGCGGAGGAGGTCACCGAAGTTCTTGAGTGTCGGGTTGACAACATAGAATCTCGGCGGGAAGACCCACAGCTCATCAAGAGGCTTGAGAGACTGCATGACCGCGTAAATCATCGGGAGAAACATGAAAGCGCCCAGAAGTACGAGGAAGAACGTAATGCCGGCGTCACCGCCCGCAGAACGGTTGAGGACAACTTTATGATTTCTTGTTCTTAATTTTTTGCTCATATTACTGTCCCACCTTCGAAAGCACTTTCTTGACAAGGGCGTTTGCACCGACCATCATGAAGAACAGAATCGTAGCGATTGCTGACGAATAACCGACCTCAAATCGCTGTCCGCCATAGTCTTCGAGGTGATGCATGATCGTGTGTGCTGCATAGTCAACGGACGGGAATCCGCAGAGCGCCGTAACGATACCACCGAAACCGAAAGAACCGGTGATTGCCATGACGGCACCGAACATCAGCTGCGGCTTCATGACCGGCAGTGTGATGTACCAGAGCTCCTGCCATCTGTTCTTGATACCGTCAACGGCAGCCGCTTCGTAAAGGCTCTTATCGACGGTCTGGAGACCTGCGATAAAGGAAAGGAATGCGGTACCGAGAGAGGTCCACAGAGCGACGACGATACAGAGGGGCATAACGTAGGAAGCATTCTTGAACCACTGAACCGGCTCCGTGAGGAAACCAAGTTCAAGCAGCCAACCGTTGACCCAACCATAGGAGTCACCGGAGAACAGGGTACCCCAGATGGTGTACACCTGACCGGAAATGGACGGTGCGTAGAAGACCAGCGTGACAACTGCACGGATCTTCGGGGGAATTTCGTTGATAAACCATGCAACGAGGAACGACAAGAGATACGATACGGGACCTGTAATCGCGGCGAAGATAAAGGTATTCTTTACCGCAAGCAGGAAGATATCGTCATCCAGGAAGAGTCGGATGTAGTTGTCGAGACCGACGAACACCGGCGGTTCCAGCATGTTGAATGTCGTGAAGCCCAGGAAAATGGACAGAAGGACGGGGAGAATCGTGAACGTAAGGAAGATGATGTAGAACGGAGCAAGCATCAGATAACCGACGTAGTTCCTCTTCATTTCCTTGAGTGTCCACTGCATCATCGTCATGTCCTTGCGGGCAACCGGCTTTTTGACATCTTCTGTCTTTGCAGCCGTATTCTGTGACATGTGATTCACTCCTTATTTTCAGATTTTTGGGAATCGAATGGAATTATTCCGCAGCTTCGGTGTCGGCGGTGCCGTTATCAACTGCGTACTTTTCTTCAAGGGTCTGACCGAGTTCCAGAGTTTCAAGACCGAATTCCTGACGCTTTCTGGAAATTTCCTTGTTGATGTAGATATACTGCTTCAGCATGGCTTCGACCGGGTCTGCGTTATCGTTATACGCAGAGAGGAATGCGAATTCCACGTAACGGGTAACGATGTAGGAACCGGGATATTCGGGCGTTGCCTTGAGGTTGGTGAACTGTGCCATCAGCACTTCGAGCTCGGATGCGGACCAGTTCATGTTGGTCAGAGCATTAACGTTCGCGGTGACATGGATGGTACCGTTACCGAGGAGTGCGGAGTATTCGTTACCGTATCTGGACTGTGCTTCGGTGGAGGTGATCCAGTCGATGTACTTCCATGCGGCGTTTGCTTCCGCTTCGCTTCTGGTTTCATCTGCCATCATAACCAGACCGGAGACGGCAGTCGTGGAGGTGTTGTTGATATAGGTGTTGCCGTTTTCATCGGTGACTTCGTAACCGGGGATGGTGGTCATAGCCCACTGACCCTTGATTTCGGTTGCGAATGCATTCAGCTGGGTGTACAGGGAGTAGTCAGCGATACCGATGGGCATTTCACCGGATCTGAAACGGTTGGAGAAGTCATACGTCAGCGGGAACTTGTACTGCGTGAACATATCGCAGAGTTCCTTGAAGGTGTCAAGTGCCAGGTTGGAGTCGAGGTTGATTCTCATACCGCCGTCCGCATAAAGCTCACCGTCTCTCTGGTAGTAGAGAAGCGTGAAGCCTGCCAGGGACTGAGGCATTGCGATTTCCATGTACTTTGCCTGGAGAACGGGAAGGATCGCTTTCAGTTCATCCCATGTGGTCGGAACCTCGATATCAAGTTCAGCAAAGATATCGGTACGGTAGAACAGCATGTTGAAAGACTGGGTTTCGGGAATCGCGTAGGTACCTGCTGCAAGGGATTCATCCTCATCGGGCGTGTCAGGGTTGTCGGCAACGTCCAGTGTGAACGGAACGAGTGCTTCGGGGTTGAATCTGGAACATACTTCATCAAAGGTGTCGAAGTCATCCAGCTTCTGGACCGCGGAACGGATTGCGTAGTTGATGGGATCGGAGCCGCCCATGTAAGCGACATCGGGACCTTCGCCTGCAAGCGTTGCGGGAAGCAGCGTACCGCCGGCAACAAGCTTTAAGTTGACGGAGACACCGTATTCGGGCGTGAACATATCGTTGATCATCTGACGGACGATCTGGGACTGGTCACGACCGGTGGTGACCCACACGTCGATGGATTCGGAACCGGAGTTGTCTTCGGAGCCGAGGGAGTTGTAGTCGGTATAGAAGGATGCGAGGAACTGCTGGAATTCAAAGCCCATGGACTGGAAGAAGTTTGCATTTGCCTTAGGCAGGTTTTCGTCTGCAGACTGCACGGAGATGTAGTCTACCTGCAGAGGCTGGTTTCTCGCGGAATTCATCCAGGTACCGAGGGTACCGAGGTTGGACTTGAATGTGGAAAGGTTGCGGGCGATTTCGTCTTCATCACGGCCCATGAGGTTCGCGATACGAGCGATTTCGTTCAGGGTACCGCAGTTGGAACCGCGCTCACCGGTGATGGCTTCCAGCTCTGCGGAGAAGTTGTACAGGTTTGCAGCTTCCTTGACCAGCATATTCAGTTCATCGGGAATCAGCTCGATGAAGTTGTAGTCACGGTAGTTATCGGGGGTAGCACCGGTAATCTGCTTGATCTTCAGATAAACATTGTTCAGGTTGGTGACAGTATTTTCAATCTGGGAAATCAGCTGTGCCATATGACCGAGCACGACTTCGAGGCGGATGGTGTAGGTTTCACCTGCTTCAAAGTAGAACTGGAATTCGGTGTCGCCGTCGCTCAGAGCTGCGGTCTGCCACTCGTCGCTGTACGGGAATTCCAGGTATGCCGCTTCTTTGAAAGGCAGCTCACCGTTGATGGTCAGCTTTCTGGAAACGAACATATCTGACTGCTCGGACTGCTGGAATCTGGTGACGATCTTGTAAAGACCGGTCTCCGAAGCGGTAAAGGTGTATTCAACCCAGTCACCGACGGACTGCCATGTCGTGGTCTTACCGATGGAATTGAGACGGATCTTGGACGGGTCCTGCGGCTCGGAAATCGCCGAGGATCTGTCATACGTCGGATAAATGGTCTGAGACGAGAAGGTCTCCGGGAATTCAGCCTGGATCTTCACGGTCGCGTCACTACTCACGGCCCCCTTGGAAGAATATTCCGCCAGGTATTCCTCGTATGTCAATACGTCATCCGCAGGCTTGATCGTGATCGAACCGATGGCACAGGATTCTCTCGTTGCTTCCAGAGAGAATATGTGCTCGCCGGCGGTCAGATAATACTGGAACGGCTCATTGTAATAACCGGACGAGTCAGAGAACTCGTAGGTCATCCAGTCCGGATCCTCATACGCGGTCGGTCTGACGTCGTTTCCGTTGGGGTCCTGCTCGAAACCGGTGTCGGTTTCAGTGCCCTTGGAAAGGTCGTTTTTCCAGATTTTCGTCATGGAAAGATATTTGGATTCCTTAAAAGGAATGTTTCCGTCGATACGGAAAGAACGCTCGATATCGGAAGCCTTGCCCGCGATGGGATGGTATTCCAATTCGATTACGTAGAGACCGTCTGCCGGGACATCTACCTTGTATGCGACAGTGCCCTCTTCCGGTGTGTAGAGTGCGCTCTTGCCGCTGTAGGTTTCGACCTTGACAGCTGCGTCGGTCTCTTCTGCAACGTAGTCGGTTCCGTTCACAGTAACGCTTTTCTTGCCCTGGGACATTTCACCGTACATCGTCTTGTACTCTTCGTACTTGATGGTGTTCATGAGTTCCTGGACATCGGCGATGCTCTGTGTGACAACAGACGACGACGTTGTTGCGCCGGTGCTTGTTTCGTCAGTGTCCGCAGCCGATGCCGTGACGGCAAACGAGCTTGTAATCATGAGACCTGACAGCAGCAAAGCAATCGGCTTTGTCAACTTGAGATTTTTCATTTACATCTCTTCCTCCTACCAAGATTTTTTTGCTTGAATGTAGTGACGGCTGTGGCTGAAAATATGCTCCCTCCGACCGCGGCAAACCAGCCTATTTTTAATAATAGGAAAATCTGCCCCGCCGGCGGTGTTCTGCCAACATACAAAAATCAAAGGCTATACACGCCGACATGATTTCGGTATAGTACCCTGAATTTTCATAGAATAATGATACCATAACTCCCGTTTCTTGTCAAGTCCGCATTTTCGTCATAAAATCGCAAAATTTCAGCAAAATTTCAATTTCGCGGTTTGTGGGAGTTTTTCCGAGATAGAAATTCGCGCAAATTCTTTTTATTAAATTTTGATTAATGTTCACGATTTGTTTTCATTGTTCCTTTCAGTTACTTTTAATCGCGTTTTTACCCCTTAATTCAGACATTTTTGTGAACCGATTCGTAATTTTTTCAATCCCGATAACCGATAGTTACATTTTGATGCTTTCTGAGCGCCCTGTTTCCGAGTTTTCTTACCAAACTTCCATGTACTTTCTGCACAAAATTCGGGGCAAAATTTCTACGTCTGCGCAGATTGCACAAACTTTTCAAAAATCCGGATTTTTTGATTTTTAACGGCAGTTTAAGATTTTTCGCACGGTTTTCTCCCCGGCGCACCGGCGGTTCGCCAGTGTTTCGCACTTATAAAACAATCCATCCGCCGAACATCACATCCCGCGCCGTATCGCTGTCATAGAAAACCGCGCACTGCCCGGGTGTCACCGCCCTCTGCGGGATGTCAAAGCGCACCGTGACGGTATCGCCCGTGATCTCCATGACAACCGCATCCGCCGGCGGCGCTGCATACCGGATCTTCACTGCTGTGCGCAGACCGGGGACCAGCTTCTCCGGCGGCAGCTTCTGACAGACGATGCCGCGTACCGTGACCCCATCCATGTATTCCCGTCCCGCGGGTGCTAAATGGACGGTATTCGTTTCGGCATTGATCTTGGTGACGAACACCGGATGACCGAGCGCGATACCGAGCCCCTTGCGCTGTCCGACGGTATAACGGATGATGCCCGCGTGCCGCCCGACCGTTTTTCCGGTCTCGTCAACGAAATCGCCCTCGGGGAACGTCCCGCACCGCGCTTCTACAAATCCGACATAATTTCCGTCCGGCAGAAAGCAGATGTCCTGACTTTCCTTTGATTCTGCAGCGGAAAGACCCCGGCGGCGCGCTTCCTCGCGGATACCGGACTTGTCGCGGTCGGCAAGCGGTGTTTCCAGCATGGAAAGCTGCTTCTGCGTCAGCTGCCACAGCACATAGCTCTGATCCTTTTTCCGGTCGTCCGCCGCCTGCGCGTAATACCGCCCGGTTTCCCGGTCCTTATGGATGCGCGCATAATGTCCCGTGCTTACCCGCGCAATGCCGTTTTTCTCAGCAAAATCACACAGTCCCGCAATTTTTACATACCGGTTGCACATGACACACGGATTCGGTGTTCTTCCATGTGCGTATTCCTCCGCAAAATAGGACTTGACGTATTTTTCAAACGCTTCTTGCGCATCAATGACATGAAGCGGAATGCCGACCTGCGCCGCCGCAAGCTCTGCCGCGGAAATGTCGGTTTCCTCGGACATCCGGAGCACAGCACCCTCGACACGGTATCCGTTTTCCCGGTACGCAAGCGCCGTATAGGTGGAATCCAGTCCGCCGCTCATGCCGACCAGAATCGTTCTGTTTTCGTTCATTTTCTTCCTTTTATTATATTATATGCAAATGTTTGTTTTTTATCGGGGATTTATAAATAGCGGTGATACGATTCACATCCCCGTCATCGTATACAACTGTTCTGTGATCTGTCTGACAGCCGCACCGATGGCTCGCACATCGTCCATCGTATTTTCATATCCGAGCGTGAACCGCAGAGACGCCGTCGCCCGCCGGTCGTCATGTCCGAGTGCTTTCAGCACATGGGACGGCTCTGTCTTTCCCGCCGTACACGCAGACCCGGCAGATGTGGCAATGCCCATCCGGTCGAGATGCAGAACCATGCTCTCGGCATCCAGTCCCGGAAACGAGACATTGACGTTTCCCGGAAGCCGTTTTGTGCGTTCCGTTGTGCCGTTGATGACGCAGTGCGGAATCGTTATCAGCTCTGACATCAGCGCATCGGAAAGGACAGAAAGATGCGCCGTGGTTTCCGCTGTATGCGCCGCCGCATCCGCCAGTGCCTGCGCCATCCCGACAATGCCGGCGACATTCTCCGTTCCGGCACGCAGTCCCATCTCCTGCCCGCCGCCGTCAAGCAAGGGGGTGATCGGCGTTCCCCGCCGGATGTAAAGCAGTCCCACACCCTTGGGCGCACCGATCTTGTGTCCCGAAAGAGACAGCAAATCCGCCCCGAGCACTGAAACAGAGACGAGAATCTGTCCCATCCCCTGCACCGCATCGCAGAACATGGGGATTCCTTTTCTATGAACGGTGTCCGCGATTTCCTTGATCGGCTGAATCGTGCCGATTTCGTTGTTTGCAAGCATACAGCCACAAAGCACCGTATCTTCCCTGATTGCCGCGGCAAACGCATCAGGCGACACGATCCCGTCCGCCTCCGGCAGTACCGTGTCAGAGGTCATACCGAGGGAGGAGCAGAACCGCGCGCTGTTCAGAACCGCATGATGCTCGATGGCAGTCGTCAGAATGTGTCCCCGCAGACCGTGTGCAAAGGCGTTCCCTTTGATCGCCAGATTGTCGCTTTCCGTGCCGCCGGAGGTGAAGATCAACTCATCCGGCAGACAGCCGAGGATATCCGCGCACCGTTTCCTTGCCGCAAAGACCGCGCGGGAGGCTTCCCTGCCCTCTCGATGTACAGCGGATGCGTTGCCAAAGCATTCCGAAAGATACAGCTCCATCGCCGCACGCACGGAATCCGTCACGGGAGTCGTTGCGGCATGGTCGGCATAAATGCGGTGCGGAACCTGTTTGACGGGATGCGCCCCGGATACCATATTATCCATGCTTTGCCCGCTCCGCGGCGGCGACGGCGAGACGGTCGCACCGTTCGTTGTACGGATGCCCGTTGTGTCCTCGCACCCAGACCCACTCGATTTTATGCGGTGCCATCGCATCGAGCAGGCGCTTCCACAAATCGGTATTCGGCACGGGTGTATTGCCGCTTTTGACCCAGTTTTTCTTTTTCCAGCCGTCAAGCCAGCCTTTCGTGATGGAATTGATGACGTAAGTGGAGTCCGAGGTCAGGACGATCTCACACGGCTCCCGCAATGCTTCCAGGCCGGATATCACCGCCGTCAGCTCCATGCGGTTGTTCGTCGTCATCGCTTCCCCGCCGGAAAGCTCCTTTTCGTGTTCCCCGTAGATGAGGATGGTTCCCCATCCGCCGTTTCCGGGATTGCCTTTGCAGGCACCGTCTGTGTAAATATGGACTTTTTTCAATTTTATACTCCATTTATAAATGTAATGTATTGACAAATCGGCAAAAATATGTGATAATATATAGTAATAAATGATATTATCACAGAAAGAGAGTGTTTTCCTTGTCTCAGAACACCGCCCATGACGTCATTGACGTCCGCGGGATTCCCGTCAACAATGTCACGCTTGCAGAAGCGTTTGCCGTCACCGCATCCTTTGTCGATGAAACCGATACCTTTCACATGATCTGCACCCCCAACGCCGAGATCGTCCAGCAGTGTGTGGAGGAACCCGATCTTGCCGCCCTCATCCGGACAGCCGACCTCATCATTCCCGACGGTGCCGGCGTAGTGCTGGCATCCAGAATTCTCGGCACGCCCCTCAA
Source organism: Clostridia bacterium (assembly GCA_017481495.1). GTDB lineage: Bacteria > Bacillota > Clostridia > Oscillospirales > CAG-272 > RGIG3925. The sequence goes on from JAFUPC010000065.1 coordinate 53,596, forward strand.
AGCCAAAACCCCCGGGTGTGAACTCGGCGAGTCCCTTGTAAAGGAAGCGGGTGCGCGCGGCTGGCGCGTGTATTTCCTTGGCGGAAAGCCGGGAATCGCGGAACTGGCCGAGGAAAAACTGCGCGAAAAATATCCCGATTTCAGGACAGTCGGCACGCACGACGGCTATTTCAAAAAAGAGGGCGCGGAAAACGATGCCGTCATCGCCGAAATCAACGAAGCCGCCCCCGACATCCTGTTCGTCTGTCTCGGCGTTCCCGCACAGGAAAAATGGATCGCCGCGAACCGTGACCGGCTCCCGACCGTCCGCGCCGCGCTGGGTTTGGGCGGCAGTCTCGACAGTTATGCCGGAACGATGAAGCGCGCACCGAAGATCTTCATCCGGCTGAACCTCGAATGGTTCTACCGGCTGTGCAAACAGCCCTCCCGCATCGGACGGATGATGAAGCTGCCGAAATTCCTTTTTGGCACCGTTCTGTACCGTCTCGGCGGGAAAAAACAGCAGTAAGAATTCGTCTATATAATATTATACAGGAAAAAACTATTTTTTGCAACAGTTCAAGCGAAATTAAAAAAGAATCATGAAAGAATCCGCAAACAAAACCAACGTCATGCGCCAGCTTGACAAAGCCGGCATCTCCTACACCCCGATGACCTATGAGGTCGATGAGGACAATCTGGCGGGCACGCACATCGCCGAGGAAATCGGTCTCCCCGCCGAAATCGTATTCAAAACGCTCGTGACCCGCGGCGACAAAAAGGGACTCGCCGTGTTCTGCATTCCCGCCCCGGCGGAACTGAATCTGAAAGAAGCCGCCCGTCTGACCGGCGACAAGAAACTGGAACTGCTCCCGGTCAAGGAACTGCCAATTCTGACCGGCTACATCCGCGGCGCCTGCTCGCCCATCGGCATGAAGAAAAAATTCCCGACCTGGATCGACGAATCGTGCCTTGCATATGAAAGCATCACGATCTCCGCCGGCATCCGCGGCATCCAATTACTGCTTGATCCAAACGCGCTGATCAAATTCACCGGTGCGAAAACCGCTATTCTTACCGTACAGTAAAGGAAACATCGTGTTACAGAAAAACCAGATTTATACGACCACCATCAAGGACTTGAACAACCTCGGCTTCGGCGTGGCAAAAATCGACGGCATCTCGGTTTTCGTTGCCGACACCGTGACCGGCGACGTAGTTGAGATCAAGATCATCAAAACCGCAAAGACTTACGCGGTCGGCACGCTGACAAAACTGATCACCCCCTCTCCGATGCGCTGTGACGAAACGGAAGTCTGTCCCGTCTCCCGTCGGTGCGGCGGATGCGTGTATCAGCGCATCACCTACGAGCACGAGCTTGCGCTGAAACGGCAGTATGTGCAGTTCGCCATGAAAAAAGCGGGTGCCGGACACGTCACGGTAAACGACGTTCTTACAACCGGAAAGACCGCGCACTACCGCAACAAAGCGCAGTATCCGGTCGGCACGGAGACAGTGAACGGCAAGATGCGCACCATCATCGGCTTCTACGCCCCCAAAACGCATAAGATCATCCCGGCGGAGACCTGCGCGCTCCAGCCGCCTGTGTTCTCAGACATCGTGCGCTTCACCGCCGACTTCTGCGACCGGTATCGCATTCCCGCCTACCGCGAGGAGACCGGGGAGGGGCTTCTGCGCCATCTGTATCTGCGCATGGGCGAGATGACCGGGGAAATTCTGGTCTGTCTTGTGATAAACGGCACGGCGTTCCCGCACGCCGATGACTTCTGCCGTGAGATGACCGAACGGTTCCCGGACGTGAAAAGCATCCAGACAAACGAAAACACGCAGAACACTAATGTCATTTTGGGCAGTACCTGCCGGGTATTGTGGGGGGAGGACAGCATCCGCGACGTGCTCTGCGGGCGCACCTACCGTATCTCGCCACAGTCGTTCTATCAGGTCAACCGCACGGCGGCGGAACTGCTTTACAATACTGCCCGGAATCTGCTCGCCCTTGCTCCCAGCGAGACCCTGCTTGACCTCTACTGCGGCATCGGCACCATCGGCATTTCGGTAGCGGAGCACGACACGCCGCTCATCGGCATCGAAATCATTCCAGAAGCCATCGAGAACGCGCGAGAAAATGCGCGGGAAAACGGCATGACAAATGCGCAGTTCTTCTGCGGGGATGCCTCCGACGCCGCAAAAATTCTCGCGGACATCTCCCTTCACGCCGATGCGGTCATCGTCGACCCGCCGCGCAAAGGTCTGACCCCGGAAGTGATCCGTTATCTCGGAGAGCTGAATCCGTCCCGTATCGTGTACATTTCGTGCGATGCGGACACGCTGGCACGGGACATCGTGCGCTTTGCGGAAGTGGGGTATCATACGGATACCGTTCAGCCGGTGGATCTGTTTTCGAGAACGGGGCACGTGGAAAATGTGTGTCTGTTGTCAAAAAGCATCATATAAAGCAATCAAGGCGACACTCCAACACTTCGGCATGATTTAAGGAGAGAAGTCTGAAAATAAATTTTCAGACGGGTTATATGGTTTTCTTTGCACTTCATGCAAAGATTTTGCTGCGCAAAACCACCCACAATTCCCCAAGAAAGGAAACTTTCGCACAGCGAAAGTTATGGTCATAAAAAATGAGCAAGCTGAAAAATATGCGTTTGGTGGAGATACCGAAGTTCCGTGCGGTATCCTCCGGAATCAGACCTTTGGAAGAAATATTTTTCATCGAAAACAGTTTCAGCGCATGGTTGGATGCACACGATCATCTCATAAAAGATCATATCTTTGAGCCGCAGGATTTTCTGTGGCATGAAAACGATGACATCAATCGCTCCACATGGATCGTTGCTGTCAGGGACGGTGTGACCGAAAACGATACCGCACCCTACCGTATTGTGGAATTTCCGGGAGGAATGTTTCTTGTGGCAACCTGCGATGAATCGGACAATGACGACTTAAACGAAACGGTTCTCGGAATGCGGCAGTGGATCGATCAAAACGAAGTTTTCGAGTATGGTGATCTTCCCGGAATGTGCAATATGCCAAATCCCGACGGTGTCATTGATAAAGCCCTTGGCATCGCGCAGCAGCAGATATTTTTACCAATCAAATTCAGGAAAGGAACTACATAATGCGCCCCCTCGGCATCAATCTTCACGCCGTCAAAGGTCTGACCGATGACGGCTACCTCAAAAAAATCGCCGCGCTTGGGTTCACCCGCACGTTCACGGGTGTCCACAGTGAAGAACGGCAGAAATCCATCGCCGCGCTGTGTGAGACCTACGGCATCGTCTGCGAGACGCTTCACGCGCCGTTTTCCCACATCAACGACATCTGGCTTCCGGACGACAACGGTCTTTTATCGGAGCTTTTCACCTGCATCGACCGCTGTCTGATCGCAGGTGCCAAAATTGCGGTCGTACATCTGTCCTCGGGGCAGAATCCGCCGCCCATCACCGACATCGGGCGGGAACGCTTTGCGCGGCTCGTCGATTACGCATCCGCAAAAAACGTGAAAGTCGCGTTTGAAAACCAGCGGATGCTCGCCAATCTCGCATGGGCTTTGGAAACCTTTCCCCCGGACGTCGCCGGGTTCTGTTGGGACTGCGGACATGAGTCGTGCTTCACGCCGGGGCGGCATTATATGCCTCTGTTTTCCGACCGGCTCATCTGCACGCACCTGCACGACAATTCGGGTGTTTTCAACGCGGACAACCACCGCCTGCCCTTTGACGGCGCGATCGCATGGGAATCGGTCGCTGATGCCATCCGCACCTCGGGCTACGAAGGCTCTCTGATGCTGGAAACCGGAAACACAGCTCCCAACGGCACCGGCGGCTTTTACGATGACCTCACCCCCGAAGAATATCTTGAAAAAGCATGGGTGGCGGCAGAACATCTGCGCGCAATGACAGACGGAAAACCACTGTCCCACGGAAACGAGACAATATGAAAAAGACAGCAAAATCGAAAAAAACATCTCCCGTGGCGCCCTCCTCCGACACCCTCATCCCCGTCGGCTCCAAAGGCTACGTCGGTATTCTGGTATTTTTATGGTTCCTTGTCCTCTACATTCTGACGATGGTGCTCGGCATGAGCGGCGGCGCGGGGGATACCGCCGGCGGATTTCTCATCGTCACCTCCCCGTTTTTCATCGCGGCGATCGTCATGCTGATCTTCCAGATCCGGTACATGAAGCAAAACCGCATCCGGTTTTCCCCCCAAAAAATCGCGGGTTCTATCGGCGCGTGGTTTGCGCGGATGCTGTTCCCGGTACAGAAACGGTTTTCCTTTGATGCGGACGACGGCAGTAATGTTTCCCGGAAACTGACCGATTTCCGCCGGGAATACGCCGCATTTTTCGCAGGAGACCCGCCCGGCACAAACACCACGCAGTCCTACCGCAACCGCCTGTCTCTGCACAGAAAGCGGCTCGACGGGCGCGGCATCACCCTCACCGTCTCCCAGCGCCGCCGCGCCTTTGAAAAAGAACCCGCCGTCTCTCTTGGGCGTTTTCCGGACGGACACTTCTTTTATTCCCGCGCAAAGGAATACGTCTGGGGCTCTCGAAGCTTTACCCAAAACGGCCGCACACTGTTCCGCGACAAAAAACTGCTCTGCGCCGATTACGACTTCATCGGGGTCATGCCGGCGGATTCCGCGGAAACACGTCTGTTCCGCTGTCCCGGATGCGGCGCGGTCTCGGATGCCGAAACCCTGCTCTCCGGTTGTCCGTACTGCGCAAAGAAATTCCTCATTGAGGAGCTGTCCGACCGTGTCTGTTCCTTGACACAGTACCGTTCCCCGGATGCGGAAACACGCCTCGCCGGTCTGCACATTACCGCGTTTACCAACCGTCTTGCGTTCCTTGCCGCCGTTTTGCAGGCGATCGGCATGGGCAGTATGCTGAAAGAAGTTTATTTTGACGGGGCGGCAAGTCCCACGGAGATTCCGTTTGGCATCGTTCTGACCGTTTTCTCGGTCGCGTTCGCGTTTCTGCTTGCGTTTGTGATCTACAAGACCCTGCTCGCGCCCCTGCGCATCTTCATTTACTGGCTGTACCGCACCATGCGCCGCGACCGCCGTCTGGCAGAAGAAATTGCCAAACAGAACCGCCGGACAGCCGCCGCTGTGCAGAAGACCGACCCCGACTTTTCGGTGATCTCGCTGTTTTCCGGTGTACGCAACAAGCTCGATGCTCTGCATTTTGCCGATACACAAGCGCAGGTCGGCGTGTTTTCGACCGTCCCGCTGACGGACTATCTGCCGCGCTACCGCGACATCATCGACTGCTCCCACGACACGATGTCCCTTGACAGCGTGGTGCGCGACGGGGAGTATTACAATGTAAAGATCACCGCCGAAATGACGCTGTTGTTCCATGACGGCAAAAAGACCCGCCGCGAAAAGGAACAGGTCACCCTAACCCTGCGCCGTCGTGTGACCGTGGATCGGAGAAATCCGTTCGGCATCCACTCCCCCGTCTGCCCGCACTGCGGCGCATCGGTCGATCTGTTATTGGGCAACACCTGCGCTTACTGCGGAAATGCACTGAATTTCATGAATGTAGACTGGTGTATTACGGAGTATCGGAGTTCGATTGCGGGGTAAGGGAGATATTGTCAACTTGAGCGTGGAAACGCGCTTTCTCTAACCCTGTAGGGACGCCCATATGGTTTCGCTATGTGAAACCTTGCGTCCGTAACATATCGGAAAGATGTCGAAATATTATGAAACATAACATTGGTTGGTATATATTTTTCAAACGATATCACCTGCACATCGTTTGGTAACGGACGCCCAATGGGCGCCCCTACAGACATTATGGTGAATATCTTTCTTCATATGACAACATTTCTGTAAATAAGGAGAAAAATCATGTCCATCCAAACCATCCCACTGCCGTTCCCCGCGCACGGTGATGATTACGTTCTCTTCCCCGCCTGCGCGTATGACGGCAACCGGTTTCCCGTTCTTGACAAAAAATACCCGCCGATGTTCACCCCCGAGGAGGGAAAACAGGCAGGCGGAAAGCCGTTCATCACGCCCGTTCCGCGGTTGGGCGAGGACAGCTCCGGCATTCTAGAAGTAACGGCGGGCGACGTGTCCGTTCCGTGCATCGGCGTGTTTTCCCGCGCGGAACGGAAAGCGGTCCTCCTGTTCACGCTCCAGGAGATCGACAGACAGAACATCGGACTTGCCTACGAGCGGGGGCAGATGATCCTGACCCATCCCGCGCGTCGCCGCGAGGTATACACCATGTGTACGATGACCCCGCAGACAGAGGCATGGATTCCGTCCGGAAAAGAGATCCCATACAAGCTCCTTTCCTTTGACTGCGAAACAATGGAGCAGTTCTTCCGCGTGTTCTTTGAAAACCGCAAGTGCATGGGACTGGACGACACCCTGCCCGAAGTCCCGTCCAAGGAAGAACAGTTTGAAATTCAGAAAAACAAATTCAATGCCATGAACTGGCGCGAGACCGAATACGGCGGCTTCTACGCGGTCGGCACAACAGACAACAAATTCCAGGTCTGGCAGCCCGGCTGGACGGGCGGCGCGATGGGAACATATGCATTTCTGAAGTGCGGCGGAACGATTGAAAAAGAGCGCTCTGTCAAAACGCTCCACCACCTGTTCCGCACGCAGGGCGCATCCGGGCTGTTCTGGGGCATCTGCGACAAGGACGGCGCGTTCCATTCCGACGGCTTCGGCGTTCCCGGAACGGAAAAATGGACACTCATCCGCAAGTCCGCCGACGTACTGTATTTTGTTTTGCGGCAGTTTGAGCTGCTTGAAGAGATTCCCGCGGAATTTGAGAATGGAATCCGCCGCTGTGCCGATGCGTTTGTCCGGCTCTGCCAGGAAAACGGACAGCTCGGGCAGTTTGCCGATGTCGAAACCGGTGAGATCACGGTCGGCGGCTCCACCTCCGGCGGCATTGCCCCGGCAGGATTGGCACTTGCGTACCGGTATTTCGGGGATTCCGTTTATCTGGAAACCGCCCAAGCGCTTGCCGACCATTTTTATACGCATATTCAAAACGGCTACACGACCGGCGGCCCCGGCGAAATGCTCCAATGCCCCGACAGCGAAAGCGCATTCGGCGTGCTGGAAAGCTTTGTCTGGCTGTACGAAATCACGGGAAAAGAAAAATACCTGTCCTACGCCCGCGCGGCGGCGGATTTCTGCTCTTCGTGGGTCGTGCCGTACAATTACCGCTTCCCCGAAACCTCGGAGTTTGCCCGGCTCGGTATGAAGAGTGTCGGATCCGTCTTTGCCAACGCCCAGAACAAGCACTCCGCCCCCGGCATCTGTTCCCTCTCCGGAACCTCGGTGTACAAGGTCTACAAGTGGACGGGCGACGAGCGCTATCTGACGTTGTACCGCGAGATCACCGAGACCGTGGGTCAGTATATGTCGACCGAAGCACGCCCCATCCGCGCCCTGGACGGCTCCATCCTCCCGCCCGGCTTCATCTGTGAGCGGGTCAATCTCTCCGACTGGGAGTCCACCGCATGGGTCGGGAATGTGTTCAACGGAAGCTGTTGGTGTGAGGTGTCGAATCTGCTGTGGTTGGCGGGGATGTGAAGTTTTTCAGAAAATATGAATATATTTTTCAGGAAAATCGCAGATATTTTTCGTAACCTCTTGCATTTTCCCCAGATCTGTGGTATACTAATACTATATCCGATATGAAATGCGATGATAAAGACAGCACCCCGTCGTAAACCGCACCGAAAAGAGAGGATCGCCCCGGCTGAAAGCGATCTGTGCGCGGACGGTGTGCATTTCCCTTTGGAGCAGGACGATAGAACCGCGAAGCGCGTTTTCGCGCAGTAGGTCGTCACGGCAGGCCGCCGTTATCCGGCCGGGTCATGGTGTTGTTCACCCTGTGAATGTTTCGCCGTGACAGAAATGAGTCGCCCGCAGTCTTTGCGGGAATTCAGGTGGTACCACGGGAGCCTATGCCCTCGTCCTGAAATGGCGTTAAGCGTAAACGGTTTACGCAAGACGTATCTTCGGGATGGGGGCTTTTTGTTTCATATCCGAATGACACAATACATCAACACGAAAGGAAGTACGATACCATGATGGAAGAAAACATCAAAGCGATCCGCGCGGAAATCGAGGAAACGCTCCCCACGCTTGCCTCTTCTGCCGCGCTGTACGAATTCCGCAAATCGTTCCTTGACAACAAGGACGGAAAAATTTCCGGTCTCATGAAAGCCATGAAGGACCTGCCCAAGGAGGAAAAGCCTGCGTTCGGTAAGCTCGTCAACGATCTCAAAACTTGGGCGACCGCCGCGTTTGACGAAGCAGACGAAAAAATCAAGGCGCTGGAGCTTGCGCAGAAAAATAAGGATGAAGAAATCGACGTCACAATGCCCGGTGTAAAAACCGAAGTCGGCGCACTGCATCCCGATACGATGATCATTAACGAACTCATCGACATCTTCGCCGGCATGGGCTTTGAGATATATGAAGGCCGCGAGATCGAAAACGACTACTACAACTTCACCGCGCTGAACACCCCCAAGGATCACCCCGCGCGCGATATGCAGGACACGTTCTATGTCTCCGAGGAATTCCTGCTCCGCACGCAGACCTCCGCCGGTCAGATCCACGTCATGGAAAACAAGAAGCCGCCGATCAAGATCCTCTCCCCCGGCAAGGTTTTCCGTTCCGACGACGATGCGACACATTCCCCGATGTTCTCCCAGATGGAAGGTCTGGTTGTGGACAAGGATATTTCCCTCTGCGATTTGCAGGGTATGCTCGACATCTTCTCCGAGCGCATTTTCGGTGAGGGCGTCAAGACCCGTCTGCGCCCCTCTTACTTCCCGTTCACGGAACCGTCCGTCGAAGTCGATGTTTCCTGCTTCGCCTGCGGCGGCAAGGGCTGCAAGCTGTGCAAGGGCACCGGCTGGATCGAAGTCCTCGGCGCGGGTGTTGTCAACCGTCACGTTCTTGAAAACTGCGGCATCGACCCCGACGAATACTCCGGATTTGCATTCGGTATGGGCGTGGAACGCATTGCGATGCTGAAATACGGCATCAACAACATCAAAGCACTGTTTGAATCGGATACCCGGTTCGCCGAACAGTTCAAGGATTAAGAGAAAGGAGTTTTCCCATTATGTTAGCACCGTTAAGCTGGTTAAAGGAATATGTCGATATCGACGTATCGGCAAAGGAACTGGAAGGACTTCTGTTCTCTGCCGGTTTTGAAGTGGAAGAATTAAAGGAAGTCGGCGCGGACATCTCCGGCGTTGTCGTCGGTCAGGTGGAGACCTGCGAGCTGATTCCCGATACGCACATCCATGTCTGTCAGGTCAATCTCGGTGAGTACGGCACACAGCAGATCTGCTGCGGCGCGGACAATGTCTGTGTCGGCGGCAAATTTCCCGTTGCGATGGTCGGCGCGACCGTCTATGCGACCGCAAAGGATCACGTCACCATTGAGGGTGTCATGACCATCAAAAAAGGCAAACTGCGCGGACAGGAGTCCAACGGTATGCTCTGCTCCGGCACGGAGCTGGGGGTCACGGAGGATATGTATCCGGGCGCAGGCTACAACGGTCTGCTCGTTCTGCCCGAAGATGCACCGCTCGGCGCGGATGTCAAGCCGATTCTGGGGCTGGACGACTGGATCTTCGACATCAGCATCACCGCAAACCGCCCCGACTGCCAGTCCATCATCGGCATCGCGCGTGAGGTTGCGGCTGTTCTGAAAAAGCCGTTCAAAATGCCCGATCTCTCCTACACCGAAAACGGGAAAGATATTGAATTCAAGGTCACAGTGGAAGCCCCCGACCTCTGCCCGCGCTACATTGCGCATTACGTTTCCGATATTAAAATCGCCCCCTCGCCCGCGTGGATGCGCCGCCGTCTGTCGCTGGTCGGCATCAATGCCATCTCCAACGCCGTTGACATCACCAACTACGTTCTGAAAGAATTCGGTCAGCCGATGCACGCATTTGACTTAAACGACCTTGAAAACACCGAGATCGTCGTCCGCCGTGCAAAGGAAAACGAGACCATTGTCACCCTCGACGAAAAGGAATTCAAGCTGAACCCCGAAAACCTCGTCATCTGCGACGGCAACAAGCCCGTTGCGCTCGCCGGCATCATGGGCGGCTTGAACTCCGAGATCAAGGACACGACGACCGACGTCCTCTTTGAGGCGGCAAAGTTCGCCCGCGACAGTGTCCGCAAGACCTCCCGCGCCCTCGGTCAGTCCTCCGACTCCTCCTCCCGCTTTGAAAAGGGTGTGGACGAATACACGACCCAGCTCGGCATGAAGCGTGCGCTCCATTTAATGGAAGAGCTGGACTGCGGCAAGGTTTCCAAAGTCCACATCGAAGTGTCCTCCGGCAACTCGACCGAACCGCACCCCCTGACTGTTTCCGTCGAAAAACTCAACAAAATTCTCGGCATCACCGTTCCGGATGAGGAGATCATCCGCCACCTCGATGCGCTCGGCTTTGCGCCGGAAATCAGCGGCGATGAACTGCGCGTGATGGTTCCCGCATGGCGTGACGACATCGACGGTCATGTGCAGGACATCGCGGAGGAAGTCATCCGCTCCTACGGCTATGAGCACATTGTTCCGACGTTCTTAAAGGAAGCCACTGTCACCGCCGGCGGCCGCAATGCGGAACAGAAGCAGCTGCTCCGTGTCAAGCAGACCCTCTGCAAGCAGGGCTATTCCGAGTCCATTTTCTACTCGTTCTTCTCACCGAAAGACCTCGATATGCTCCGCATCCCCGAAGATGCCGAAGAACGCAAGGCGATCCGCATCCTCAACCCCATCAGCGAAGACCTGTCCCTGATGCGCACGACCCTGTCTGCATCCATGCTGAACGCTGTTGTCCGCAACCTGCGCCGCGGCAACACGGCAGGACGGTTCTTTGAGATCGCAAACGTGTTCAAAGCAGAAAGCCTGCCGCTGACCGCGTATCCCGAGGAACAGCGTCACTTGTGCATCGGCGCATTCGGCGACAGCGAAACATTCTTTACGCTGAAAGGTGCTGTGGAAGCCCTTGCAGAGACGTTTGATTTCAAGCTCACCTTTGCGCGCGGCACGACCACGTTCACGCATCCCGGCATGACTGCTGTCATTTCCCTTGACGGCAAGGAGATCGGCTATATCGGCCGCGTTGCCCACGATGTCTGCGCAGAGCTGGCGATCGAAAAGCCCGTCTTCCTCTGTGAACTGGATTACGAAGCACTCGTTCCCCATCTCGGAAAGCCGATGGTCTACAAGCCGGTATCGAAGTTTGCGATCGAGACCCGCGACCTGGCACTCGTTGTCAGCGAAGACGTCACCTGCGCCCAGGTTGAGGATGCCATTGCGACCTCCTGCAAGTATATCACAAAGGTCTCCCTGTTCGACGTCTACCGCGGCAAGCAGGTCGGCGAGGGCAAGAAGTCGATGGCGTTCAACGTTGTTTTCACCCCCGACGACCACGAATTCACAAGCGACGAAATCGACAAGTATGTCCAGAAGACCCTGAAAAAGCTCGCATTCACGCTCGGCGCGGAATTGAGATAAGGATTTTGGCATAGGATTATAGAAAGAAGGACTGTTTCGGCAGTCCTTTTTCGTTGGCAGAATCGTATTTTGTGCAGCAAGGATACGAGCAGAACGGTTCGCACGCAAAACCTTCCTGTTTGCGTTCTTGCCAATATAAAGTTTTCTCCGAAACAACGTACCACAAAATAGTCGGTTCACATATTGTAAACATTTGCACAGCGCAACACAATATCATCATCGCCCCGATTGCTAAATCCCCCCACGTCGATTCCTGTCAAAAAAATTCAAAAAATATTTGCGAAAGGTATTGACAATCAGATGATTGTATGATATAATATAATCACATCATAAGAGAACAGCAAACAATCATTTGACTGTTATTCGTGATGAAAAGAAAGGGAGAACCATCAAAGCATTCTCCCAATATCAGAAAGGAGCAGATTATGCTGCAACTCATTTCTACCCTCGGTATGGGGCCCCTCATCGGCATCGCGGCCGCCGCGCTTGTCATCTTCCTGTTCGTCATCGGCTACCTGAAAGCCCCGCCGGACACCGCCTACATCATTTCCGGTCTCGGAAAGAAGCGCATCCTCATCGGCCGTGCAGGCTGGCGCGTACCGTTCTTTGAACGGGTCGATAAGCTGTCCTTAAAGGTCATGCAGGTGGACGTCAAGACCTCGGAAGCCGTTCCGACCAACGAGTTCATCAACGTGACCGTTGACGGTGTTGCGAACATCAAGATCTCGTCCGACCCCGAAATGCTGCGCCGTTCCTCCGAAGCACTCCTCGGTATGACCAAGCAGGAGCTGATCACCCTCTGCACGCAGGTCATGGAAGGTAATATGCGTGAGATCGTCGGTTCCGTCGGTCTGAAAGACATGGTACAGGACCGCCAGGGCGTTGCGAAGAAGATCACCGAGAACGTGGTTCCCGACATGGAGAAGCTCGGTATCGAGGTCGTCAACTTCAATATCCAGAATTTCCGTGATGCCGCCGGCACCATCGAGAACATGGGTATCGACAACGTCGAGCAGATCCGCAAGAACGCCCAGATCGCAAAGGCGAACGCCCAGCGCGACATCGCCATCGCAACGGCAAACGCGGAGCAGGAATCGAACGCCGTCAAGGTCGAAGCGGAAAAGCTGATCGCCGAGCAGAACGCCGCCCTCTCCATCCAGCAGGCGGAAATGAAGACCAAGGCCGACACCAAGCGCGCCGAAGCGGATGCCGCCTACAACATCCAGCAGGAAAGCCAGCGTAAGACCATCGAAGTCACGAAGGTCAACGCCGACATCGCTCGCCGTGAAAAGGAAGCCGAGCTTGCTGAAAAGGAGATCGCCCTCAAGGAACGTCAGCTTGATGCGGAAGTCCGCAAGCAGGCCGATGCCATGAAGTACAAGGCAGAAAAGGAAGCCGAAGCCGATCTCATCCGCCGTCAGAAGGATGCGGAAGCACAGGCATACGAAGCGGTCAAGGCCGCCGAAGCGATGAAAGCCGAAGCCGAAGCCCAGCGCTATGCGATGGAGCAGGAAGCTGCCGGTATCCGCGCCAAGGGTCTCGCCGAAGCCGAAGCCATCGAAAAGAAAGCCGAAGCGCAGAAGAAGATGGGCGAAGCGTCCGTCCTCGAAATGTACCTCGAAGCAATGCCCGAGATCGTCAAGAACGCCGCTATGCCGCTTGCACAGACTGACCGTATCGTCATGTACGGTGACGGCAACTCTACCAAGATGGTCGGCGACGTCATGAAGTCCACCTCCCAGATCATGGAGGGTGTCAAGGAAGCGACCGGCATCGACCTGTCCTCTCTCATCACGGGTGTGATCGCAGGCAAGTCTGCCGCAAATACGATCGTCGAGGAAGTCCGCGACGACAAGGCAGACAGCAAAGCCAAGGACGACACGGCAGAGGATGCTGTGACAACGGAAGAATCGCTGTAAAATCCGACAATCAGGCATAAAACCAAGTAAATAACGGATGTCCCCTGACGGTATCGTTTTCGCGGTCGTCGGGGGACATTTTTAGCGGTATTATCCTGTTTCTTTTTGATTTACAAATGCAATCCAATGATTTTTTAAGGAATGCATTGCGTAATGCAATATCGACATCGCCGCCCATAAGTCGACAATCTTGCTCTTTTACAATGTTCTCAAAAACCGTGCTGTCATATCCGCAAACAGATGCGGCTTGCCGACGTATTCACAGTGACCGTTTCCGGGCATGAACGTGGTGGAGAGCTTGCCCGCGGGATAGCCGTAGTGGCGGAGCAGGCACAGCATGAGTTCCGTCTGCTCCGGGCGGGCGGTCATGTCGTATTCAGACCAGGTGAAGTGGATGTGCGGCAGGGTGTCCTTTTCGGTAAACGGGCAGTCAACGAAGAACATCGGCGCGGCTTCGTCGATGCGGACGGCAACGGGGTCGATGCCGCGTTCTTTTGCCAGAATGTTGAAATGCGTCGTCGGCTGACCAGCGTCGAAATACCAGCCGTGGATGTCGCGCGGAGAAAGTCCCACAGCCCCAAGATATTTCGGGTCAAAGAACAGCATCATCGACAGATACCCGCCGGCAGAGGAGCCGCCGACCGCGGCGTGACGGAACGGACAGAGCGTTTTCGCCGCGCGCAGGATCTCCGCGACCGCTTTTGCGCAGTCCTCGATAAAAACGGGAAAGCGTGCGGCGGGATACATCCGGTAGTTGATGGATGCGGCGGCAATGCCGTATTCCTTTGCAAGTGTCGTGATGAGACCGCGTTCCGCGCCGCCGTCTTTCGTTCCGCCCTCGATGCCGCCGCCGTGAATGTAGATGTAGAGGAGGTCGCACGGCGTTCCGACGTCTCCCGGCAGGGCGATGTCATAGAGACCCGCCGCACCTGTTTCTGTGTTGTAAATCTGATTTTCAAGCAGAGTCATATCGTTTCTCCTTTGATGGAAAAAATTGGGTCATAGTACCATGACAAGTGTCCCGGCAGTCAATAAAACGGCACCAAGCAGGTTCGGATGGCAGTCGCCGGATTGGAATTGACGTTTTCAATAGATTTGTTCGATAACCCCGTTTTGACCGAGATAATACCTATCAAGTATACACGGTTTCAATGGATGGTGACAGATTATCGAACATATCTGTACCGATCCTTGGCAAGAATACTTGTCAGCGCGGCAAATACGGAGGATGCGATGGCAAACAAGAGCCACATGATTTAATGTACCTCCCAGCCAAGCTCGATGCGCACTTCCCGGCGCGCAAGGTCGTTGTTGGCATAACAGCAGGTGTCAAAGCCGATGAGCGTAAAGCCTTCGTGCAGATAAAAACCAATGGCATTCGTGTTGCAGGACTGCGTTTCCAAGATCAGCATCCGATTCCCTGCCCGCCGCGCTTCTTCTTTGGCAAGATCCATCAGCGCCCGGCCGATGCCCATCCGGTGATACCGGTCGGAAATCCACAGCTCGTGTACGCGCAGACGGTTCGACCATTCTTCCGGTTCAAACTCAATGGCGGCGATCAGGTTTCCGTCATCATCCATCATACCGAAGGCACGGGAGTCGGGGCGGTAGTCCTCATACAGCTTGTCCGGAAAATCGTATTCTTCCGCCGTGTGCGTGATGGGGGACGACGAGGTATCGGTCAGAACCATGTTCATCTGAAACCCTGTTTCGGTGCGGTCAACGGTGATATTGTAATAGGTATTTGTCGTGTAAGCGATGGGAAGCGGCGTGCCTTTCCATTTCGCCTTTTCAAGGGGGAGGATGGGGTATGGTAACATGGATGTATCACTCTTTTCTGTCAGAATATATTCAGATGTTGGATTCCGCGCTGATCGGTTGCGTCGGTTTTGTTTTTTCATTCATTTCCATCATCAGATCCTCCGCAAGATACGCTTCGGACAGACAATGCGTATCCCCGACCCCCTCACGCATCAGCTGATAGGTCAGGGAGCCGTAAAACTGCTTCAACGCTTCGTCAAAGGACAGCCCCGCCGTTTTTGCAAAGCATTCGATGACGTCAGCGTATTTCATTTGAAGAAGAATCGGATGTGCTCTCATTGAATGGTAATCCCCCTCTCCTCCATCAGCGACACAAGGTCATCGACAATGTATGCCCGCCCCTGCGTGTGAAGCGCGCTGTAGCACAGCACCACATACGCATTCAGAATGTCGCTGTCCTCTGTCCATGCACGGTAGATCCGGTCGCCCGACGTGTGCAGGGCTTCCGCGACGTTTTCGATGCAGAAGACCGCAAATTCCAGTTCTTCCTTTGTTCGGATGGGTTCTTTTGAAAATTCAGCCATGACAGCACCCTCCTTTATTCCGTAACGGCACCGTCCGCCGCACCGATGTACGCAAGGATCCCCTCTGCAATCCCCCGCGCGGCATCCTGCCGCCATTCCGCATCCAGCATCGCCGCGGCATCGGTTTCGTTTGTTACAAAACCGACCTCGCACAAAACACTCGGCACCGCGACTTCCCGGATGACGTAATACGCCTGTTCTTCGGTCAGATTCTTTACCATCGGCAAAACGGATTCCGCGCCCATAACCCCGTAAAACGATGCGGCGATGTTCGATGCCAGGGCTTCAGCCCCCGCGTTGCGTTTTCCGGTCAGAACATCGGTCTCCGCCCCACAGTAATACATCCGCATCCCGGACACGTCCGGCTTTTCGGGAATGCTGTCGCAGTGGATGGAAACGTACATATCCACGTCCTGCCCGTTTGCAAGCGCGGCACGGTCCTCCGGTGTCAGGAGGACAAGATTGTTGAGCGGCATCTTCCCGCCCTCAGAAACGCTCACACGGCCGGATACGGCGTTGGTATCGTGTGTCAGGAGAACCGTCACTCCGGCATCCTCCAGAAGCTGTGCCGCCCGCAGGGTAATATCGAGATTGACCGTCGCTTCATTGGTCTCCCCAAGCAGCGCGGAGGAGGTTCCGATATCGTCAAAACCGTGCCCGGCATCGAGCATCACGACCCACTTTTCCGTGTAGTCCAGCACCTTGTACGGCGTTCCCGTGACGGTGACGGTCTGTTTCTCCGGTGCGGATTCTGTCGAGGCGGAATCCGATTCATCGGCATCCGTTTCAGTTGTCGGAGAGGTATTCACGGTATCGGTCTGTGCCGCCCCTTGCCCTCCACCGTCCGACACGGATTCGGAGTCAGCCGGGTCGCCACCCGTGGGGAGCGCAACCTTTCCCTCCAGCATCCACGAAACGAAATATGCCGATGCCACAACGACAAGCACCAGCAGGACAGCGGTGATGCAGAATGTGCGCAGACGTGTGTTCTTCTGTCGTCTGGTTGTGCCGAGATACACCCGGCGCGGCTGTTTTTTTGACATATCGTGCAATGCTCCTTCGGGGATGGAATTTATGGTGTCATTATACCACGGAAATGTGACATGGTGATGAACAGAACGGGATTTCGGGGGGATTGGGGACGATTTTATGAATCATCCGTTTTTCCGTCAAACCGCCTCTCCCCCCTTTTTCCTCAAATTTTACGCAAAAAACCGCAAAAAGAATTGACAAAACCGCAAAAAAAAGGTATACTATTATTATATGCAAAAATACCCCGAAAGAAAGGATATTATCACATTATGGCTAAGGCAAAAAACATGGCGGGCTTTGCGCTTGCGGTTCTGCTGATCGCCGTGGTGGTGGCTGTTGCGCTGGTCGGCGTCGGTCCCATCGACGGTATTCTTGACGAAGACGGTGTCCGCAAGGGTCTGGACCTGGTCGGCGGCTCGGTCATCGTCTATGAAGCAGATCTTGTTGAGGAACCGTCGGCGGAGGAGCTGTCCGCGAACATGGCGGCAGTGCAGAACATGATGGTCAACCGTCTGACCTCGCTCGGTTACACGGAAGCAACCGTCACCCTCTCCGGCGACCGGCGTGTCCGCATAGAGATCCCCGCCATTGACGACCCCGAGGAAGCTTCCCAGCTGCTCGGCTCCACGGCAAAACTCGAATTTCTCGATTCCGACGGCGGTCTCGTTTTAGAGGGCAAAGACGTTAAAAAGGCGTCCGCAGTCTACGGCGACCCCACCGGACAGGGCATCCCGCAGTATTTCGTCACACTGGAATTCAACGCAAACGCCGTTGACAAGTTCGCGGAGGCGACCCGCAACGCATCCGACAGCGCACACACCGCCGCCGGAACGAACTACATTTCCATCGTGCTCGACGGTGAGGTGCTGTCCTCCCCAATTGTCCATGAGGAACTGCGCACCGATTCGTGTGTCATCACGGGTAACTTCGACCAGGAACGCGCGGAATGGCTCGCATCCATCATCACATCCGGTCAGCTGCCGTTTGCGCTGAAAGAGGTTCAGCTCGAAGCCATCGGCCCGACGCTCGGTGAAAAGGCGCTGTCCACCTCCGTCATGGCAGGCGGCATCGGCATCCTGCTCGTCATGGTCTTCATGACCGCATTCTACGCCCTGCCGGGTCTGTGCGCATCTCTTGCGCTGTGCGGCTACATCGGCATCGTCGGCATCATCATCTGTACGACCAAGGTCAACCTTTCCCTGCCCGGCATCGCAGGTATCATCCTGTCCGTCGGTATGGCGGTTGACGCAAACGTCATCATCTTTGAACGCATCAAGGAGGAACTGCGCATCGGTAAATCGACCAATGCGGGCTTCCATGCGGGCTTCAAGAACGCATTCACATCCATCATTGACTCCAACGTGACCACGCTCATCGCGGTCATCGTGCTGATCGTCTTCGGTACCGGCTCCATCGTCGGCTTTGCGCAGACCCTGCTCATCGGTGTCCTCGTTTCCATGTTCATCGCCCTGTTCGTGACGCGATTCTTCTTATCCCGTCTCGTCGGTATGCGCGTGACCGATCCCAGAAAATGGGGCATGAAAAAGAAAGATATGGAGATCAGAGGGGAGGCGATCCGCAAATGAACGACAATATGGAACTCTACGACCTTTCGCAGATGATAACCGTCCCGGATCCGCAGAAGTCGGGTAAGACCCCGCCGAAAAAACCGACGAAGCAGTCGCTCGGGAAAATCTCGTTCACGAAGTGGCGGAAATGGTTCTTCCTTTATACAGGCATCTGCCTTGTGATCGGACTCGTCATCATTTTACTGCGCGGCTTTGCGTGGGATACGGACTTCATCGGCGGTACTTCCATGCAGATCAACATCGGGCATACATTGAACGCAGACGACTTAGCCGACATCACGGAGATCACAGAGGGCATCATAGAAAAGAAGGTTTCTTCCGTGCAGAAAACAGGTGACAACGGCGATCAGGTCATCATCAAGTGTACCGAGATCGACACAGAGGTGCGCGATGCGGTCTTTGAGGCATTGAAAGCAGAATACAACCTGACCGATGAGGACCGTCTGAATGTCACCTCGGTCGGCGCATCCGTTTCGGCGGATTTCCGGAAATCCGGTATCACGTCCGTCGCGCTTGCCGTTGCGCTGATGCTCGTGTATATCACCATCCGCTTTGACTTCAAGTCGGGTGTTGCGGCGGTGTTCTGCCTTGCGCATGACCTGTTCTTCATGCTGGTCGCATACGCGCTGTTCCAGCTCCCGATGAATTCCAACGTCATCGCGGCACTGCTCACGATTCTCGGTTATTCCATCAACGCAACCATCATCGTCTTCGACCGTGTGCGTGAAAATGTCAAGCTGTATCCGAACTACACATTCGACGAAAACATGACCCTGTCGTCCAACCAGACCCTGCTCCGCTCCGTCAATACCACCGTCACGACCCTGCTCACCATCGTCATGATCTATATTTTCGGCGTGCAGTCCATCCAGCAGTTCATTCTCCCCCTCATCGTCGGCATCGTCGCCGGCCTCTATTCCTCCGTCTGCCTCTCCGGCAACATCTGGGCAATCCTCCAGAAGGTCGGCGGAAAGAAGAAGCTTCCGGCGGAGGCGGAGAAGGCGGAGAAAGCCGAGAAGTAAGCGAATATTTTTCCCACAGAAAACAGAGCGCCGCATTGAGCGGTGTCTGTAAAACAGGCAATCCTCCGTATGGTTACGATCGGGCATACGGAGGATTGTTTTATGTTTATAATTTATATTCCATTGGCGTAAAACGGATACCGTCAATCGTTTTTTCTGTATCCGTATCAACGAAGCCAACACGGTGAAAAAAAGGTCTGCCATAAGGTGAACTGTTCAAAGTGATCTTTTTAACTTCGGGATTTTCTATTCTGACATCCTTTAACAATTGATTAAAAATCGCAGTTGCAATTCCTCTTCTGTGATAATCTCTGTGAGTAAAAGCCAAACAAATATGAGATGCTTCACGCATGATAAAAATCCCGACAAGCTTCTCCCGATCATACGCTCCCCACATACGATTTGTACCGTTGCAGCACGATTCTTTGAACTGTGCGTTATCCATAATGTCGCGCTTAAATGTATCGATGCCCTGCGGCTCGTAATCGGGTGCTTCAAACTCCAAATAAGTATTCCACGCCAATTCTCAAGCAGTGTCCATTTCTTCGGCATTAAGTCCTAATGCTGTATGGTAACTTTTGAAATTCTGTCTGTGTCATAATCATATCTCCGATTCTTGGTTCTCTGTCGAATTTGAGCATATACAGTATAGCACATAAATTTGAATAATTCTACCGTCTGCACAAGAAACACCCAAACATTTTTCGTCTAGGTGTTTCCGTTGATATGCAGCCAACCGTTTTACAGCTCCACCAATACAGTGGCTCTTTTTTATTCGCGGTTTTTTCGTGGTAAAACAGAAAAAGTGCCGTATTTCAGGCACTTTTTTCATTATGGCGGAGAGAAAGGGATTCGAACCCTTGTAGGCTTGCGCCCAAACTGATTTCGAGTCGGAGTCGCTATCCAGACTTTGAAGGAAAACGCCGGAAAATCACAGAAGATGTGAGAGCTTGAAAACCCTTGATAAATCAGCATTTTTTTGCCCTCGGAGGTCAAAAATCCCGAAAAGCCCGATGGTACAAGGAGTTCGAAAGAAAATCGGTTTTGGGGAGAAAAAAGCCCGTTGGGGAGAAGATGGGGAGAACTCGGGGAGAAAACACAGTTAAATGCAGATGACACCTACCTATACCGAACATCAAAAACAAGGTGGTTATCAGCATGACTGAAAGCATGAAATATTACGAAGCTATCCGCAGAGAATACCCCGAGACGATCTCGAAAGATCAGTTTTATCGGATAGCACATATCAGCAAAGCAACTGCCCTTCATCTTCTGCAAAGCGGTTTAGTCCCTTGCAAAGACTCAGGCAAAAAAACTCGCCGGTATACGATCTGTACCGACGATGTTATCTACTATATGATTGACCGAGAGCTTCACCCGGAAGTTTACCGCGCTCCCGATCTCTGGTATCAGGGACGCTCCGGTCACTATACTTCTCGAATCACCTATCGGAATGAAATGTTAAACCTCTCCGATGATGAACGAGCAGCCTTCCGAAAGCACATCGAACACGAGTTAAAAACATACGGTGATCTCATGACTGTCGTTGAAGTGGTTGAAGCAACCGGCTATTGTGACACATCTCTTCATCGCTGGTGCAATGCTAAGAAGATAAAGGCATTTTTCATCTCCGGCAGGTTTCTCATTCCGAAGATCAGCCTTGTAGATTTCCTCGTTTCTCAATACAGCTTCGATATTATCCGGAAGACATGGAAACATACTCTTCTCATCAAAACCTTCCTTGATCAGATTGATGACTGATGTCACGCACTGTTCAAAAGTGCATGATATAATATCCCTATCAAATGGTGAAGGAGGTGAGAATATGGAGAATCGGCAGGAATTGCTCGACAGTCTGGTGGACATCCGTGATGTTAAGATTGACCGCACTCTTCCGGTAGAGGAACGAATGAAGTCCTATGTTGAACAGATCAAGAATCCGTATATGTTCAAGGTTGGAAAGACTATTGTTCGTGTCAGCTACAAGAAGGACGGACCTTCTTTCCAAGAAGTATTCAATCAAATGCTCGAAACGATGTTCATGTAATGGCTTAGGTCAGAGGCTCGAAAACAAATGGTGTTTCGCTGGTTTTGTCCAAACAGTAAACCGAAAGTTTTCTGTAATTCCTGCAAAAACTTAATACACGGCAAAGCCCCGTTATTGCACTGCGCATAGCAGAACAATGACGGGGCTTTTTCTATTTCTATCACAAAAACGGAGGTAAGCAAAATGTACCCGAAAGGATGCTCATTGGCGTTTGAGGCATTGATGAAAGAAACGCCGTATAACCACTACGATAGCGGCTGTGATGGTATCTGCCCAGAATGCCGATCCTGCTGCTTCCATCGTCCGTATTGGAAACATCAGACTTGCGTGTTCAAGGAATGCCCGTATTCGCCGGTTTCTCTTTCGACGCTTCGCAGTCAGCCAAACACAGAAAAGGAGCGTTGATCTCATGGCAATCTATCGCGTCAACAAGGAGCATCGCAGCTTCACGCTGATGTCGAATTATCATCTGAGAGATAGAAACCTCTCTCTCAAGTCTGTCGGATTACTCTCGAAGATGCTCTCATTTAGCAATGGTTGGAAGTTCTCCACTCGTGGTTTAGCGTCCATCTGCAAGGAAGGTCCCGATGCCATACAGTCTTCACTCAAGGAGCTTGAACGACTTGGTTATCTTGTCCGGCATAGGATGAGAGACGAAAAAGGCAGACTCAGCAATACGATTTTCGATATCTATGAACAGCCACGACAGATAAATCCAGACACGGGAAAACCATATACGGAAAATCCAGATATGGATAATCCAGACATGGATAACCCACACGGGGAAAATCCGGCACAAATAAATACTAATCAAGTAAATACTCAAGAAAGAATTAACAATCCGAGAAACTATCAATCTATCAATCTTGATGGGATGGATAGGATGGATATGAGAGCGCAGTATGAAGAGATCATTCGGGATAACCTTGAGCTTGAAATACTCTCTCAGGATAGTCGCTTTGACATTGACCGTGTAAATGAGATGGTTGAAATCATGTTGGATGCTATCTGCTCCACCCGTCCTACGATCTGCATCAACGGCGAGGATATGCCGCAGCAAGTGGTAAAGTCCCGTTTCCTAAAGCTCAACAGCAGCCATATAGAGTATGTCCTTCACGCCATGAATGAATGCCCATCTAACATTCGGAACATCAGAGCATATATGCTCACGACACTGTATAACGCATCCTTGACGATGGACAACTACTATTCGGCTCTTGTCAATCATGATCTCTATGGTCAGAAGTAATCAACTCAGGAAGGAGGTATCAAGCATGATCATCATTATCTATCTCAGGGGTGTACCGCCTTAGCATCGGTCAGCCCCGGCA
>JAFUPC010000066.1 GCA_017481495.1 Clostridia bacterium
CCAACCATGCAGAAAGGAGAACCAAATGAAAAAAATCGCGATCTACGGCAAGGGCGGTATCGGCAAATCAACGACCACCTCAAACCTATCTGCAGCTTTGGCACATAAGGGCTATAAGGTCATGCAGATCGGCTGTGATCCGAAAGCAGATTCCACCAAGAATTTGATGAAAGGAAAACGGATTCCTACTGTTCTCGAACAGATCAAAGCCAAGGGCGAGGATCTGAAGCTTGAGGATATTGTGTATGAAGGCTACGCTGGAGTCCTTTGCGTGGAATCAGGAGGCCCCACGCCCGGTGTGGGATGTGCGGGACGAGGAATCATCTCCGCTTTTGAGAAGCTCGCCGAGCTGAAAGCATTTGAAACCTATCAGCCCGACATCGTAATCTACGATGTGCTCGGAGATGTGGTTTGCGGTGGTTTTGCCATGCCGATCCGCGACGGATACGCAAAGGACGTTTACGTAGTTTCCTCGGGTGAGATGATGTCGCTTTACGCAGCCAACAATATTGCCGCCGCGATCCGTAATTTCGGAAAGCGTGGTTATGCTAAGCTTCAGGGCTTAATATTGAATGCGAAAAATCTCGAAAATGAAGTGGAAATCGTAAATGAAGCCCTGAAAGAAATCGGAACGACGATGCTTCAATACATTCCCCGATCTCCCGAAATTCAGGAGGCTGAAAATGGAGGCGGTACAGTATTTGAATGTTTGACCGAATCCAAAATGCAAGCGGTATACAGTGAGCTTGCCGACAAAATCATTGCACAAGAATAAATTTATGAAAGGATTTTTCTATCATGAAAAAATTTATTGCATTTCTTTTAGCGGCTATGATGCTGCTCAGTATGGCTGCCTGCGGAAATACAGGCACAGGGGATGATATTACGGGCGACAACGGTACAAATACCGAAAATACTCAAACACCCGAAGATACCAAATTTACGCTTACATATCCTGCAAGTATGGCAGCCCAAGGCTATGAACCTCTCGTTCTCGACGAGACACCTACTCGTATCGCCTGTACCGCTACTGCCCCCGTTCCAACGCTGTATGCAATGGGCGCATCCATTATCGCAATGCCTTCCTCCAGCGCAACCGGACATATTTTTGCAGAAAATCCGAACATTACACAGCTCAAGAGCTTGATGAGTGATGAATTCAATATTGAGGATGTTGTAGCTCTCAATCCCGATCTTGTCATTTTGGCTTCTTCTTATAAAGACTCTCACGGAGCTACCTTGGAAAGTCTCGGTATCAATGTCTATTATCAGGCTTCCGGTCACGGCGTTTCTTACGAAACAGTAAAAGAAGAATCCATGTGTCTGATCGAGGCGTTTTCCATAGATACTGAAAGCCGTGCAAAAGCAGAGGAACTGAAAAAGAGCTTTACGGATATTGAAACCACCTGTGTAACCCTCTCCGCCGCCAACGCAGGTAAAAAGATCATGGTTCTTCAGGCAGGCGGTGTGAACTATGTTTATGGTCAGACCTCGGACGGCACACTCGGCTCTATGATGAAGATGCTTGGCTTCGAGAACGTTTCCGACACGACTGCCGCCGCTTCTATGTTTGCCATTGACTACGAGACCGCTCTTGTCGATCAGCCCGACCTTCTGGTCGTTGTTGGAGCCGGCGATGCGGCTGCAACCGAGACCATGATGGGCGAAATTATTGCCGCCAATCCCACCTATTGGAACGCTATGACCGCGATTACAAACGGGCAGGTTCTGTATCTTGGTGTCGAATATATTGCTGTTTACGGTATCGGATATGTAGATGCCCTTGAAAGCCTCGCAGAAGATGTAGCTGCCTTCTACGCAGAGTAAAGATCATATGGCAAAAAGATTGAAAGAAAACCGGGGCAGCGTCAAGCTGCTCCGTGTTGGTTTATTATGGATCATCCTTGCCGTGCTGATTGCGGTACTGGCGGTAGTAGCGATCAATATCGGAAGTGTCAGGTTTTCGGTGTCGGAGATCATCACCTCGATTATTTCCAAAGAATCCGATCTGACCACAGAACAGAACGTAACGAGAACCATCGTCCTGAATCTTCGTCTGCCCCGTGTGGTATTGGCGATTTTGGTCGGTGCGTGCCTTTCTGCTGCAGGCGCGCTTTTGCAGGCAGTCATGCGTAATCCCCTTGCCGATCCCGGCTCCATCGGTGTTTCAGCCGGAGCGGGAACGGCGGCGATTACCGTGCTGCTGATCTTCCCGAACATGACAACGGGACTGCCGCTGTTCGCATTTGTCGGCGCGGCGCTTGCGTGTGTACTGATCTATCTGATGGCGTGGAAGGACGGCGTCAGCCCCGTGCGGATCATCCTTGCCGGTGTCGCCATCAACTCGGTACTCGGTGCGTATAACTCTCTTTTACAGCTTATGAACAGCGACAATCTGACAGGCGTGCTTGCCTTTATGAATGGCAGCCTTGCAGGTATGTCCTGGACTCACGTTGGAACCATTCTTTCCTATTCCGTGATCGGACTGATTCTGGCGCTTCTTTGCATCCGACACGCCAACGCATTACGGTTGGGCGATGAGATGGCGAAGAATCTCGGTGTC
>JAFUPC010000067.1 GCA_017481495.1 Clostridia bacterium
AAAGAGTGAACCACAAAATCTTACGATTTTGTGTGAAAGAAATCTGACGATTTCTTTCGTGTTCGTATTAAAGGAATTGTCGAGATTCCAGAGAAATTTCTTTCTCCTTGTTTCGTACAATTTTAATTGTTGTTCAATTTTCAAGGATCATCTTTTGCTGTTCTTCGGATTTTGTTATCCGTTCTCAAGACAGCCTATATATTATATCACAGATTTTCGTTTCTGTCAAGGGGTTTTTAAAACTTTTTGAAGTTTTTTCGGTTTTCCTGTCGAAACAGAGGATTTAGACCCTCGATTTCTGTGACTTCAATATTATACCATAAATGGCAGAATTTGTCAATACCTTTTTCAAAATTTCTTCATAAAATTTCCACATTTCCCATTTTCCGCACCTGGATGCCGCAATTCATATTTCGTTAAAATGTTGTCATAACGGATTCTGCAAATTCCCTTGCAAAATCGGAAATTTTGTGGTATCATATAAAGGAAAGATCAAAAACACGAGGTGAATCAAATTGGCTCTCACTTTCAGAGGCGGTATGCACGTCGATGACCACAAGAACACGCGGCGGTGCAAAATCGAGGCGCTCCCGCCTCCCGCCCTTGTTTCTCTCCCGATGTCCCAGCATATCGGCGCACCCTGTGTCTCATGTGTCAAAGTCGGTGATACGGTTTACAGAGGACAGGTCATCGGACGTGTCGAATCAGGACTCGGCTGCCCGGTTCATGCAAGCGTTTCCGGCACCGTCCGGGAAATCAAGGAAATGAATGCGGCGAACGGCATGAAGATCGTCAATGTGACGATCGAAAACGACGGCTGCAACACCCTTGACCCCTCCATCCAACCCTATCCGAAGCGTATCCAGGAGATCACGACCGAGGAAATTATCGAGATCGTCAAAAACGCCGGCATCTCCGGCATGGGCGGTGCGACATTCCCGACGTATGCAAAGATCCAGTCGGCACTCGGAAAGGTTCAGCATCTCATCGTCAACTGTGCAGAATGCGAACCTTATATTACGGCAAACCACAGACTTCTTCTGGAAAATCCCGCCGCTGTCATCAACGGCGTCAAAATTCTGATGAAAGCACTGGGATTGCGCAAAGCGGAGATCGCCGTGGAGGACAACAAGCTCGATGCCATCAACAAGCTGGAGCAATGTCTTGCTGGAAGCGACATCATCAAGGTGCGCGTCATGAAAACGAAATATCCACAGGGCGATGAACGTCAGCTCATTTATGCGCTCAAGGGCGTGGAACTGCCGCAGGGCAAGCTTCCCGCCGATGTCGGATGCGTGATTTTCAACGCGGAAACCTGCTCAGCGGTGTTTGATGCCGTTGCGCACGGAATGCCGCTGATCGAACGCACAGTCACCTGCGACGGCGACTGCATCCGTACCCCGAAAAACGTCCGCGTTCCGCTCGGCACGCCGTATCTGGACGTCATCAACTTCTGCGGCGGTCTGCGCGCACAGCCGAAAAAGATCGTCAACGGCGGCCCGATGATGGGTATTGCGCAGTGGGACATCACCGCGCCCGTCACCAAGGGTACCTCCGCGATCCTCGTTTTCTCCGAGAAAAACGACCTGCACTACGACCTCCCTGCCGCCTGCATCCGGTGCGGACGGTGCGTGGCGAACTGCCCGATGCACCTGATGCCCAACTATCTCGCGGCATTCTCGCAGAAAGGCTCTTATGACGACGCCGATTCGTTCGGTGTCATGAGCTGTGTCGAATGCGGTACCTGCTCGTACAACTGTCCCGGACAGGTTCCCATCGTGCAGTATATCCGCAAGAAGAGTTCGGTGAAGCGCATGGCGGTTTCCGTGGCGCTGTCGGCGCTTATCGCGGGCGTGTTCAGCATCCCCGCCG
>JAFUPC010000005.1 GCA_017481495.1 Clostridia bacterium
ACATGAGCAGTACCTCGGCGTTCTCAAAAAACGCGCGGGAAACACTGTTGTAGGACGGAATGCCGCGGGATTCGAGTGCCTTTGCGATCGGTGCGGCGGAGGATTTGGCACTCCGGACGAGAATGGCGATGTCCCGCGGGCGGATGGGGGTTCCGTCGCGTTTTCTTCCGGATGAAAGCAGGTGCGCAATCGCATCCGCCGTGTAATCGGCTTCGGTGTAAGCATCCGCATTGTCCGGATTCTTTTCGTGTTCCGCAGTTCTGTCCGTTTCCGGATTTCCGTCAGAATCCGTTTCCCCGTCGTCCTCCTCTTTTTCCGTCGGAATAACGGCGAGCGTGATGCGGGTCTGTTGTCCCTCGCCCTCCGCAGGCTTGGAGCATTTCAGCGCATCCTCGTCCGTGTAAGGCATATTTCCGCGCGTGAACAGCACCGAGAAGATGAGGTTTGAAAAGTCGATGACCGGCGCATCACAGCGGAAGTTGTCTGATAAGAAGATCGTTCTGCCCTTTCCCTGCGCCTGTCCGGATGCAAACTGCGCACGGTATCCCGTGAACAGCTCCGGAGAAGCCCCGCGGAAGCCGTAGATGCTCTGCTTGGCATCGCCGACCATGAAGCGGTTGTTTTCTCTTGCGATCGACGAAAAAATGCGATCCTGCACCGGGCTGACGTCCTGATATTCGTCAATATAGATTTCGGAATACTTCTGCGCCTCCGCCCGCGCGACATCCGTGGGACAGCCCTTTTCCGCATCCCAGAGCAGTTTCAGCGCAAGCCGTCCCATGTCGCCGAAGTCCAGCGTTTTCCGACGGTTCTTTTCCACCGCAAGACGGCGTTCGTACACGGTGAAAAACGTGCCGAGATGTCCCGCGACCGCCGCCTGTTCCCGGTTGAGTTCTGCAAGTTCGGTTTCCGACACGGTGAAGAATTTTTCCGCAAATTCCTTGCGCGCTTCGTTGAATGCCTCATGCCGTGCCTTGGCGCGGAGAACGTCGTCGGTCTTTTTGTCGCCGCGGATACCGGATTTCAGACCTGGTTCATTGAACGTGTCAAAATGCGCGCGCATGGTGTCCCACCGACCGTTCCCTTTCGTTTTCAGAATCGCAAGTAGTTCCTCACACCACACCCGCTCATAGGAAAAACAGTCACCGTAATTTTTCAGATAAACCGCGTCGGATGCAAGGAACGCGCACAGCTCCGCGTATTCCGCTGTGAAATTTTCCGCGAATGCAAGAAGCGCATCACAGAGTACCCGCCCGACATCACTGTACAGAAAATCGCCCGCGATGTCATCGCCTGCGGCGGACAAAAGCCGTTCTTTCTGCAAAAAGAACCACGCTGTCCCCTCCTCGTAGCCATTCACCGTTTCGCGGATGGCAAGCAAAACATCAGCAAGTGCCGATGACGTCCGCGCCGTGACGAACAGATCGGAGAACGCGCCGAAATCGGGAATTTGTTCTTCTTCATCCGTAATGCGCCCGTCGAAATAATCGTCGATGAGATCGTTCATGACGTTTTTGCACAAGAGGTTTGCGCTCGCTTCGTCCGATACCGACACGCGCGGCGAAAGACCGAGCGTATCAAAATGCGCCCGGATGAGATCGAGACAGAAGCTGTCGATGGTGCAGATCTTTGCGCGGTTGACCTCAAACAGCTGGGTTTGCAGGCGTTTGTTGTCCGGATTTTTGGCAATTTCCCGGTCAAGTGCCGCACGGATGCGCGTTTTCAGCTCCGCCGCCGCCGCTTTGGTAAAGGTCACGACCAGAACGGACGACAGATCGAGCGCGTTGTCCTCTTCCAGAAGCCGGTCGATGATGCGCTCCGTCAGAACAGCTGTCTTGCCGGACCCAGCGGCGGCAGAGACCAGCAGTGTTTCCCCGCGGGAACGGATGGCATCCCGCTGTGCCTTTGTCCATTTTGGGTCAAGTTCCCGCATGGTGTGTCCTCCTTGGGTGGGTAATGCTGTCAACGTAACGTTGCCAGCGTGATATATTTCGTCCTTTGGACGAAATGTTAAGGAAGAAAATGGTTCAGCCATTTTCAATTTATCAAAAAAATCCTTTAAGTTGACAGAATGATAAAGTGGTTTGGGTGAAGTTGCCTTTGGCAGTGAATTTGCTTGCGCAGTGAAATTGTTACGTCCGGCAGACAGCGCGCATTTTGCAGTACGCGCACGGGTCGCGACCGGTTTCGGGGTTCGTTTTGGAGAGCGGGACTGCATCGGCGTTGCCGCTTTTCATTTCCGTCACGATGTCGCAGACGGTTGCTTCCACCTCGTGCATCAGCGCGCCGAACTGCTCCAGCGTTTCCACCTGTGTCCCTTGGCGGTAGCTGCCGTCTTTTTTCAGCCTTACGGGAATGTAGTTTCCGCCAAGACCGTGTTCCATCGCTTCCAGCACGTCGCGGTCGTCAAGGAAGAGCCCGGAACGCTTCATCGTTTTTTCGGCGGCGGCTTCCACCTCGGCGGGCGTGGGGATACCGTTGTGGGTCTTTTCCGTGGGATTTGCCGCCATGTAGAGAATCCCGGCGGGACGGAGATTTTCGCCGTAGCGGCTCTGACCGTTCTGCCAGACCGCGAACAGGTACAGAAGCATCTGCATATTGATGCCCGCCGCAACATCGTCGAGCGAAAAATCCTTTACATACGTTTTGTAGTCCACGACACGGACATAGGTCGCGCCGTCCTTTTCGTAGGTATCCACACGGTCGATGGTGCCGTAAAGCCGGATATGCGTGCCGTCAGGGGCTGTGATCTGCAAGGGCGCAATGCGGCGGTCATCGCCCTCTCCACCGCAGTCGTCCCCGACAGGAAGCTCAAAGTCCCGCGGCACAAAGTCGCTCGCCGCAAACTCATGGATGAGGTTCTTTGCAATCAGCGTTGCCGTCTGCCGCAGACGTCCGACGAGATGCCGCACGCGGTTCGGCTGACTGTCGCCGTCGTGAAAACCGAATACCCCCGTCATGTAGCCGGACAAAAGTTTCCCGACGGTTTCGGCAAGATACGCATCGTCCTCGTATTTTTCGCGGTCACAAGCGGGCGCGGCGGCATACTGCTCCATGAATCTTTGCAGAACGTAGTGAACGAAACTGCCGATGTCCGCCGTCCCGAACGTCACGCGCTTCTGCTCCCGCAGCTTCAATACATACCCGCAGAAGTAGGCAAAGTGGCATAAGACGTAGCTTTCCAGCCGCGACTGCGTCATGGCAACGGTATTGCCGAACAAGAGCCCGAGGGTATCCTCGCCGAGCCGGTTCGTTCGCTGGGTCAGGGGCAGATTCAGGGCATCCAGCCGACGGCGGACAGCGGGGTCATCGTTCATCTGAACCGATGTACGGAACGTATCTTCAAGCGCACGGAGGAGGTTTGACGGCGGCACCCTCTCCCCGCGGGTGTCACCTTGGAGCGCACGTTCCGCGGCGTAGCATTCAAACGCGGTTTCCGCATTGACGATGCGGTCGATATTGTCACAGGCAAGCGGATTTTGAGGCGTGATGTCGGGAAACAGCATCATGATCCGCTCAACACCGGTGGACGGACGGTAGGATTTGCCTTGCAGGTCGGCAGTCGGATAGGAGAGGATCAGACTTTCCCCCGCCGCCGCGCACGCAAACCAGAACAGAAACAGCTCGTCCTGCATCTGCTCCGCGCATCCGACGGACAGCGGAATGCCCAATCCGCCGAGAATGCTTTTGTCAAAATCGGACAGAAGTGTGTCCTCGACCGGGGTTTTCGGAAACGCACCGTCCGTGCATCCGACGAGATACACCCGCTTTGCGCGGTCGGGACGGATGGTTCCCGCATCGCCCGCCGTGACCTCATCGCACCGCGCGGGAATCGTGCCGACGGAAAGGTCGGAAATCAGCATTTCAAACAGCGAAAAGAACGTCCCGGCATCTGTCACCTCTCCGCCCGACACCGTGACGAGCGTATCGAGTGCCCCGACGAACAGACTCCAGATCTGCGCCGTTTCGTCGGCACAGGTGATGTCGCCTGCGTTCCGTTCCGCATCTGCCCGCGCATCGAGCAGCTCCGGGATGTGCGCGTTCCACAGCCACGAAAATAGCCGTGCGGCGCGTGCCTCGACCGTTTCCCCCGGTGTCCGCATTTCCTCACAGAACGCAAACAGCGTATCGGCAAGCGTTTTTTTGACGAAATTGACCCGCTCCAGCGCCGCAATGTCGTCCTCGGTAACCTCCTCACGGTAGCCGGCAGGGTTCATGTTCCATTCTTCCCCGTCCGTGAATGCCCGTCCCGACAGATTCCACGCGGTGACATACGACTCAAACAGGAAAATATCGCGCTCGTCAAGCCCGGAAAATCCCGTCTTCAGAATGCCGATGACGTCCTGCCGTCCCATGCCGTAGACGACGAGTGCCGACAGATGCCGCAGATAACGGAACAGAGGCTTTGTCGCAAGATCGGAGCGGCGTGCCATGTAGAACGGAATCTCATATTTTTCAAAAATAATGTCGAGAATGCCCTCGTACCGTTCCATCGAGCGCGTGATGACCGTGATGTCACGGTACCGTCCGCCCGCCATGATATACCGCCGGATGTCCAGTGCCACCGCTTCCGCTTCCGCAAATGGGGTTTCGCAGGAGAACACGCGGACGGCGCCATCAGCCATCGGTGCCGGTTCCTTCGGTGCGGCATCCATGCGCCAGAGATTGCGGGTGAGATGGGAGAGCGCAGGGTGTGCCGCGCGGCGGTTCTGCCGCAGACAGCGGATCTCCGCTTTTTCACCGAGATCGCGCAGGATGGAGAACAGATTCTTTTCCGTGTCGTAAACGCGGCGGAACATCCACTCCCGCTCCCCGTCCGGCTCACAGCACAGGGAAACAGAGATGTTGTCCGCGTACCGGAACATATGCCGTATGATGCGGTACTGCTGTGCCGTAAAACCGTTGAAGCCGTCGAGATAGATGCTTTTCCCACGGAAAAACGCGCCGTGCGTTTCATCAAATTTTTCGCAGAGAAACGTCAGCATATCCTCAGGGTCGCGATACTCACGGTGCAGATACTGCTCATACACAGCATAAATAAGGGACATATCCGCGACCTTGTCGCCAAGCTTTGCATGACTGCCGCGGGAAAGCGTGCCAGCGGCTTTTTCAAGGTCTGCGGGAGTGACACAGTTCATTTTACACTCAGAAACGGCGGACAGAAGCTGTTCCGCGAGAGCACTGTCACCGCCGTTTGCATTCCCCGTTACGGCATCGCCGTATTCCCGCAGAAGCGGGGCGGTCTCGGTAAGTGTTTTGTGCATGAGAAGCCGTCTGCCACCCGCACCGATTTCCCGGACAGTAAGACCCCCGGTCTCCCGGAACACCCGCTCCGGCAGGCGGCCGAAGTTCAGAATTTCCAGATTCGCGGTCGGGATCTTCCCGCCAAAGGCATCCGTCATGCGCGCTTCTGCGATGACCGCTTCCTGCTCCGGACACAACAGGATCACCGATTCCCCGCGCGCGAGCCGCGCCCCGGCTTCCTCTGTGACAGTATACGATTTTCCCGTGCCGCTTCGGCCGTAGAGAAAGGTGATCATGTGCTTGCTCCTTTTGGAATAATAAATGCCGTTTAAGAATAAATCCCGTGTTTCAGATCAGCCCGAACGCCCCGGCGACCGCATAAAACGCTTCATCCGGTGTGCTCTCGGGCGTTCTGTGATAAACGAAAAATCCGCTTTCCTCAAACGCCCGGTGACATTCCGCGCGGTTGATATAGGATAAAATCTTCCTGTAATGCGCCAGTGCCGCATCTGGGTCGGGCGCTTCCAGAATGCGCTGATAAATGAACTGCTTCTCCGCATCCGGGCGGTCAAAGAAGCGGTTTACCGACATCTCTGTCGGCGCAAGCATGAACAGAACACGGTTCTCGCCTGCAATTTCGCGCAGGATGTCCGTCGGGATGTTTGTGTCAACGAAGATTTTCCGCTCCGGTGCTTCCAGCGCATAACGGCAGAGCTGTAAAATTTCCAGCGGTGCGCCCTCCCGCGAGCAGTTCTGCATCCAGCGCTCGTATTCTTCGGGGGTGCGGCTGATGAACTCCTGCCAGTTTTGCATGGTTTTGGTATAGCAGAGTGCCGGCTGGTGGTCGGGGTCGAGATAGTTTTGCAGATTGTCGTGATAATTTTCGCCGCATTCGATGCCGTCAAAGGTCACAGCCAGCCGGTGAACCATTGTGGATTTTCCGGCATATGCGGTGCCATTGATGAAATAGACGTTTTTCAGAATGCCGCGAAGGACATTGGATTGAATGGTAAGTTCCATTTATAATTTCTCCTTAATATTGAAATGAACGAGAATCCGGTTTCTGTGCGCGAAAATGGAACCTTATTTTATTTATTCCTCCGGCGGAATCAGATCGACATACGTCGGAATATGCCCCGTCGCGGGCAGGAATTTTTCCAACAGATCCTTTGTGGAAAAGGCGGCCGTCGCCGTATTGATCGCCGGGTGACAGCCGAAGCGTTCTTCGTCGAGCAGTGCGCGGTCGATGAGCAGGCGCACCTTGTGTTCCGCATCGAAGATCAGTCCCGCCGCCGACACCGAGCCGGGGGTCAGGTTCAGATATTCAAGCAGCTTTTCCTCATCGCCGAATGACAGACGCGCGATGCCGAGTTCCTTTGACAGAACCTTGGTCTTGAACGGCTTATCCGCGGGCATGAGGAGCAGATAGAACACAGTCTTCTGCTGGTTGCACAGAAACAGATTCTTGCAGATTTTGAATCCGAACACCTCGTCCACGCGGAGACAGTCCTCCATCGTCATGAGGGGTTCGTGGGCGACCCATTCGTATGGGATGCCGCATTTGTCAAGAAATGCAAAAAAGGCAAGTTCCTTTTCGGGCGGAAGATGCCCGTCGATGCCGTCTGCGGGCGGCGCAAGACGGTGAATGGCATATGACATGGTGATAAAATCCTTTCTTTTATATAAACCGTTCCCAGAACCGCATCCGCCGTCTTCCGTCGGGAATTTTCTTCCAGACCTGAAGCGACAGCGAATCGGCGTGGTCGGTCATGACGAACCCGCATTTTTCAAGTACCCGTGCGGAGGCGGGATTATCGTCAAGCACCCCGGCGATCATACCGTAGACCTTTTTCTGCGCAAGTGCCCAGTCGCACATCGCCGAAACGGCTTCGGTCATGTAGCCCTGCCCGCGAAAGGGTTCCTCGGTCGTATAGCCGATCTCGACAAGTCCCAGCTTGTCCGGGTCTTTTTCGGGGGAATTCATGAACGAGATACTGCCGATGCACGCACTGTCCTCCCGGCGGTAAATGAGGCGGTTTGTGTACCACGCAAAGCGGCTGTCCCGGTCGCGGCGGCGGCGTTCGTCCAGCTCCGCCATTGCATCGTGAAATTCTTTATCCCGCGTGTTGTCATGCAGGGCATCTTTGAATTCTCCCCGTGTCATGGGAACGATGGTCAAGC
>JAFUPC010000068.1 GCA_017481495.1 Clostridia bacterium
CCTGCCAGAGCCGCCAGAGCTGATCCCAGAAAATGTGGGAGGCTTCCTCGGGCGAATCTGCGCCGAGGACAATGTAGGTGTTGGTTGAGCGATAGCCTTCGCCGCCTGTCAATGTGTTTTGATACGGCTCCATCAATATATATATCAGGATTGCGTCTTTGTGTTTGAATGTTCCGAATATATATGGTCCCCACAGTTTTGCGCGGTCTCTTGTTCGGAAGAGTTCTGTGGTCGCTGTTTCGCCCGGCATATATTTTCCGTCCGGAAACCGTATATGACTGATTGTATTCTTGGGTGCGAGGCGATCCCGGAATACATCGTAAGCGCCAAATTCTTCGGAGTGAATATATCCTTCAAAATGACTGGCTTTGATCAGATATTTCGTCAGCCATCCACTAGAACGGAATGAAATCGGTTCCGCTTCCACAGCCTGTGGAAAACCGGACACATCCATCTCATGCGGTTTTGCACCTTCGGGCAGTGCGTTCAGCGGTTCGTTGATTTCATACCAGACATCCTCGGAAAACGTGATTTCGTATCCCGAATAAGTGATATCAACCTTTGTCCGCCAGCCGACAAAGTACAGAAAACATCCGATGACAGCAAGACAGAGCAGCGGCAGAAGGACAAATTTTCCGATCGGGTACAGCCAGAAGTGCTTGATTTTGTCGAGCTTCAGCTCATTGTCATACGATTTTGCCCATTGCTGTGCATAATTGAGATATCGCCGGTACGCCGCCTCCCGCGCATCGCGGTCGACATCCTCATCCCAGACGCGGAAGCGCATTTCCGGTACGGCATGGGTCTCAACACGGCGGATACGGTAGGGCTCGTCTGTCGGGATCTGTGACGATTCTGCGGCGATTTGTTCGGGTTTCGCGGGGGCGGCAAGTGTTCCGCTGAGTGCCTGCGCCAGCGCATCGGCAGAGGTCAGGGAGGCGGGCGTGATCGCATCGGCGCGCTCCAAAAGACCTTCAAGCTCATGGAATTTGCCGCGCAGCTCGTCGCGGTATTCCGAGAAGATCGCCGGGATGTCCTCGGGCGTGTTCTGCATCGCCGCGATCTGGTCAAGCGAGAAGAACGACTGGCGAAGTCCGGCGATCATTTGCAGCTGTGCGACGGTTTCGTCGTCATAATCGCGGAATTTGCGCCCGTTGATTTCGGTGTAGGACGGTGTGATCAGTCCTTTTTCCTCATACAGACGGATGGCTTTTTCGGTCAGACCGCATTTCGCGGCGGCTTCTTTGATTTGCATGGTTACTCCTTATTTGCTTGATATCCGTTCCAGAAATCCTCCTGAGACGCGGTCCAGATGGTTTGCCGGAACAGCCGGTCTGCTTCTTCCTTGGTGTTTGCCCCAAAGACGAAATATGTTGAATCATTTCCCCAGTTGCAGAAGATCAGAACGCCGTTATCGTCGTGTTCTTCATAATAGTAGTGGTTTAATATATATCCGTCTTCCGGGCGGATGTATTTGATATCGATGCGGTTGCCAATGTCAATGAAAGAACCGAACAGATGGTTGGGTTTATGAAGTGTGAAGGTATCCCCGAATGCCGCCTCTGCTTCTTCTGCCGTCAGTGTTCCGCCGGAGCGGATGCCGTTGAGGTCGCCTGTCTGGATTTCAAAGCCGTCGATACGGAGTGTGCCTCTAAAATAATCCGGTTTGTATTTACCCAATAACATACGGTATCTCTTGCCATCCAGCGTCAGCGTATGCGGGACAGCCTTAACCGGTGCCGGAAGTGTGTCGATCACGGTATTGCGGAAATCGTCAAACGTATCAAATTCCGGGATGCGGGTGTGCGATTGGAAAACAATATTTTCGTCATACACAAGCTCGTATCCCTGCAAGGTCACATTGACATCGCTGACAATGGGCTGGGTGTATAAATACCATCCTGTGACAGAAAGAATCACAGCGGACAGGGCAATCCACTTCCAGAACGGTCTTCCAAATACATTCCGCACCGCAAGCTCGACTGCATACCGTTTTTCCCAGCGCACAATCCACTTCTGATATCTTGCATATGCCCGCTCGCGCTCATCCGTCGATGCACCCTCGTCCCAGACGCGGAAATGAACCGTCGGAAGTGCCTCGTCGGAGATGCCGTGCGGTGCGGGTGCGGGTGCGGTCATTGCCGCGGAGACATCGGCGGCGGTGGTCAGGTTCCGGGCATCAATTTCCTCCGCACGGGCAATCAGGGGCTTTAAGTCGGCGTACTGTTTTTGCAGCTCTGCACGGTAGGAGGCAAA
>JAFUPC010000069.1 GCA_017481495.1 Clostridia bacterium
GAAAATGTCCGTCTCCTGCTTGCCCAGTGTACGCTGCCGAATCTGTTTGACAACCATCCGCCGTTCCAGATTGACGGCAACTTCGGTTTTACCGCCGGAATTGCGGAAATGCTTCTGCAAAGCCATGAAGGATTTCTGCGCCTGCTCCCCGCTCTGCCAAAAAACGACACCTGGAAATCCGGCTCTGTTCGCGGTCTCCGTGCGCGCGGTGGTTACACCGTTGACATCCGCTGGGAGAACTGGGTTCTCGTGGAAGCGGTCATCACGGCATCCGTGGACGGCGTTCTTCGCCTGTCCGATGGTCGGGAATTTACAATGAAAGCGGGCGAGTGTATCCGTGTCTGAAAGAAACCCGTTTTCCTCCGAAGAACAGCTTGCCGCCGATGCGAATCTGTTCATGTTGTGTACAAGCCCGGTGAAGTCCGCCTTTACCGCGCTTCCCGCGGGATATCACATCCGCACCTGCCGCCCGCAGGAGCTTCCCATCTGGAAAGCCATTCATTTTGATGATGTGGAGACCGCGCGGGCGCAGGAAGTGTACATGACCCGGTATTTCGATACAGTCTACGCGCCAG
This sequence comes from Clostridia bacterium, assembly GCA_017481495.1. Classification (GTDB taxonomy): domain Bacteria; phylum Bacillota; class Clostridia; order Oscillospirales; family CAG-272; genus RGIG3925. The sequence continues at coordinate 576 of JAFUPC010000069.1, forward strand.
CAGGTGATGCGTTTTATGAACGCTGTCTGTTCCTCTGCACCGATGACGGCGATACGCCCATCGGTACCTGCTTTGCATGGCAGGCATACGGGCATATCACGACCATTCACTGGTACAAGATCCGCCGCGCGTATGAGGGACAAGGGCTTGGCCGCGCACTGCTTTCCGAGGTTCTGCGGCGGCTGGAACCGTCCGATTATCCCGTTTATCTGCACACCCAGCCGGGCAGTTATCGTGCTATCAAACTGTATACGGATTTCGGATTTGCGTTTCTTTCTGACCCTGTGGTCGGATATCGGGAAAATCATCTTCCCGCGGCACTTGGGTATCTGAAACGGAAAATGCCCTCCAAGGATTACGATGCCCTGCGCTTTGCATCCGCACCGGAGGACTTCCTTTCGGCGGCAAAGACAACGGAATACAGTCAGTTCTGACCAGTCAATTCTGACAGCCGGTTTAGACCATCTGTTCTGATATTGATACAAAACAGAAAAAAGCACCCCGACAGGATACCGAATCAGTACTCCTGCCGGGGATTTCTGCGTTCAATGATTCAATTCATAAACCCGGATGCGGTTCTTTGCGCGTTTCAGACGGGACTCTGCAAGTGCCCGTTCATCCTCGGAAAGTCCCGTTTCGGCAAGCCGTGCTTCGGCGGATTCTTTCGAGCGCTGTGCGCGTTCCAGATCAATCTCGTCGGCGAACTCAAACGTCGTTGCAATGATGCGGGTCTGCGTTTTATCCACGCTGACAAAGCCGTTCATACAGCACGCGCCGCGCTGGGTTCCGTCCGGATAGGTGATCTTTACCAGTCCGTAATCAATGGTGGCGACGTAATTGGTATGATTCTTCAGGATCCCGACATCGCCCGCCGTCGTTCTGACGAGTACGCTTTTCACTTCCGCCGAAACTTCGGCGCCGTCCGGTGTTACGATTTTCAGCTCAAAGCCTTCCAATGCCATTCCCCTTCCCTTTTCTGGTTGCGGTCAGGTCACTGCGCGGAAGCCTTCGCCTTTGCGACCGCTTCATCAATGGTGCCGACGTACAGGAATGCGGATTCCGGCAGATCGTCGTGCTTGCCCTCAATGATTTCCCGGAAGCCGCGGATGGTTTCCTTGATGGGAACGTATTTGCCATCGAAGCCGTTGAACTTCTCTGCAACAAACAGCGGCTGGGAGAGGAAGCGCTGGATCTTGCGCGCACGGCTGACCAGCAGCTTGTCGTCCTCGGAAAGCTCGTCCATACCCATGATGGCGATGATGTCCTGCAGCTCCTTGTAACGCTGGAGAATGCGCTGGACTTCACGCGCGACTTCATAATGCTCTTCGCCGACGACGTCCGGAGAAAGGATTCTCGATGTGGATTCCAGCGGATCGACTGCCGGATAGATACCGAGCGAAGCGATGTCACGGGAAAGGACCGTCGTTGCATCCAGATGGGCAAACGTGGTTGCCGGTGCGGGGTCGGTCAGGTCATCCGCCGGGACATAAACTGCCTGGACGGAGGTGATGGAGCCTTTCTTTGTGGAGGTGATGCTCTCCTGAAGCGTACCCATTTCGGTTGCCAGCGTCGGCTGATAACCGACGGCAGACGGCATACGGCCGAGCAGTGCCGAAACCTCGGAGCCTGCCTGCGTGAAACGGAAGATGTTGTCGATGAACAGAAGCACGTCCTGTCCCTCTTTGTCGCGGAAATATTCTGCCATTGTCAGTCCCGACAGACCGACACGCATACGCGCTCCGGGCGGCTCGTTCATCTGACCGTAGACCAGGGCAGTCTTGTTTAAGACCCCCGAATCCTGCATTTCGTGGTAAAGGTCGTTGCCCTCTCGGGTTCTTTCACCGACACCGGTAAAGACGGAAATGCCGCCGTGCTCGGTTGCGATGTTGTGGATCAGCTCCATGATGAGGACGGTTTTGCCGACACCGGCACCGCCGAACAGACCGATCTTACCGCCTTTTGCGTAAGGCGCGATCAGGTCAACGACCTTGATGCCGGTTTCCAGAATTTCCGTTTTGGATTCCTGCTCCTCAAAGGGAGGCGGGTCACGGTGAATACACCAGCGTTCCGGATCCACGGGATCCGGCTTGTTGTCCACCGCTTCGCCGAGCAGGTTGAAGATTCTGCCCAGCGTGCAGTCGCCGACGGGAACAGTGATGCCAGTACCGGTATCGACCGCTTCCATACCGCGGACAAGACCGTCGGTGGAACTCATGGCGATACAGCGCACCACGTCGTCGCCCAGCTGCTGTGCAACCTCGCAGACGATGGTACGGTCGCCGTCTTTGATTGTAATCGCGTTCAGAAGATCGGGCAGTTGTCCCATCGGAAACCGGATGTCAAGGACAGGGCCGATGATCTGAATCAGCTTACCTATGCGATTTTCCTGCATTTTATTGTATCCTTCTGATTTTACTTATAGTGCGTCCGAGCCTGCGATGATCTCGGTGATCTCCTGCGTGATCATCGTCTGGCGTGCGCGGTTGTATTTCAGCGTCAGGGCGGAGATCATTTCATCCGCATTTTTGTTCGCCGCATTCATCGCGGTTCTGCGCGCGGCAAATTCGGACGCCGCCGCTTCGCATACCGCACCGTAGATCATGCCCGACACATACTGCGGAATGATGGCGGAAAGTACAGCCTCCGGTGTCGGCTCATAAATGGTGTCCGGCGACAGGATCTTCGGCGTGCCAGTGTCCTGCGTGTCGGTATCCGCCTTTGTCCGGTTCAGCGCATCGCGATCCAGCGGCAGAAGCGGCAGAATCTGCGGTTCCTGTGTCAGCATGGAACGGAATTCCGTGAATACAACAAACACGCGCCCGATGCGTCCGGCCTCAAAATTCCGGCAGATGACGTCACCGATTTCATGGGATTCCGGGATGCCGACCGATGCCGCCAGCGGGAAATCCGTCGTCAGCACCTCATACGGCTGTCTTGCGTAATGATCCACGCTTTTTTTGCCGACCGGGATGACGCAGTCGCCGTCGTGAATGCGTTCTTTCACCAGACGGAACAGGTTGTTGTTGTATCCGCCCGCAAGACCGCGGTCACCGGCGATGACGAGATAGCACGCAGGTGCGGACTCATCGGTCTCCCGGATGAATGTGTTCTTTTCTCCCGTTGTCCTTATGATGTCGGAAATGGTGTCCGCAAGCATCCGGTAATACGGCTTGACGGTTTCCTCCTGCATCTTTGCACGGCGCAGCTTGGAGGATGCAACCAGCTCCATCGCTTTCGTGATGGACATCGTGCTCTCAACGCTCTTGATCCGGCTTTTGATTGCCTTCATATTTGCTCCGGCCATGAGTAAACTCCTTTATCAGACCGCGGGCTTCTGCAAAAAGACATTGACGAAGCTCTTCACCACTTCGTTTATCTTCGCTTCGATCTCGTCGGTCAGAACCTGTTTTTCACGCAGGTCTTCACAGAGGTCGCCGTGAACGGTTTCCACATGGTCATGCAGTTCCGCTTCAAAACGGCGAATGTCCGCGACTGGAATTTCCGAGAGCAGATTGTGCGTGACCGCATAAATGATGATGATCTGCTGTTCCACGGAAAGCGGCGCGTTTCTGTCCTGTTTGAGGACTTCCACGATGCGCGCACCTTGTTCGAGCCGCGCTTTGGTATCCGCGTCAAGGTCAGAGCCGAACTGTGCAAAGGACTGCAGCTCTCTGTACTGCGAGTACAAAAGCTTCAGCGTACCGGAGACCTTTTTCATCGCCTTGACCTGTGCCGAGCCGCCGACACGGGAGACCGAGATACCGGGGTTGACCGCCGGCCGGACACCGGAATGGAACAACTCGGTTTCCAGGAAGATCTGACCATCCGTGATGGAGATAACGTTCGTCGGGATATACGCGGAAACGTCGCCTGCCTGCGTTTCGATGATGGGCAGTGCCGTGATGGAGCCGCCGCCGTATTCGTCGGACATCTTCGCCGCACGCTCCAGCAGTCTGGAATGCAGATAGAAGACATCGCCCGGGAACGCTTCACGGCCCGGCGGACGGCGGATGAGCAGGGAGAGCGCACGGTATGCGACCGCGTGCTTGGAGAGATCGTCGTATACGATGAGAACGTCCTTCCCCTTGTCCATGAAGTATTCCGCCATCGTGACACCGGAATACGGCGCGATATACTGGATCGGCGCCATTTCGGATGCCGTTGCGGAAACAACAATGGTGTAATCCATCGCACCGTTGTCGGTCAGGGTCTCGACAAGCTGGGCGACAGTGGAATTTTTCTGTCCGATGGCGACATAGATGCAGATGACATCCTTGCCGCGCTGGTTGATGATGGTATCGGTGGCGATGACCGTTTTACCGGTCAGTCGGTCTCCGATGATGAGTTCACGCTGACCGCGGCCAATCGGAATCATGGCATCGATTGCCTTGATACCGGTCTGAAGCGGCTGGTAAACGGACTGGCGTTCGATGATACCGGGCGCTTTCTTTTCGATTGGGCGCATTTCCGCCGTTTCGATCGGGCCGTTGCCGTCAATGGGCTGACCGAGTGCGTTCACAACACGGCCAATCATGCCCTCGCCGACCGGAACGGAAACGACTTCCCCGGTGCGCGTGACCACACTGCCCTCGCTGATACCGACGTCGGTACCGAGCATGACAACGCTGACAAACGATTCTTCCAGGTTCAGCGCCATGCCAAAAGAGCCGTTTGCAAATTTCAGAAGCTCGTTTGATTTACATTTTTCGATGCCGTGTACCTTGGCGATACCGTCACCGATGGAAATGACATAGCCGATTTCGTCTTCCTTGGTCTTTGCAGCGTAATTTTTGATCTGATCGGCGATAATTTTGCTGATATCGTCTATTTTCAGCTGCATTGCTTCATATCCTTTCTGGTTATACTATGGTATCCGCGAGAGCCTGCCGGAAACCGTCCAGCCGCGTTTTCACGCTGCCGTCGAATTTTTTTCCGTCCACAAGCACGACGATGCCGCCAACAAGCGACGAATCCGTCTGCTCCGTGAGCTTCACACGTTTTCCGGTCATGGCGGAAAGCTTTGCTTTCAGTGCGTCCCGCTGTTCGTCCGTGAGCGGATTTATGGTGATGCAGGCGGCCTCTGTGATACCGTTTTCCTCGTTGTAAAGTCTGATATATGCCTTTACACAATCATGCAGCTGATACACCGCGTGTTTTTCACAGAGGATCTTGATGAAATTCAGTACATTCTGCTCGCATTCCCCGAAGGCCTGGTCGACAAGACCGCGTTTTTCGTCGGTCGGGATCGCAGGGGTGTCAAGCAGTTTTATATAGTCGGGATTCTGTACAAGGGCATCCCGTACCCCACAGAGCGTTTCCAGAACCGCATCCTGTGTTCCGTCGGCTTTCGCAAGCGACCACAGCGCGGCACCGTACTGGTCGGCGGCGATCATTCGGGTGTGCCCAGCTGACCGATGAAGCGGTCAACGATCTCCGTATTGTCTTCTTCGGTGAGATTCTTCTCGATGACCGCGGACGCAATGTCCACCGCCATTCCGGAAACCTCATCCTTGAGCTGGTTCAGCGCCTTCTTCCGTTCCATCTCAACCTGCTCTTCTGCGCGCTTCAGGGTTTTCTGAGCCGTCTCATTGGCCTCGCGGACAATGGTCTCCTCCTGTCTGTGCGCACGGCTGACCGCATTTTTGATGATCTCCTCACCCTGTGCGGCGGCATCAGCCAGTTTTGCTTCGTATTCGGCACGCATGGCGGCGGCGGAGTCCTTTTCGTTCTGCGCCTCGTCATACATATCCTTGATCTGCTTCTGACGGGTCTCAATGATATTCAAAAGCGGTTTGAATAAGATCTTTTTGAGAAACAGGAACAGAATGATCAGGTTGCCCCAGGCAAAGATCATCGTCCATACATCAAGCCCGACAAAAGATTCGTATTCCGGCATGATACTATTCTACTCCAATCAATCTTCAGTTGTTTCCGTTATGATGCTGACCGTTTCCGGTCGGCGCATATCAGAATACGAACAGGAGCAGAAGTGCCACGACGAGAGAGTAGATACCGGTGGATTCGGTGATCGCACAGCCGAGAATCATCGTGGAGCGCAGGTCGCCTGCCGCTTCGGGCTGACGTGCCATACCCTCCAGAGCCTTACCGACCGCGTTACCTTCACCGATTGCAGGACCGATTGCACCGAGTCCCATTGCGATGCCCGCACCGAGCGCACAGGCTGCCTTTACGATTGCGTCTGCCATTTCCATTTGTTGTTACCTCCGAAAATGATATAGTTTTTTAATTGGTTTCTTCTTTGGGCGGGAATGCACTTCCCACATAGACCATCGTCAGCATGGAGAAGACGAGAGCCTGTACAAATCCCGAAAACAGGTCGAAGTAGATCGACAGAAATGCCGGAATACCGAGCTGGAAAATCGGGATGGAATTCAAAAATGCGTTCGGAATCCATTGCAGAAGGAACGCGCTTAAGGATGCGAGTGCCGAGTAGACGAGAGACGTCAAGACCGCGCCGCCGGCGATGTTGCCGAAGTGACGGAATGACATGGAGATCGGGTTGGCGATTTCCGAGACGATGTTCATCGGCGTCATGACCGCAACCGGCTCGGTAAAGCCTTTCAGCCAGCCGAGAAAACCGTTGGTCTTGATGCCGCCGTACCAGCAGAGTGCGGTCGTGGCAAGTGCCCATGCCGCTGTCGTGCTGATGTCCGCGGTCGAGGAACGCAGGATGTTCGTCATACCGAGCAGCGTGCCGACAAGCGAGGACATGAACAATGCCCCGATATACGGTAAAAAGCGCATATTGTGCTTTCCCATCGTGCTTTCCACCATCCCAGACAGCATTCCCACCAGCTTTTCCAGCACGACCTGTTTTTTGCTGGGCTTGTCAACGGAGAGATTCCGCGACAGAAGCCACGCACAAAGCATAATCAGTGCGGTCGCAATCCAGGACGTCAGCGTCGTCTGCGTGATGGTAACACCGCCGAATATGGGGATCGTCCATAATATTTTCGGACCGTTCATATTACTGTTCTTTTACCCCCTTTCCGAGTATTTCCGCAACGGAAAGGATCGGGCGTGTCATCAGCACTGGAACGACAACTGCAATGTTGTTGAAGCAGTCCAGTTTCAAACCGATGGCGACACAGATACCGAGCAGGATCAGCCGCAGATAATAGGATATGGAAAACGACATTTTCTGCCGTTTTTTATTTTCTTCATGGGAGGCACTGTTGACGCCGATGCAGATCAAAAAGAAATACATGACATTCGCCGCGGCTCCGAGCAGACCGCCCAGAACCACTGTCCGGTCAAACCGGTCGGCAAGTGCAAAAACGGCAAACATGAGTGCCAGTACAACGGCTTCCCCGATCACGATTTTCATGGTTTCTTTCAAGGTGACATTATGTGTGAACATGACGGTTACGATACCCTCTCTGTCTGATTACGTTTTGTTTTCTTTGTCCGATGCGGAATCCTGTTTGTCCGCGGGGTGTTCAATGCGGTAGGGCGATCTTGCCTCACGCTCCGAGCGCGCGGAGGTCAGAACCTCCGATTTCCGCAGATACGATACGGACGAATAAAATCCGACGGCAACGCCGATGAGTACCAGAAGTGCCGTGACAATGCGGTTCCATCCGTAGACCGCACAGAGGTATCTGCCCAGAAATCCGAGCAGAAGCGGCGGACACAATAAGGAAAAGACCGCGTTGAAATAAAGATTCACCAGAAGCAGAATCCGGTAAATCCCGGTTTTGTTCTGTCCCATGTCACAGCATCAGCGGGTTCAAGGCGTTTACGATCTCCTCATCCGGTGCGTTCTGGGTCAGAATCGCCATATCGTCGCCCTCTCCCGGATGGGAGATGCCGTTTTCATCGATCGTGACATGAACCGGACGGTAGGTATAAAGCGGCGTATCCTGCCGCACCGCACAGTAGGCAGTGATGAGATCCCAGGAGGAACGGACATGACAGGTGCCGTTGTTCCAGAGCGTATATGCCGCCCGGACGGGATGTTCATCGGACACGTTTTGCAGAAGCTGTCCCGTGACAATGTGCGAACCTGCTTCCGAGGGCAGGAAAACCGTTTTTACCGGCATATTCTCGACACAATAACGCGCGGACGGAATATCCATTTTCAGATTCCACTCGGTATATTCCGCACTTTCAAAATAACCGAGCATCGTGTAGAACACGCTGACATTTTCCCGCACAAGCGAGATGCCGTCCAGGGGCGAGATGTCGTCTGCGGGAGATTTCAGAAGATTCGCAATGTTGCGGAGCGGTCCGACCGCACACAGAACGATGTCCCGGTTTCCGCCGTTTGCGGCAAGCGTTTTCCGCAGAAGCCGAACCGCATCCTCCTGTTTTTCGGTCGATGCCCCCATGCGTTCCACATACGGGCGGGAATACTTTTCGTAGACCGCATCGGTCATGAACGTGTCGTCCCACAGCACCCCGACCGGTACGTCGGAAAAGCCGAAATAATCCAATTCATACCGCAGGAAATACCCGCCCCACGGATTGCCGATGCAGTAGGTGGCACAGAGCAGCTGCACTTCCCCCGCTTTTGCAAGATTGCACAGCACCGCACACGCGCCGGTATCGTCACAGTCACCGCCGAGATCGGTGTCGAAAATCAGTTTCACATTGGTTTTTTCAGACATACAGAGATGCCCTCCGTTTTTTGCAAACGACAGCACAACAGGTAATTCCGGCACATACGCACCAAAATTACCCATTATACGATCTTTATTTATATTTTACCATAGAACGCCGTGCCTGTCAAGAAAAATCAAAAATTTAACAGACTTTGCCGGTCTTATCGGTTATTTTGCTGGATATAATCACACATACAGCCGCAGTGTCACAATCTGCTTCGGGCCAATGGTCATAAGCATCCTGTCGTCCTCGAACACAGCCTGATCGCCGGTCGTTTCATCCATGCGCGCGGCGCGGACGTCAAGAACGGCGTCATCAAAATACACATGGATCTCGCGGAAATCGTCGGAGACATTATAAAGCCGCAGAATAATTCCGTTCCCGTCCTCCGCGCACTTGCAGGCGGACATCCGCACCATCGGGTCATCAAGCTGAATGAACGTGCGCTCAGCGGGGATGGAGCCGGTGTGCTTATCCGTGTCAATGGCGGTCACGGCATCGGAGCAGTAGACATACGCCGAGGAAACGGCATTTTCCCAGGTGTCAGCGGTAAACGGAATGACGCAGTATTCCAGCGTATAGGTGCCGATGCACTGCGCTTTCGGTGTCGGGAAGTCACCCCAGTCACCGATCTCACCGGTACAGCGAAGCAGGGTCAGCGCCATTGTGTTCTTGCTGTCGCGCAGGATCTCGTATTCGTTCAGACCCTTGTGCGCGGTGATGAAGCCGCTGCCGCTGTTTTTATCTTTCAGCATGACAAACTGCTCTGCGCGCTGGGTGTTGTACGGGCACGTCCAGTTCTCCCACGGGGTGATATTGCGTTCGACTAAGTCAAACTGTCCCGCCGCATAAACGACATCCGTTTCCACGCTGTTTTCAAACAGCGCACGGACACGGTGGTTCCCCGTGTGATTGTCAAGGGTCGTGCGGATGCGAACACGGTCACTGTCCTTGGAGAGGGAGATCTCCGTGCGGATGTCACAGCGTTCTGTTTTCATCGTCGCTGTGACAGTGACGGAATACGCGCCGGTCTGCACAGTGAAGTCCGCTTTGGCATCTGCGGTCAGGATGGGGGTATCACCGTCCACCGGGCCAAAGTTGTAGGTGTTGCCGCCGTCGCGGACATCTTCAAAAATGTTGCACGGGCCGACGGTGATGCCGCTCTTTTTTTCCGTGACGATGAAAGAACCGTTGTCTGCAAAAACCACGGACAGATTTTCGTTTTCAAGCACCCGGTCAGCGTAAGTGACGGTAGATTTGCGCGGTGCAAAGCCGGGATGTGCGGGGCCGGGAACGGCGCGGAAGCATCTGGTTCCGACAATACCGTCTGCCGGAAGCTCAAACTTTACGGCGAAGCGGTTGACGTGTGTCGGCTGACGGAATCTGTCGTCGGGGAGCGTGTAGGTGAAGGTCTTTCCGAGATGCCGGATGTCGGCGGGGATGACGTTGCCTTCCATGTCCTCGATGTGGATGCACCCGATCTTCGGCTCATCTGGAATTGTATCCCACGGGAAATCAACTTTGGTGTCCACGGTGATACTGCCGCATCCGGCTTCCGCCGAGAATACGATGATGTTCCGCTCTGCCCCGTTTTCCGTGTTGACGTTTGCCGCAAGATAGTCGGCGGCTTCGTCGCGCAGTGCCTGTGCCGTGTAACCGGACTTGGCAAAACGGGTCATCATTTCGTCGTAGATGGCATCGTGCGAGCAGGAGCAGATGGAGTCGTGCGGGTGGTTCTGCATCAGAATGCGCCATGCGTAGAGATAATAATCGGTGTCGTAGTCATCGCCGTTCGCGTAGGTGTAGGCGTTCAGCGGTTCCGCGATGCGTTCCAGAAGATTCTGCACCCGCTGGTTCTCCTGCTTGATGTCCATGCGCGTGGAGGCGGTGTTGATGAGCAGACCGTTGCCTGTGGTCAGCTGACCCGCAATTTCGCCGCGGTACGGAACGAGGTCGCCCTTGTATGCGCGGATTTTCTCGATATAGTCCTTAAAATTGGACTGCTTGACCTCCACCTTGTCCTGTACTTCGTTTGCAAGACGGATGGCTTCGGTCAGGTCGGTCTGCACCGGCTGATGGTCACATCCGTTCATGCCAAGCAGCTCCGGCGTAACAGCAAAGCGTTCCGCGCCCCGCACGATGTTTTCGATTTTGGCAGCAAGAGCTTCTTTATCGGTCGGAAGCTCCATTGCGTTGCAGTACCAGTTGGCGAACATGACACCGATGACCTCGGAGCCGTCCGGGGACTGCCAGAGCAACTCACTTTTCGTGATGCCGTTCTGCCGGACGACCTGATTGTCCGAGCCGATGTCGTTCAGACCGCGGCCGAACACCGCGTTGTCAATGCCGAATCCGCGCAAAATCTGCGGTGCCTGCGAAATGTTGCCGAACGCATCCGGGAAATAGCCGGTCATGACCGGCTCCGCGCCGAAATTCTTGCAGAGCTTGATGCCGTACAGCATATTGCGGATGTTCGCTTCGCCGGAGGTCAGGTATTCGTCCTGTAAAATATACCAGGGGCCGACCTGGATGCGGTCTGCCTTGATGAGTGCCAGCAGACGGTCCTTCCTATCCGGGCGGATCTCCAGATAGTCCTCGATGACGACAAACTGTCCGTCCATGTGGTAATAGGTGTAGTCGGGATTGTTCTCCATCAGTTCGATGAGCGTATCAAACAGCTTGACAAGACGGGTTCTATGTGTCTCAAACGGCAGATACCATTCTCTGTCCCAATGGGAATGCGGGATGATGTGCAGGGTTTTCTTTTCACTCATAACGGTGTTCTCCTGTGGTTTTAATCTTGATACTACTATTATACCCGATTTCACGTGATTTGTAAATAGATCATGCAGACTTTCCAGCAAAAAACACCGTAAAAAAGAGAAATGTCGCGCGGCATTCCTCTTCTTCCATCATGGAGTGAAAGTCATCGGGTGACGGTTACGCCGGCAACCGTTACATCGCAATGACGTGGTCGCCCTCCTGCATGAGATAATGCTTTTTGATTCCGCCGATGTCACTCATCCATCCGCGGACGATGACCGTCCGGAACGGCCCGGTGTCGTATCCGCCCTCACCGCGGTTGTCCCAAAGCCACGTCGGCGTGCACCACAGGCAGTAGGTCGGCTTGATTGCCTCATAGACCGGACGGTCAACACCGCCCTGTCCGTGATGCGCCATCTGTACATAATCGGCTTTCAGCTTTCCGGGGTCGGTGTTGGCAAGAAGATGTCTGCCGCCGGCAACGCCGAGGTCGCCTAAGAACAAGAGGATCTTGTCCCCGACCGTCACGCGGTAAACGCAGGAGGTGTCGTTGATGTTGTTCGCAATCTCCTCTACCGGCGTGCGCAGAACCTCAACGGAGAAGCCGTCAAAGTCATAAACGTCTCCCGTTTTGACAATCGTCTGCACACTGCCATCGGCAGTCAGCGCCATCGTGCGGTGATACAGCTCTTCCGAGGAGAACACGCTTTGCTTTGGCTCATATTTGTTCAGAAATTCCACCGACGGGAAGTTGAAACAGTATCGGTCAACTTTGATCTCCGGATGCTTTTCCTTTACATCCAGCGCCGCACCGAGATGGTCGTCGTGAATGTGCGTGAAAAACCAGGCATCGACGTGTCCGCCGAGGTTTGCAAGATACGATGCGAGATAATCCGCTTCACACGGAAAACCGCCGTCAAAAACGATGGTTGAGGTCTCCGATTGCAGGATGAAAGAGGTGTTGATGGTGTCCTGTGTGGAGTGGAGCATATGTAAGGTTGGCATGATGATATCTCCTTTTTATTTCAATGTTCGTCAATCAATTTCCGAATTCTTCACCGAGTAGTTTCCGCCCCATGAGTACCCCCATGACCGACGCCATCATCAGTCCTCGCGTCCATCCGGAGGAGTCGCCAAGACAGTGCAGACCGTCAATGGAGGTGCGGAAATCGGTGTCCATTTTCACGCGGTTGGAGTAGAATTTCAGCTCCGGCGAGTAGAGCAGCGTTTCCGTCGATGCAAAGCCAGGAACCACAATATCGACCGCCTGGATGAAGTTGATGATGTTCGTCATCGCGCGGTATGGCATGGCGGCGGTGATGTCGCCGGCGACCGCATCCGGCAGGGTCGGCTTGACGTTGGAGAATGCCAGCTCCTTCGGCCAGGTGCGCTTGCCGTCGAGAATGTCGCCGTAACGCTGGACCATGATGTGACCGGCGCCGAGCATATTCGTCAGTTCCCCGACCTTCTGCGCGTAGGCGATCGGCTGATTGAACGGCTCCGTGAAGTTGTGCGAGCAGAGAATGGCAAGATTCGTGTTCTGCGATTTCAGTTCCTTGTAGGAATGACCGTTGACGACCGCCAGATTGTTGTCGTAGTTTTCCTGGGAGACAAAGCCGCCCGGATTCTGGCAGAATGTGCGCACCTTGTTCTTGAACGGCTGGGGGTATCCGATGAGCTTGGATTCATACAGAACTTCGTTGATGTCCTCGATGATCTCGTTTCTGACCTCCACGCGCACGCCGATATCAACGGTGCCCGGCTGATGCGCGATATGATGCTCGTTGCAGAGTCGCTCCAGCCAGTCCGCACCCCGCCGTCCGGTAGCGACGATCGTGTGCTTTGCGCAAATATCGAAAGCCGGCTCCCGTCCCGCCGCATGGGATACAGTAACACCGCGGCAGACCCCGTCTTTCAGAATCAGGTTCGTGCATTCGTAGCCGAACAGGATGTCAACGCTGTGCTCCTGTAAATACAGCTCGATGCGGTGATACAGATCCTGCGCCTTTTCCGTGCCAAGATGACGGATGGGACAGTCCACGAGCTTCAGTCCCGCGTGAATGGCGCGGCGGCGGATCTCTTTGACCTTTTCGGGATTACCGACACCCTCGACGTGTGGGTCAGCACCGAAATCCAGATAGATCTTGTCGGTGTAGTCGATCATTTCCTGTGCAAATTCATACCCGATGAGCTCCGGAAGCGCACCGCCGACCTCCGCGGAGAGGGACAGCTTGCCATCCGAGAATGCGCCTGCGCCGGAAAAACCGGTCGTAATATGGCAGTAAGGCTTGCAGTCCACGCATTTTCGGGTCTGCGTTTTCGGACAGCGGCGCTTTTCGATCGGCTGTCCCTTTTCGACGATGACAATTTTCTGCTTTGTCGGTCTTTCCCCGCGCAGCATTTCCAATGCCGTGAAAATACCGGCAGGTCCCGCGCCGATGATGACAATATCTGTATTCATAATACTGAAAGTTCCTCCTTCATATAAAAAATATCCTTTATGCAGGATTCTCATTCGGTTGTTTTCAAAACCGTTCAAGTATAACATATTCCGCGTATCATTTCAAGTACAAAATGTAAACTTTTCTGTACCTATTGAAAAACGGTGGAATTTGGTGTATAATAAAACCATATAATTTCCAGTTTACGGAAAGGACACAAGACCTTATGATCAATTACCTTTATCTGCTCATTGCCGTCATCCTGATGGCGGTGCAGTTTTCGTTCAACAAATTCTATCAGTCCAAAAACGGTTCCGGCATGATGACCTCGCTTCTCTACACCGCGCTTTCCGGATTTGCGGCGGGGGCAATCTTCTTTTTCATTAACGGATGCGAAATTGCGGTCACGCCGTTTTCGTTTGTGTGTGCCGTCGGCATTTCGCTTCTGTGTCTTTGCTACAATCTGCTGGGATTTTTGATTTTCTCCCTTGGCAGCTTTTCCGTTTATACGATGTTTTTGATGCTCGGCGGAATGCTTCTGCCGTTTCTGTACGGCATGATGTTTTTGGGCGATGCGGCACAGGCTTCCCACCTCTCCCTTGTCTGCCGGATGGCAGGTGTGGTGCTGCTTGTCGTGTCGATGGTTTTCCCGTGCCTTGATAAAACAGGTTCTGACGGCGCACAGCGGACAAAGAAGCAGAAGCTTCTGTTCATTGCGCTCTGCCTTATCGTGTTCGTCATGAACGGCTTTGTTTCCATCCTTTCCAAACTGCACCAGATCGAGGCGAATTATCCCATCACCGACAACAACAGCTTTGTGTTCCTTACCAATACGTTGAGCGGTATTTTCAGCGCATTTTTGCTGTTTGTCCTTGTGCTGAAAAACAAACAGCCACCGAAACTGGCGAAGGGCTTCCATCCAGTCATGCTCATCGCCGTCGTTGTCGGTTATGCGCTGTGCAACGGCGTGTCGTATCTCTTGCAGCTGACTGCCGCGGCATCCGATATGCCGGCCTCTGTGCAGTATCCTATGCTGACCGGCGGTTCCGTCGTGCTGACGGCGCTGGCGGGGTATCTGTGTTTCCATGAAAAACCGTCGAAAAATGCCCTCATCGGTACCCTGCTTGCGTTCGCGGCGACGTTTCTGTTTCTGTTCTGAAACGTAAAAAACCGCCTGCATGATACAGACGGTTTTCACATGATTCATTTCTCTGCGTTTAATGCGGCAACATATTCTTCCAGACACTGTCCCGCCGACCATATCTTGTACGCATG
Source organism: Clostridia bacterium (assembly GCA_017481495.1). Classification (GTDB taxonomy): domain Bacteria; phylum Bacillota; class Clostridia; order Oscillospirales; family CAG-272; genus RGIG3925. The sequence goes on from JAFUPC010000069.1 coordinate 15,680, forward strand.
ATACCGTCCTACATAACGGAAGTGCCACGGCTCGTAGGAAATGCCGGTGATGCTCGTTTTGTCCTCCGGGAACCGCAGGATGAAGCCGAACTTCCAGCAGTTTTCCGCAAGCCACTCTGCCTGTTCATAGTTGGCAAACGAAACATCGGCACCGTTCAACGTGTGCATATCACAGCACAGACCCGTCTGATGCTCACTGGTACCGGGGCGGCAAGAGTAGGTCTCGACCTTTGCCTCCGCCTGTGCCTGTGTCCATCCGGCGTGTGCGGCAAGCTCTTTCTGTGTGTACTGGGTAAACAGCGATTCCTGATACGAATAACTGCGGTACGCACTGGTCACGGACAGCGGATACCCGGACGGTGTGTCGGGGGACATCATGCCCTCCGCCTGCGCTTCGATAAACAAGGCTTCCAGCGCTTTTGCGGCAGTTTTCCGCATCTGCTGAGTCTGGCGCTCATCCTTGCGGGTGCCGGAAACGTCGATCATGTCGTCGGGAATGTCATCCTCCGCCAGCGGATTGTCCGCGTTTACGAGAATGAGATACGCATTGCGTTCCTCGCCCGTCGGATTCATGTATTTTTCGTAATCGGAAAGATCCGCCTGGAAATTGAGTTCGTAGGTCGGCTCCGGCTCCTCGGTCACGGCTTCCGTCGTAACAGACGGCGTTCCGGTGTCGTCCCCGGCATCCATGTTGCCTGCCGGTACCGTATCGGTCACGAAGCTGCCGCCGCTTCCCTCTCCCGTTCCGGGACCGTCGTCACCGATAGCACCCGAAATGCCTTTGACAATCATGACAATGAGAAAAACAAACAGCGCAAGGATCAGGACGGCGATCACACCGAGAATGATGCGGTTGCGGCGGATCTCCCGCCGTCTGCGTTCGATGTAGGCGCGCCGTGCCGCAAGATATCGCGGGTCGCGCAGGCGCGGGTCGTTCGGATCCCGCACACGGTTTCTTCCGTCGGAAGAATATCCGACGATGGAAGGATGTCCGCCGGTGGGATGTCCGTTGCCGGTCGGTCTGTTCTGGTTCGGATGGTTCATATGTGATCTTCTTTCTGCTTTTTTCGTGGAAATATCCATATTACTATATATTGTACCACGTTTTCTGCTTCTTGTCAAACCCTATTTCTGAAATCGAAAGGAAATCTCCGTGAAAAACAAATATAAGCAGCTCATATCCAACACCGCCATTCTCGGCATCGGAACATTCGGCTCCAAGCTTCTCGTCTTTTTCATGGTGCGCTTCTACACCGCGTGCCTGACGACAGCGGAATACGGCATTGCCGACATCATCACGCAGACGGCAAATCTGCTCATTCCCCTGCTCTCCCTCGGTATCGCGGAAGCGGTCTTCCGGTTTACGCTCGACCGGGATTCCGACAAAGCGGCGGTCTTTTCCACGGGACTGTTCATCATCCTCGGCGGCGGCGCGGTATTTGCGTGCCTGATCCCCGTGTTCAACGCATTTGATCATTTTGCGGGATACGGTGTGCTCATCTGGGCATATACGTTTTTCTCCTGCCTGCATACCTTGTGCATCCAGTTCCTGCGCGCCAAAGGCCGGATGAAGCAGTTTGCCGGATACGGCATTCTGTCCACCGCCGTCACCATCGCGCTGAATATCATTTTCCTGCTCGGCTTTGACATGGGCATCACGGGATACGTTCTGTCGGTCATCTTGTCGGATGCGTTTGTCACACTGCTTCTCTTTTTCACGGAATCGCTGTGGCGGGAGGTACACATAAAAGCCCTCTCCCGGAGCACAACGGTTTCCATGCTGAAATACTCCATTCCGCTCATCCCGACGACGGTGTTCTGGTGGGTGACGAACGTCGCCGACCGCTATATGGTCACATGGATGATCAGCCCTCATGCGGACGGCATTTATGCGGTCTCCTATAAAATACCGACCCTGCTCATCCTGCTCTCCGGCATCTTTATCGAAGCATGGCAGTTTTCCGCCGTCACGGAAAAAGGCGATACCGATCATTCTGCGTTCTTTGAAAAGGTATTTGACTCGTTCCAGGCGCTGATGTTCATCGCCGGATGTGCGCTGACAGCGTTTTCCAAAATCGCCGTTGACATCATGGCGACCGAGGATTATTATGAAGCGTGGCAGTATATCCCCGTGCTGTCCGTTGCCACGATCTTCTCGTCGCTTGTCACATTCATGGGAAGCGTGTATCTCGTCGAAAAGAAAAGCGTGATGTCCTTTATCACCTCCATGACGGGCGCTGTCATCAATATCGTTCTGAATCTCCTGCTCATCCCGACCCCGCTCGGTGTCAACGGTGCGGCGATCGCGACCTTTGCAAGCTATTTCGTCGTCTTCATCATCCGCGCCGTCAACGGGCAGAAATATATCCGCTTCAAGATGCACCCCGTCAAGCTCACCGTCAACACCCTGCTTGCCTGCATTCAGGCATTCTGCATGGTCGCCGAAACACCCGGCTGGATCTTCGTGCAGATCACCGTCCTTGTGCTGATCTTCGTCATAAACGCGCAGCCGATCCTCGCCGGTATCATGCAGGTTCTGCATCGCAGACGGCACGCATGACACAGACCGCCTGATACGGGCACGCCTGATGCAGACCATTTGCCCCATCAAGGAGGGATTTTTATGAAATACGCATCCGATTTCCGTTCCGACGCCAGAGCCGCCCTGCGCGGGAAATGGCCGCTTGCCGTGCTGACCGCATTTGTCGCCGTTCTGATCGGCGGTGCCGTATCGGAATCCGACGGTACTTCCGCGGTGTCCAACCGCAATGCGGTCAACACCGATTTTCTTTCCGGCATGGAACCGCTTCTGACCGCAGTGCTGATCGTTTTGTGTATCCGGCTCGTGCTGTCTGTCTTCATTGGCGGAATGATTGCAATGGGATATTCCCGTTTCAATCTGAATCTTGTCGATGGCAAAAAAGCGCGGTTCGGCGACCTGTTTTCCTGCTTTCACAGATTCAATGCCGGCTTTGATATGCAGGTTCTGCTGGTCGTCTATCTTATTCTGTGGTCCATGCTCTTTGTCATCCCCGGCATCGTCAAATCCTACAGCTACGCCATGACACGTTACATTCTCGCCGAACATCCGGAATATTCTCCGAACGATGCCATCACCCGTTCCCGCGAGGTGATGGACGGCAATAAATTCCGCCTGTTCTGTCTCTGGTTCAGTTTCATCGGCTGGTCGTTTCTCTGTTCGGTACCGGCGACCTTCGCCGTGTACGGATTGCTGACCGGTGTGCTTCCCTTGCTTCTCCTCTTTCCGGTCGCTGTGATCGGCGAGAGTATGGTCCATGCGTACAGAGAAGCAGCGACTGCCGCATTTTACCGTGAGATTACATCCGATACCTGCCAAGCGGAACCGACAGAACCTGACACAGAATCCGAAAACCAAATCCCCAGTGAGGAACCGTAAGAACCAATGAGCACAAAATCAACCAACACAAAACTGAAAAAAGAACTCAAATCCGCCGCAAAGAAAAAGCAGACCGTCAAAGTCATCCTCTTTGCACTCCTGCTCCTCTTTCTGTGGTGGTATGACAACTATACCGACACCCCCGTTTCCGCCAATGCGACCGTGTATGAAGACGGAACGCTCGACACGGAAACGTCGCTTACCGTCCACTTCATCGACGTCGGACAGGGTGATGCGGCATACATCGAACTGCCGACCGGAGAGACGGTGCTCATTGACGCGGGCACCAACGCATCGGAGGATGCCCTGCTTGCGTATCTCGACCGGTACGACTGCGATACCATCGACTACGCCGTTTTCACACATCCGCATGAAGACCACATCGGCGGTGCCGACAAGGTTCTGGGGCGGTATCATGTGAACAACGTCCTGCTTCCGGATGCGGATGCCACGTCTTCCACTTATGAGAAAATGCTCGACGGCATTGCCGACAGCGGTGCGGCAGTGATGCTTGCCGAGGTTGGGGACACCTATTCTGTCGGAGAAGCGGTCATCCGCATTCTCGGTCCGACTGACCCCTCCGATGATGACCTCAACAACGCCAGCATCGTCCTGCGGCTGGAATACAAGGACGTATCGTTTGTGTTCACGGGAGATGCGGAGAAGTCATCGGAAAAATCCATTCTGGCAGAGGTCGGTGCAACCCTTTTGGATGCAGATGTCCTGAAAGTCGGTCATCACGGCTCCAATACCTCCTCTTCTTCGGATTTTCTGGATGCGGTCTCCCCTGCGGTCGCTGTCATCAGCTGCGGCGAAAACAACGAATACGGTCATCCGCACAAGGAAACCGTCAATGCGCTCACGGAACGCGGCGTGAAGCAGTTTCGCACGGATGAACTCGGAAGCATCCGGATTTATACCGACGGTACGGCACTGCTCGTGCAGAGTGATAAGGAGCTTTCCTGATTTTTTCAATATAAAAGCCGCAGGCGTGAACCCTGCGGCATATTTTTATGAAGTTTATTTGCCCTCAGAACCGGTTGATCGGAATCTCCCCGTCATCCTCACCCTTTTCAATGGCGCGGATTTCGACATAATAACTGTAATTGTCGTTGACTTTCACGGAAACCGTATCTCCGACCTTGCGGCCGATGATGGCGGCGCCGAGCGGGGATTCCTTTGATATGATGCCCGCAAGAGCATTGACACGCACCGTCGTGACGATCTGCACGGTCTGTTCCTCGTCGTCTTCCGGAATATAGACCGTTACCCGGTCAAAGAGACCGACCGTATCGTTTCCGCCCGTCTGCGTAACAACGATGGCGGTGTCGATCATGTTCTGCAAATAACGGATGCGGCTTTCGTTGCGGTTCTTTTCCTGCTTTGCCGCCTTGTATTCGTAGTTTTCGCTCAAATCGCCGTATTCACGGGTGCGCTTGACCTCGGCGAGCAGCTGCGGACGGAGCACCTTTATCCGGTGCTCGATCTCCTCTTTCATTTTCTGAATATCGCCGGGTGTTAATTCGTCGTGCATGAGGTTCTCCTTTTATTTTGCCGGAACTGCTTCTCCGCGTTCCGTGAGGATCTTCTTTGCGGCTTCCAGCTTGACACATAACGCAAACAGTCTTGCGGCGATTTCCAGGTCGGGAAGCGGCGGGTAAGAGGGCGCAATGCGGATGTTGGAGTCCGCGGGGTCAATGCCGTAGGGATAGGTCGCACCGGCACCGGTCATCACGACACCGGCTTTCTTGCACCGTGCGACAATGGCTTTGGCACAGCCCGGAAGCGCATCGAACGAGATGAAATAACCGCCGCGCGGCTCGGTCCATGTGCCGATTTCCAGACCGTCCATCTCCTCGTGCAGAATGCGCTCGACGAGTTCAAACTTCGGGCGCAGAATGTCTGCGTGGCGGCGCATATGCTCGACCATGCCGTGGATGTCGCCGAAATAGCGGACGTGGCGCAGTTGGTTGACCTTGTCGTGACCGATGGTCTGGATGCAGAGCTGTTTCCGGATGTCCTCCATGTTGTTGTGGGAGGTGGCGATCGCCGCAATGCCGGAACCGGGGAAGCTGATTTTGGATGTGGATGCGAATTTATAAACGAGATCGGGATTGCCCGCGCGCTTGCATTCCGCAAGAATCTCAATCAGGTGATCCTGGTCATCGTCGTAAAGATGATGGATGGTATAAGCGTTGTCCCAGTAGATACGGAAATCCTGCGCCGCAGGCTTCAGCCGGGCAAAACGCCGCACGGTCAGATCGGAGTAGGAATACCCCTGCGGATTGGAATATTTCGGTACGCACCAGATGCCCTTTATTGAATCATCCTCGGCGACGAGCCGCTCGATCATATCCATATCCGGACCCTCGGGCGACATCGGAATGTTGATCATTTCAATGCCGAAATATTCGGTAATGGCAAAATGACGGTCATAACCGGGAACGGGACATAAAAATTTCACTTTGTCAAGCTTGCACCAAGGTGTGGAACCCATGACACCGTGTGTCATCGAGCGGGAAATGGTGTCGTACATGACATTCAGGCTGGAATTGCCGTAGATGATAATATTGTCGGTGGAAACCTCCATCATGTCCGCCATCAGGATCTTTGCTTCCTTGATGCCGTCCAGCACACCGTAGTTGCGGCAGTCCGTTCCGTCCTCGCAGAGCAGATCGCTGTCCCCGGAAAGAACATCCATCATACCCATCGACAGATCCAGCTGCTCCACGCACGGCTTTCCGCGCGCCATGTTCAGCTGTAAATCCCGTGCCTGATATTCCTTGTACTGAACAAGGAGCGAGCGGTACAGCGCATTCAGTTCGTCAGTCGTATAATCTTTGTATGCCTTCATCGGAGATTCCTTTCCTGATTCTATCAAAACGCAGGATTTTTGCCCTGCTGTTTCACGTAAACTTGCAGATTCATTCAATAACATTACTATTATACCACTATATGCGCGTTTTGTCAAGGCGATTTTGCATAATCGCAAAAAAATTCCTGCAAAATCGTACAGAAATTTTTCATAGTAAATTCTGCGCGCCCACTTGACAAAACCGACAGTTTCCGATATAATATATAACAGCTATTATCGATAGCAGCGTATCATTCGGAGGACAAGTTTCATGGAACAGAAAAAAGTTTACGGCGTCATGCTCATCGGATGCGGCCACATCGGCGGTCAGCACATTGAAGATATTTATTACCGCGACAATGTTAAAATTATTGCCTGTGTGGATAAAAATCCTGCGGCGGCGGAGCTTTTTGCGCGGCGGTACGGAAGCGGAATCGCAGAACACGACACCGATTATCACCGGTTTCTGTCCCGTGACGACCTTGACATCGTCATCATTGCGACATATGCAGAGACCCATTTTGCCATCATGCAGGACTGTGTGGCGGCGGGAAAGCACGTTCTGTGCGAAAAACCCATTGCGCCGACAATCGCGGAAGCCGAACAGTTCTGCGCCGTTGCCCGCGCATCCGGATGCAAGGTTCTGATCGCGCACATTCTGCGCCACAATGCGACCTATCAGCGCGCCGCGGAGATGATCCGTTCCGGTCAGCTCGGCGACATCCGGCTCATCCGCATGGTGCAGAACCACCACATCATGAACAAGGAACGGTATATGCGCCTTTTGGAAGACTGCTCTCCCATCGTGGACTGCGGCGTGCATTATGTGGACGTTATCCGCTGGTTCACGGGGCTTGAGGTCACGAGCATTTCCGGCATGGGCGGCATCGTTTCGCGCGTGGTTCCGGAGAACACTTATGATTACGGTATGATCACGATGAAATTGTCCAACGGCTGTACCGCGTATTACGAAGCCGGCTGGACGGACACGACCGCAAGCGAAAATCTCAAAGAATTTGTCGGCACGGACGGCCGCATCAAGATCATTCTCGCCGATTACCGTACCGCTAACAAGGAAGAGGGCGATCTCATCGAGTATTACGACAAGCGCACCGAAACCTATTCTTCCATCAATATCCGCTGTAAATATAAGGATATGTACGCACAGCTCTGTGCGCTCATCGACATGATCGAAAATGACACCGACGGTTTCCCGACCCTCGACGATGCCATGACCGCGTTCCGCATCGTCATGCAGTGCGACGAACACATCCGCAACACGCTCCGTCTGGAACAGAAAACGGACGAAGCGGCACTCCGGTATGTCGGGGATCTGATGTAACATGAAAAAGGCGATACCCAAACCGCTTGCCGGCGGAAGGTATCGCCTGTTTTTTGTCCGATGAACGACCGGTTACATACCGCCGTTCCCGGGAATATCGCCCGGCATTTTCCCGCCCATTTCCGGTGGTGTCATACCGCCCGGCATCTGTCCGCCGCCGTCCGGCATATCGGGAACCTCACCGTCCCCGGGCATATCCGGAACGACCGCGTTTCCGTCGGCATCGGTCTCGACGCCGGGAATTTCACCCATGTCGGGAATCCCGCCGCCCGTGTTTCCGCCCATATCGCCGCGGTTTCCGCGGCCGCCGAAGCCGCCGTTTTGCTTCCCGTTGTCGGGAGTTCCGCCGCCGTTCATTCCGCCCATTCCCATGCTGGAGCCGTAGACAGTGGACTGCATGACGAATTCCGTTTCCGCATCCCCTGCGGTAAGGGTGTAGGTGTTCCCCGTCTGCAATTCCGGTATGGAGATCAGAACCGAATTGTAGGTTTTCTGTGCCGCATAGGTAAATAACACGTTTCCGTCGGCATCGTACAGCGTAACGGGAGCCGCGTTCTGCCCGGCGGACAGCATGATGAGCGCAGTACCTTGTGAGGAGCTGTCATCAAAATTCATCGCCATCCCGGAGCCGCCGAGCGCGATGAAGATTCCACCGGAAACACTTCCGCTTCCCGCATAATCAAGCGCACCGTTTGCGCTGTCCGCGGGACCATCCACATACGTTTCGCCGCCCGTGACGACAAGGTCGCCGTTGGAATCAATGCCGTCGCCGCCCGCATTGACAGACAGATACCCGCCGGAAATGACGATACAGCTTTCCCCGTCAGAAGAAAACATATCCATTCCGCTTCCGCCGCCGAAACCGCCGAATCCGGAGGAATCGTTTCCGCCTGCCGCATTCAGACCGTCGTCAGACGCGGTGAGAACGGTTTTTCCGCCGGCAATCGTGATGATGGTTCCCTCAAGCCCCTCGTAGCTTTTCGTGATGGTGATCTCACCGCCCGATACAGTCAGCGTATCATCGGCGTGGATGCCGTCATCGCCCGCAGCGATGGTGAAGCTGCCGCCTGCCACCGTGACATTACCGTTTGCGTGCAGAGCATCGTCAGATGTGTCAAGGGAGAATGTCCCGTCCGTGATGCGCAGTTCTGTACCGGCTTTCAGACCCTTGAAGCTGTCAGTCACGGAAGTGTCTTCTGTTTCACCGGCAGAAGAATCCGTCTGCTCATCACCCCGCGAGACCTCTCCGCCGCGGGAAAACCATCCGCCGCGGCCGCCCATGCCGAAATCCTCCTCCGTATGCGCCGCCGCATTTGCCGCACCGCCGCCGGAAACAATCGTATAATCCCCGCCGTCAATCTGCAGGATGTTCGATGCGGAAATCCCGTCGCCCGCTGCCGTCACGTCATATGTCCCGCCGAGCAGGTACACAGAGCCGAGTGCCGCATCGTCGTTGTTTTCTGCGTGGATGCCGTCTTTTCCACAGTCCACCGTGAAGGTGCCGTCAAGGATATTCACGCTGTCCTTTGCGCACAGCCCGTGTTCCGCGGCGGAAACGGAATAATCGCCGGAGACCACATACAGGTCATCCTTTGACACAATGCCGTGCCCGTATGCCGAGACGACCACAAGGGAACCCGTCCCGGACAATGTCAGGTCGTCCTTGGAGAAGACCGCAGCATCGACGTTTGAATCGGTGTTCTGCGAAAAATCATAAGAGGACGCCAGCGTGTTTTCCGTTCCGTCAGCAGTATAAAGGAACACATCTCCCGCCTGTGCGACATACAGCGCCGCATCTGTGGAGGAGGTGATATGCGCACCGTCAAAAAGGATCTTCACATCGGCGGATTTGTCCGTGTCAATGACGAGATTGCCCTCGCCAAGCGTTCCCGTGATGTGATAGGCACCACCGTACAGAATGGTGATGGTAGTGCCGTCGACCGTGACGGTGTTTTTGTCCGCTTTGATGCCGTCGTCGGAGAGTACGATCTCATGAATCTCCGCATCCCCGTCCCATGCGGCAAGTGTTTTTTCGGAGAACAGCGCGCCCGCGTTCATTTGTACGACGGTTTCCGCATTCCCCGCGGCAACATCGGTATCCGTCTGCGCGGTATTGCATCCGCCGAACGTAAAAAGTCCCATCATCACAGCTGCCGCAAGAACTGCGGTGCTTCCCTGTTTCAAACTCATTGTTATGCCTTCTTTATCATTTAATAAATAGTATTATACCTCATTTTTCTGAAACGGACTCTGCTGTCCGGTGACAGCACAATGAAAATTTCACGGAATCTGTTTGAAAGGACAGACGGAGCGGTCTGCCTGCGCGTTCCGCCCCGTATAAAAGGTTCCCCTTGAAAATTATTTTTTCTTCTTTTCGGATTTCTGCGCCGCAGAACCGTCCGCGGCTGCCGCGCCGGTGGAATCAATGCCGACCACATCGTCCACGGGAAGCGCAAACGCGATGCCCTGTCCCGGTGTATGCAGACCGACGGCATGATACAGCGCGTGCAGAACCTCTGCTTTCAGCTCCGCGGGAATCAGGATCATGACGATCTCCTTTTCCTCCTGCACGGTGATGCCGAAGAACGTCTCCGCCTCTCTTGCACCGGTTCCGCGTGCGTGAAGCACCGTACCGCCGCGCGCACCTGCGGTCTTTGCCGCATCCATGACGGTATCGGAGAAGCCCTCGTTGACAATGCAAAGGACACATTCATATTTCATAAGTCAGTTTCCTCCCTCAATTCGCTGGTCTGATAAGAAACGATATACCGCCGAGCCGACAACGCTCGACAGCGGAACGGTGAACGCGATGCCGCGGCCGTTTTTCACGGTGCGGAACTTTTCGGCAAGACCGTCACACGCCGCACGGACACAGTCTTCGCGGATGATGCTGAAAATCACGGCTTTTCCGGAATCGGAAAGTCCCAGCATCTGCAGCATTTCCGTTTTCGCGGTTCCCTCACCGCGCATGGTCAGAAGCAGATTCACATGAAAGCTCTGCAAATAGTCGGTGAAGAAATCTTCCTTTTTCTGGTCAACGACCGTTACAAGCAGCTTGCATTTCAGAAGCGCACCTGCGGGAATCGCCTTTTTCTGATTATCCATAATTATAAACATTGCTTTTGCGTAGCAAAAGTTTCCTTTCTTGGAGAATTGGGACTGGTTCTATGCTTGCATAAAATCGCAGTCGCAAGACTGCGAAAGTCACAAAATCCGGTTTGAAAATTTATTTTCAAACATTCCTCCGTTACATAAAGTCAATGATGCGGTCGTCGTCCGCTTCGAGGATCCGGCGCATCGCGATCTGCCGCTTGAGCTTGGATGCAACGACGGAACGGAAGCCAAGCAGCTGGATCGTGATCAAGGGCGTCATGGCGACCATAGCAACGATACCGAACGCATTCTGCAAGACCTTTGCTTCCCCGCCGATGACGGCACAGATGCCGACCGCAAACGGCAGAATGAAGCCGGAGGTCAAGGGACCCGATGCAACACCGCCGGAGTCAAACGCGATCGCCGTATAGATCGGCGGCACAAAGAACGACAGACCGAGCGACAAAAGATAACCGGGAATCAGGTAGTAGAAAATGCTGAAATCGCAGACGATGCGGAGCATCGAAAGACCGAGCGAGATGCCGACACCGATGGAGAGGGCGAGCATCATCGAGCGGCCGGAAATACGACCGTCTGTCACTGCTTCCACCTGCTTTTTCAGGACATGGACGGCAGGTTCGGCAAGTACGACGACCAAACCAAGCAAAAAGCCGAACAGGATGATGAACACGGAATCCTGCTGTGCCAGCTCCCGTCCGAGACGGTAACCGACCGGCATATAGCCGATGTTGACCGCGCCCAGAAACAGCACCAGACCGAAATATGTATAAATGATACCGATGCCGATTTTGATGAGCCTCTTTTTGGGCAGTTTCAGAACCGTGAACTGCAGAATCGCGAACGCCGCCACAATCATGCCAAGCGCAATGGCGACCTCTTCCATGACAGAAACGATCATCTCCGGTACGTGCATCAGAATTGAGGAAACGTCCTCATACGGAATTTTGTAAGTCATGCCGCCGTCTGATCCCATGCCGAGAATCAGAACTGCGAGGATAGGGCCGACCGAGCAGAGCGCGACCATACCGAAGCTGTTTTCCGCCGCGTGTTTGCCGCCGATGGTTGCGGAGATACCGACACCGAGCGCCATCAGGAACGGAACAGTGATGGGGCCGGTCGTGACACCGCCGGAGTCAAAGGCGACCGCAAGGAAATCCTCTCCGCCGTTCATGACGACCACACACGAGACCGCAAACAGAATCATGTAGAAGTACATCAGCATCGACGAAAGGCTCTTCCGGAACAAAATCTTCATCACCGCCAGCGTCAGAAACAAACCGACACCGATGCCGACCGTCCAGATGAGGGCATTCGGCTGAATGATCTCCTTGACCTGTGCCGCAAGCACGGACAAGTCAGGCTCCGACACCGTGATGAGTACCCCGAGAATAAACGATACGGACAGAAGCAGTCCCATTTTCCGGGACTTCGACAGACCCGCACCGACCTGTTCGCCCATCGGTGTCATTGCAAGGTCCGCACCGAGATTGAACAGTGCGACACCCAGAATGAGCACAACCGTCGAGCCGAGGAACGTATAAAGTTCCGTGTCCGACAGCGTGGTAAACGGGGACAGATACAATAAAAATACGATGACAGCCACGGGCAGAACCGAGATCATCGCCTCCCGCAGCTTTTCAAGCAACGCTTTCCGCAAAAAAACGCCTCCCTTTTCTGTTCATAAATTCACGAACAAATATTACTTATCTATTATAGCATATTTTTACGGAAAATTCTATGGTCAGGAAATAAAGATTCTGTGAATAATTTTTCAATAACCATTGACATCCGTGTTTTTTTGCGATACAATATATAAGAGATGTGTCCATCCACCGGAAAAACAATGCAGTCGACACATCCGGCATTCCCGCACCCGAAAGGACCGATCTTTTTATGACACAAACCAATTCCCGTGTCCGCGATATGACACAAGGCTCCCCCATCCGGTTGATTCTGCTGTTTTCCCTGCCGATTCTCGTCGGCAATTTATTCCAGCAGTTCTACAATATGGCTGACAGCATCATCGTCGGACAGTGTATCGGTACCTCCGCATTTGCAGCCGTCGGCGCGACCGGCTCCATTTCGTTTCTCATCATCGGGTTTGTCAACGGCGTGTCGAGCGGTTTCTGCATTCCCGTTGCGCAGTATTTCGGTGCGGGCGACCACAAAAATATGCGCCGCTGTATCGCCAATATCCTGTGGCTGGGTCTTTTCATCGCGGCAGTCGTCACCACACTGATGATGTTCACGACCGGCGGACTCCTTCATCTGATGGACACACCGGACGACATTTTCAGCGATTCCTATACCTACATCATCATTATTTTCGCGGGTATTCCGTTCTGTATGTTCTACAATATCACAGCAGGACTGATGCGCTCCGTCGGCGACTCGCGCTCCCCGCTATACTTTCTCATCGTCTCCTCTGCCCTGAACATTGCGCTGGATTTGCTGTTTATCGCCGTGTTCCGGATGGGCGTGGGCGGTGCGGCACTGGCGACCATCATCTCCCAACTGGTTTCCGGCCTTCTGTGCTTTCTCTGGATTGTAAAGAAATTCCCGATTCTGCACCCGAAAAAGGAAGATATGCGCTTTGACGTGAAGATCGCGGGAAAACTGCTCTCCATCGGTCTGCCGATGGCATTCCAGTTCTCTATCACCGCCATCGGCTCCATCGTCCTGCAAAGCGCCATCAATACCCTCGGCTCGGACATCATCGCATCGAACACCGCCGCGGCAAAGGTACAGAACATCATCTTCGCCCCGATGGAAACGCTGGGCATCACGATGGCAACCTACTGCGGTCAGAACCTCGGCGCATGGCGCATCGACCGCATCAAAAAAGGGATGTTCCAGTGTACCTGTGCGGCGCTCGTGTTAAGTGCGGTCTGCTGTATCTTCGTCCGTACTTGCGGCGAATACGTCGCTCTGCTCTTCCTTGACGCCGAGGAAACGGAAATCCTCGCGCGGGTCGGGCAGTACCTTGACATCTGCGGTCTGTTTTATGCGCCGCTTGCGCTCATTTTCGTGTTCCGCAATGCCATCCAAGGGATGGGATATGGCGTGCCTGCGATGACGGCAGGGGTGTTTGAACTGGTCGCGCGTGCGGCAGTGGCGAATCTGTTCGTCCGCTCCATTGGCTTTACCGCCGTCTGTTACGCCAATCCCGCGGCATGGGTCGCGGCAGACTTGCTTCTGCTCCCGATGTACTTCCATATTATCCGTAAATTATCAAAACAGGAGAAACAACATCCATGAAACTTATGATTGCATCCGACATCCACGGCTCGGCAAAATATTGCCGTGAGCTGCTTTCCGCCTTTGCGCGTGAGGGCGCCCAGACGCTCATTCTGCTCGGCGACCTTTTGTACCACGGCCCGCGCAACGATCTGCCCGAAGAATACGCGCCGAAAGAAGTCATCACGCTTCTGAACGATGTCGCCGACAAGCTGCTCTGCGTGCGCGGGAATTGTGACACGGAGGTCGACCAGATGGTACTTGATTTCCCGATTCTCGCCGATTACGCGGTTCTGTACGATGCCGGACGGAAATTCTATCTTACCCACGGTCATCATTTCTCCGAGAACGAACCGCCGAAGCTGTGCCGGGGCGACGTTCTCATCAACGGTCACACCCATGTCCCCGCCTGCCGCGACAAGGGGGATTACCTTTATCTGAATCCCGGCTCCGTCTCCATTCCCAAGGAAAACAGCGTTCACGGCTATATGACCTACGAAAACGGGACATTCACATGGAAATCTCTTGACGGAATCGTGGTTTCCGGGTACACGCTGTAATTCATAAACGGTATATAGCAATTGACCTGTAATTTCTAAATACTTTTTAATTTCAGAAAGGAACGCAAAAATGAAACGCTCCGAGATCAACACCGCCGTTGAGGGAGCAATGGCGGCGCTCAAACACGAAAACATCACCCTCCCCTCGTTTGCGTACTTCACCCCAGAGGAATGGAGGACGAGAAAAGCCGACTGCGAAAACGCCATCGCTGTCATGCTTGGCTGGGATGTCACGGACTTCAGCTCAGGAGACTTTGCCCATGTCGGCTGTACGCTGTTCACCGTGCGCAACGGTTCGGGGGACGGGCGCGGCGTTCCGTATGCCGAAAAATATCTCATCTTTTCCGATGACCCCGCGCAGGAGATCCCGCTCCATTTCCACTTTGAAAAAACCGAGGACATCATCAACCGCGCGGGCGGCGTGATGTGCATCGAAGTCTACAATTCCCTGCCGGACGGGGAGCTTGACCGCGAGGGTGACGTCACCGTTTACACGGACGGCATCCGCAATGTTGTCCCCGCAGGCACCGTTATGGAGATCACAAACGGCAATTCCATCACGCTGACACCGGGACTGTACCACCGCATTTTCGCAAAAGCAGGCACGGGAACGCTCATCGCGGGCGAGGTTTCTTCCATCAATGACGACACCCGTGACAACCGCTTCTACCGTCCGACCGCACGCTTCTGCGGCATTGATGAAGACGAACCCATCCGCCATCTGCTCGCAAACGAATATCATCTGCTCTGATAGAAAAACATCCAACCCAAGAGAGGACACCGACAATGAAACGCTACGAAGACACCGCCCTCACCGCCGAAGAACGCGCCGAAGCACTGGTCGCCGAAATGACCGTCGAGGAAGCCGCGTCCCAGCTCCGCTACGATGCCCCCGCCATCCCGAGACTCGGTATTCCCGCCTACAACTGGTGGAACGAAGCACTGCACGGTGTTGCCCGCTCCGGTACGGCAACGGTATTCCCGCAGGCCATCGGTCTTGCCGCCATGTTCGACACCGACACCCTGAAAACCGCCGCGGAGATCGTTTCTACCGAAGCGCGCGCCAAATACAACGGTTATCAGAAGCGCGGCGATACCGGCATTTACAAGGGACTGACGTTCTGGTCGCCAAACATCAACATTTTCCGTGACCCCCGCTGGGGCCGCGGTCACGAGACCTACGGTGAGGACCCGTATCTGACCGCCGAATGCGGCAAAGCGTATGTTGAGGGTCTTCAGGGAAACGGGCCGGTTCTGCGCGCCGCCGCGTGCGCAAAGCATTTCGCCGTCCATTCGGGACCGGAAAATATGCGCCACAGCTTCGATGCGGTCATCGGAAAAAAAGACCTTTACGAGACCTATCTGCCGGCGTTTGAAGCACTGGTGCGGGATGCGCACGTCGAGGGCATCATGGGTGCTTACAACCGTGTCAACGGAGAACCCGCCTGTGCCTCCCCCGCTTTGCAGGAGATCTTGCGGGAATGGGGTTTTGACGGCTATTTCGTCTCCGACTGCGGTGCCATTTCCGATTTCCACGCATTCCATCACATCACGGCAAATGCCGTCGATTCCGCGGCGATTGCGCTGAAAAACGGCTGTGACGTCAACTGCGGCGGCTGTTATGCGCAGATTCTGACCGCATACGAGGAAGGACTTGTTTCCGAGGACGACATCCGTCGGGCGTGTGTCCATCTGATGCGCACGCGCATCCGGCTCGGTATGTTCGACGGCGGCACGGAATACGACGATATTCCCTACTCTGTTGTCGCCTGCGACGACCACAAGGACATCGCATGGCAGTGCGCGCTCGAATCCATGGTTCTCTTGAAAAACAACGGTATCCTGCCGCTTGACGAGGAAAAAATTTCCACGATTGCCGTCATCGGCCCGAACGCAAACAGCCGGACAGCGCTGGAGGGCAACTACATGGGTACCGCCGACCGCTACATCACGTTCCTTGAAGGTATTCAGGACAGATTCCCCGGCCGTGTCATCACCGCCCCGGGCGCACATCTGTACAAGCTCCGCTCCGAAAACTGCAACAACGATGGCGACCACGACCGTCTTGCGGAAGCGCTGGAAGCGGCGGTGTGTGCTGACGTCGTCATCGCGTGTGTCGGACTGGATGCATCTATCGAGGGCGAGGAGGGCGATGCTTCCAACGAATACGCGGCGGGCGACAAGCGCAGTCTCCTGCTCCCCGAGTCCCAGCGGGTACTTCTGAGGGCACTGAAAGAGACCGGCAAGCCGCTCATCGTTCTCTGCGCCGCAGGCAGTGCCATCAACACGGAAATCGATGCCGATGCCCTGCTCCATGTCTGGTATCCCGGACAGATGGGCGGCGAAGCGGCGGCTTCCATCCTGTTCGGTGATTTCGCGCCATCCGGAAAACTGCCCGTCACGTTCTACGAGGACACGGAAAAACTGCCTGATTTCACCGATTATTCGATGAAAAACCGCACCTACCGCTACACGCAGGACAATATTCTCTACCCATTCGGCTACGGTCTGACCTACGGAACGGTTCTGGTCAAAGCACTTTCCTACGAAAACGGCATCGCATCCGTCACCGTGCAGAATCCGGGAGACGTCCGGTGCGACGATGTCATTGAGCTGTATCTGCACGACAACGCGCCGTGCGCCGTTCCTTATTATTCGCTGTGCGGATTCGCACGCATTTCGCTCGCACCGGGACAGGAAAAGACGGTCGCCGTGGAAATTCCCACTACCGCATTCTTGTCGGTCGATGAGGACGGCATCCGTGCCGTGCGCGGAACACAGTACACCCTGTACGCCGGAACGCATCAGCCGGATGCGAAAAGCGAGGCGCTGACCGGTACAAAATGCCTGTCTTTCACCATCAATTTCTGAAAACCTCTTGACATTCTGTCAAAGATATGATAGAATTGTCATAACAAAATATAAAGTGTGCGGAAATCCGACCGCACACCGGAACATAAAGGAGAAACCACCATGAAAAAGTTAAAAGTCGGTATCATCGGCGCGGGCAACATTTCCACCAGCGCACACCTCCCGGCATATGCGGAGCTGACCGATTCCGTCGAGGTCGTCGCCATCGCGGACATCGTCCTGGAACGCGCACAGGCTGCCGCTGAAAAGTTCGGTATCCCGCACGCTTACGCATCGGTTGAAGAACTGCTCGCAAACGAGCCGGATGTCGATTACATCGATGTCTGCACCTGGACCGCGGCACACGCACCGGTTGCCATCGCTGCCGCAAAGGCAGGCAAGCACGTTCTCTGCGAAAAGCCGCTGGCAGCAACGCTGGAACAGGGTCTTGCCATCGAAGCCGCTGTCAAGGAAGCGGGTGTGCAGTTCATGCTCGCCGTCGTCACCCGTTACGGCGCAGAACAGCAGAAGTTCGTGGAACTGCGCGATGAGGGCAAGTTCGGCGAAATCTACTACGCAAAGACCTCCTATGTCCGCCGCCGCGGTACCCCCGGCGGTTGGTTCACTGACAAGGAGCTTGCAGGCGGCGGCCCCGTTCTCGACATCGGTGTCCATGCCATCGACCGTACCTGGTATCTGATGGGCAGACCGAAGCCTGTTTCCGTTTCCGCGGAAACCTCCTACCGCATCGGCGACTACCAGACCAAGGGTGTCGGCAGATGGGAACCGTTCGGCAAGGGCAATGGCGTTTTCAACACCGAGGATTCCGCATCCGTCTTCTTCCGCTTTGAGGGCGGCAAGTCTATGGTCGCAGAGATCGCATGGGCGATCAATGGTGTCGAGTCCGCCACCACCGTCCTGTACGGTTCCAAGGCAGGCTGTACGTTTGAGCCGCTGACCATTTACGGCGAAGATGCAGAGGGTTATCTCTCCACCGAAAAGCCGGAGATCACGCCCAATAACTTCTTCAAGGAAGAAATTGCGCACTTCGTTGACTGCCTGAACACCGGCAAGACCCCGATCTCCCCCATCGAGGATGCTGTCACCGTTCAGAGAATGCTCGACGGTATCTACGCTTCCGCAGAAAAGCACGAGGAAGTCAAAATCTGATATTGCATCACGCATAAAAACGCATCCGCCGGTATCATGAGCCGGCGGATGTTTCTTTTTAAATGTGTTCACGATTTCTTATCCCGTTTTTCCAAATAACGGCGATAATCTCCTCTTACAGACCGCATCATCCTGCAAAGCAAAAACACGGCAAGAACACCAAGTGTAAATGCGGTAAGATAAACCGTCAGCAGGCACAGTACCCAAGAGCCGTCGAACAGATTCCATCGCAGAGAACGGTACAGAATCATTGGCAGGGCAAGCAGAATGCTGACACCGCCCGAAAGCAGATACATCATTTTCTTTCCCTTTCCTTTCTCTGCCGCACCCGTCAGTATTCCGGTCAGAAGAAATGCCGCCGGATACAGAACCG
The DNA here is from genome assembly GCA_017481495.1 of Clostridia bacterium. GTDB lineage: Bacteria > Bacillota > Clostridia > Oscillospirales > CAG-272 > RGIG3925. The sequence continues at coordinate 34,598 of JAFUPC010000069.1, forward strand.
TAAAGTCAAAGATGTTGTATCCATCAATACGATAAGTGATGTAGTAAGAATTCCCTTCATACAGAAACGGCCGCGCGCTCGGGATCACAATGACAAACAGAATGAGCGGCAGAAACAGCGCAATGCGAAAAATCCGTGCCCAAATCGTTTTTTTCATATCCTGATACCCTCCCCATCCAAACGCGGAATACTCTGCACCCCGCTTTTCATAATCCAGAACCGCAGTGTAGAATTGCATAAAATCGCGCGTTTTCCGATTTTGCAAAGAAGCTTTGCGCGGAGTCCTCGCGTATTTTTTCTGTAAAGACGGAAAATGTCGGCGGAGCTCTTCCCTTTTGCAAAGGCATCTGCCAGCATCCGACCGCTCTGCATGGCGGAGCTGATGCCCTCAAACGAGCTTGCGCTGATGAATCCCGCCGCCTCACCGATGAGATAGACGTGCGGCCGCCCCGGTGTAAAGTCCCGTATCCGCCGCGGTGAGGTCACGGGACACGCTTCCCGCTTTTCGGGCGTGCCGAACCGGATGCCGAAATACGCTTCCAGCCGTGCGCGCTGTGCTTCAAACGCCGCATGACAGCCCGTTTTTGCAAACGCGCCGCCGAAAATCACACAGCCGTTCTTGCGGATGAGCCACGAACAGCTGTCGCTCGTTTCCGCGTCAAAGATGCAGGCATAATGCGGCAGTTCCGCTGTGTCCGCACTCTCCGGATACCATTCCTGAATGGCGGTATAGGTATACGGCAGATGCCCCATGAGCATCCGGCGCACACGGGAATTTCCGCCGTCCGCACCGATGACATCCGTTGTGCGGAAAGTCTGTCCGCCGTTCGTTTTCAGCGTGTAAATGCCGTTCTGCTCTTTGATTTCCGTACAGCGGGCACGAACGATGCGCACGGTATCCGGCACGCGGGACAAAAGATAACGGTCAAAGGCGTACCGGTCCATATTGAGATAATGCCGCTGGTACAGCCGCCGCTGTCCGCTCTGCAAGTCCACCGTATCGACCGCAAAGATCTGCGGGTCGGCAAGCACGGTGTTCGGCAGGGTCAGATGCAGTCCGGCAAGCAGCTTCTGCGCATCGGGCGCGAGAAGTCCGCCGCAGGGCTTGGGATGTTCCCTGTCCTGCCCGTCGAGCAGAAGCAGTTTTTTCTGCGGACAGCGATGCGCAAGCTCCGCCGCAAAGACCGCACCCGCAGGCCCCGCACCGACGATTACGGCATCCCACAGATTATCCGTCATCGGTTTCGTCCTCCGCGTCTCCCGGGACATATTCCAAAAGATCGCCCGGCTGACAGTCCAGTACCCGGCACAGTCGGTCAAGCGTGGACAGCTTCAGCGCTTTGATTTTGCCGTTTTTGAGAAGCGAGACGTTCGCCATCGTAAAGCCGACCTTTTCCGCAAGCTCCCCGAC
>JAFUPC010000070.1 GCA_017481495.1 Clostridia bacterium
GGCGACCTCGTCTCTGCTTGAGCGGCGGGACGTCATCATCGTGTCGTCCGTGTCGTGTATTTATTCGCTCGGCGACCCGGCGGAATACAAGAAACAACTGCTCGGTGTCCGACCCGGTTTGCAGATGGAACGCGACGATTTTATCGAACGGCTGATTCGCATCAGCTACGACCGCAACGACTTTGCGTTCACGCGCGACAAGTTCCGGGTGCGCGGCGACACGGTGGATGTGTTTCCCGCTTCCATGCACGACAAGGCCGTGCGCGTGGAATTTTTCGGCGATGAGATCGACCGGGTATCGCTCATCAACGTGGTGACCGGCGAGGTGACCGAAAATCTTTCCTATTATCCGATCTATCCGGCGACGCATTACGCGGTCTCCGACGAAAAGCGCGAAAAGGCGTTTGCGATGATCGAAGATGAGATGCTGGAGCGCATCGAATTTTTCCGCGCACAGAACAAGCTCATCGAAGCCCAGCGCATTGAGGAGCGGACACGCTACGACCTGGAAATGTTGCGCGAGATCGGCTTCTGCTCCGGCGTGGAAAACTATTCCCGCGTGATGAGCGGCCGCGACCCCGGCTCGACCCCCTACACCCTGCTCGACTTCTTCCCCGACGATTTTCTGTTGTTCGTCGATGAATCGCACGTCACGCTTCCGCAGGTACGCGGCATGAGCGGGGGTGACCGGGCGCGCAAGCAGAATCTCGTCGATTACGGGTTCCGTCTGCCGTCTGCGTTTGACAACCGTCCCTTGTGCTTTGAGGAGTTTGAAACCAAGCTGAATCAGACTGTGTTCGTCAGCGCAACGCCGTCCGAATATGAAAAACAGCATTCCGCCCAGCAGGTGGAACAGCTCATCCGCCCGACCGGGCTTCTTGATCCGGAAGTCGAAGTTCGTCCGATTGAAGGACAGATCGACGACCTGCTCGGTGAGATCCGCATCCGCGCAGAACGCGGGGAGCGCGTGCTGGTCACGACACTGACAAAGAAAATGGCGGAAGACCTGACCGAATATCTGGAATCGAACCGTGTGCGGGTGCGCTACATTCACCACAATGTCGAAACGATGGAGCGCACAGAGATTCTGCGCGATCTGCGGCTCGGCGTGTTTGACGTTCTGGTCGGCATCAATCTGCTCCGCGAGGGCATCGACCTGCCGGAGGTGTCGCTGGTCGCGGTGCTCGATGCGGACAAGGAGGGTCTGCTCCGTTCGGAGACGTCCCTTGTGCAGACCATCGGCCGTGCGGCGCGGAATGCGGACGGCAAGGTCATTCTGTATGCGGACACGGTAACGAAGTCCATGCGATACGCCATCGATGAGACCAACCGCCGCCGCGTCATCCAGATGAAATACAACGAAGAAAACGGCATCGTCCCGAAGACCATCATCAAACCAGTGCGTGATGTCATCGAACTGCGTGCAAAGGACGAGATCGCCGCAGCATCCGGCCGTGGGAAGAAGACGGGCAAAAAGAAAGACACACTTCCCGTATCCCAGCAGGAGCGCGATTCGCTCATCACAGAACTGACCGCCGAGATGAAGCTCGCCGCAAAGAATCTCGAATTTGAACGCGCGGCGTATCTGCGCGATCGCATCAATGAAATCAAAGCGGCATCCAATCTGAAATAAAGGAGAACAAAAGCCTTGGCATCACAATATTTATCCGTCAGAGGCGTGCGCGTGAACAATCTGAAAAACGTCGACCTGACCATTCCGCGCGACAAGCTTGTTATTTTTACGGGACTTTCGGGATCGGGAAAATCATCGCTCGCGTTTGACACCATATACGCGGAAGGACACCGCCGGTTCGTCGAATCGCTGTCCTCTTACGCAAGAATGTTTCTGGGGCAGATGGACAAGCCGGAGCTGGACTCCATCGAAGGACTTTCCCCGGCAATCTCCATCGACCAGAAGACCACATCGAAAAACCCGCGTTCCACCGTCGGCACGGTCACGGAAATCTACGATTATCTGCGGCTTCTGTACGCGCGCATCGGCATTCCGCACTGTCCCGTCTGCGGCAAGGAAATCCGTCAGCAGACCGTCGACCAGATCCTTGACAAGATCTGCACCCTGCCCGCACGGACGAAATTTCTCGTGCTTGCACCCGTGGTGCGCGGCAAAAAGGGTATGCACGAAAAGATTTTCGAGGATGCGAAAAAGGGCGGGTACGTCCGCGTGCGCGTGGACGGCTCGATGTATGAGTTATCCGAGGAAATTTCCCTTGATAAAAATAAAAAGCACACCATCGAGATCGTCGTTGACCGTCTGGTCATGAAAGACGACATCCGTGCCCGTCTGTCCGATTCTGTGGAAGCGGCTCTGCGGCTGGCGGACGGAAATCTGCTCATATCCCTGCCGGAACCGCCGGATGGGTACGAGGAAGAAATGGCGTTTTCGCAGAGTTATGCCTGCGAGGAGCACAATTTCTCCATCGGAGAGCTTGCGCCGCGGATGTTTTCGTTCAACAACCCGATGGGTGCGTGCGAACACTGCGCGGGCATCGGCGAAATGCGCGTCATCAATCCGGACAAGGTCATTCCTGACAAGGAGCTGTCGCTTGCCGACGGCGCCATCAACGTCAACGGCTTCAAGTCGCTGGAGGACAGCACCTGGTCGCGCCCGATTTTCGACGCCGTCGGAAAAAAATACGGGTTCACCCTGAAAACGCCGATCAAGGACTACTCCGAAAAAGCGCTGAACGCCCTGCTCTGGGGCACCGGAAACGAGACCTACGACATCACACGCTCCTTTGAATCCCGTGTTCAGCGCAAGGACATGAAGTGGGAAGGCATTGTCGCCAAAGTCACGGAGCGCATGAACTGGGACAAATCCGATTATTACGAACAGTTTGTCGATGACACGCCGTGTCCGAAATGCAAGGGCCGCCGTTTGAATCCTGCGGTGCTTGCCGTCACGGTGTGCGGAAAAAATATCGATGAATTCTGTGGTCAGTCCGTGTCCGAAGCACTGGCATTCGTCAATTCGCTGGACGGTCAGCTGACGGACACCGAACAGCAGATCGCCGGGGAGATCCTAAAAGAGATCCGCGCGCGGCTCGGCTTCCTTGTCAACGTAGGCCTTGATTATCTGACCCTCTCCCGCCGTGCGGGAACACTGTCCGGCGGCGAAGCACAGCGCATCCGTCTGGCAACGCAGATCGGTTCTTCCCTGATGGGCGTGTTGTACATTCTCGACGAGCCGTCCATCGGTCTGCATCAGCGCGACAACCACAAGCTGATCGAGACCTTGCAGAATCTGCGCGATGTCGGCAACTCGGTCATCGTCGTGGAACACGATGAGGAAACGATGCTCGCGTCCGACTATATCGTGGACATCGGCCCGGGGGCTGGCATTCACGGCGGACAGATCGTCGCGCAGGGCACACCCGCGGAGGTCATGGCGAACACTGCGTCCATCACCGGCGATTATCTGTCCGGGCGGAAGCGCATTCCCGTTCCCGCCATCCGCCGCACCGGAAACGGAAAATTCCTGCGCGTAGTCGGTGCCAAAGAAAACAATCTGAAAAATGTCACAGTGGACTTTCCGCTCGGACTGTTTTTATGCGTGACCGGCGTGTCGGGGTCGGGAAAATCGTCGCTTGTCAACGCGATTCTGTACCGCGCACTTGCAAAGGAACTGAACCGCGCCATCACCTACCCCGGCAAGCACACACGCATTGAGGGCATGGATGCGCTCGACAAGGTCATCCAGATCGACCAGAGTCCCATCGGCCGCACGCCGCGTTCCAATCCGGCAACATATACCGGCCTGTTTACCGACATCCGCAATCTGTTCGCGCAGACCATTGAAGCGAAGAAACGCGCCTACACGGCGGGACGGTTTTCGTTCAATATCAAAGGTGGACGGTGTGAAGCCTGTGAGGGCGATGGCGTGAAGTGCATCGAAATGCACTTTCTGCCGGACGTGTATGTGACGTGCGACGTCTGCAAAGGCAAGCGCTACAACCGTGATACCCTCGCCTGCACCTACAAGGGCAAGAGCATCGCTGATGTTCTCGATATGTCGGTGGAGGAGGGGCTGGAGTTTTTCGCAAATCTTCCCCGCCTTGCAAACAAACTGCAAACCCTTTACGACGTCGGTCTCGGCTATATCAAGATCGGGCAGTCGTCAACGACCCTGTCCGGCGGCGAAGCACAGCGCGTGAAGCTGGCGACCGAGCTGTCCCGCCGTGCGACCGGCCGCACCGTCTACATTTTAGACGAACCGACGACGGGTCTGCACGCGGCGGACGTTGCGAAGCTCATTGAAGTCTTGCAGCGGCTCGTGGATGCCGGAAACTCCGTCATCGTCATCGAACACAATCTCGACATGATCAAAACCGCCGATCACATCATCGACCTCGGTCCCGAGGGCGGCGACGGCGGCGGAACCGTCGTTTGTGTCGGTACACCGGAGGAGATTGCGGAAAATCCCGCATCGTACACCGGTCAGTATCTGCGCTTCATGCTGGAACGGGACAAAACACTTGCCAACGGCAAAACACTTGCCAACAGCAAAACATTTGCCAACGGCAAAACATTTGCCAAAGGAGACTGAACTTGCAGAAAATCTACCGTTTTCTTCTATTGTTTTTTGCCGTTTCCCTCTTGTTTTCGACCGTCATTTTTACCATCTCCGCATCTGCGTTTTCGGACGTATCGGAGAGCGACTGGTTTGCCGGGAGCGTTGCCGGGATCGTTGAGACCGGGCTTATGATCGGCACGGATGCGGACACCTTTTCGCCCGGAAAAGAGATCACAGGCGCGGAGGGCGTGACCCTGCTTGCGCGGGTGAATGCACGGCTTTCGGGTGAGGAGGAGGTTCTTTCGGCGGCAGTCGGTGCAGCGGCAGAAGGTTCCCCTTGGTATCAGGGGTATCTTGACTACTGCGCGGCAAAGGGGCTTCTGACCGGAGCGCACGCACTGACGGAGGACAAATTCTCCGTTCCGCTGACCCGCGCGGAGCTGCTTTTGCTGTTGTCCTCACTGCCCGATTCCGTCTGGACGGAAATCAATACTGTGGACGGCGGCGCGATTCCGGATGTTCCGGCAGATGCGGTGTATTATGATGCGGTATATGCGGCATATCGTGCGGGCATCACGATCGGCACGGACAACATGGGGACGTTCCTGCCCGACCGCACCATCACCCGTGCGGAGGTCGCGGCGCTCATCCTCCGCATTGTAAAATCCGAAATGCGCCTGTCCGTGACCCTGACCGCCCAAACGGACAATGTGGAACCGGCATTCGTCACACTATTCGCGGCAGACGGCGCACAGATCACCGTTCCAGCTTCGGAAACAGCGGACTATCTTGCGTGCGGCTGGCGCAAAACGCCCTATTCCGGTGCGTTTTCGGCGGAAACACTGCTCAACGCGGCACCCCTGACCCCGATTTCCACCGGTTACACGCCGCTTGACGACATGGTCGATGCAATATTCTCGGACATTCTCACGGACGGCATGACGACCTACGAAAAGGTACTTGCCTGCTACGATTATCTTGTGGAAAACTGCGCTTATGGAAGCAGTCCCGTCGCAGGGAACTACCGTCCGATCTACAAAAAGAATCCGTATGCTTCCCCTGCTCCCACAGCATCTCCGGTGTCCGTTGCCGCGTTTGCGGGCGACCGCGGGTATGAATATTTCTACATCGCGCTTGCCGACCATGCGCTGGAGGGATACACCGCCATGTATGCCGCAGAAATGCTCGACGGCATGACGGGCTGGTGCGATCATTATTCGTCCGCGTTTGCCGTTCTGATGCACAGGCTCGGACTGCCCTGCTTCCCCGTATATGTCAATTCCCGTCTGGGCGACGACTACAAACCTCACATGACTGCCGTCATGACCATCGGCGGCGTAGACTGCGTGTTTGACCCGCAGATCGAAGCGGTGCTCGTTTCCAACACCGGGAAGAATCAGCACAAGCGGTTTGCCATTCCGGTTTCGGAGATGACAAAGGAGTACCGGGATTGGGACAATCTTGAGGATTGCCGGGCGTTGTTCGGGGAATTTGATTATGATCCTGTGAAGATGAGCAAACTGCTTGACGATTGATGCATTGATATGAGAAGAACCGCATGGGTGTTTCATGCGGCTCTTGTTTTCGTGTTTTTAAATTTCAGGAGATTGGTAATCTCACCCCAGCAGTTTCGCCAGATCCTCCTCCGGTGTAGAAACCGGCGCAATATTGTAATGCTCGACAAGGAACGCAAGGACATTCGGCGAAACGAACGCGGGTAGGGTCGGGCCAAGGAGAATGTTCTTGATGCCGAGGTGCAGAAGTGTCAGCAGGATGCAGACCGCTTTCTGTTCGTACCAGGACAGCACCATCGACAGCGGCAGATCGTTGACACCGCACCCGAATGCTTCCGCGAGAGCCATTGCCACGCGGATGGCGCTGTACGCATCGTTGCACTGCCCCAGCTCCATGATGCGCGGCAGACCGGCAACCGTCCCCGCATCAAGGTCGTTGAAACGGTATTTTCCGCAGGCGAGGGTCAGGACGACAGTATCCGTGGGGGTCTGCTTTACAAATTCGGTGTAGTAATTGCGGCCGCTCCTTGCGCCATCGCATCCGCCGACGAGGAAGAAGTGCCGGATGGTTCCCGCTTTGACGGCCTCAATGACCGCAGGTGCCGCGGTCAGCACCGCATTGCGCGCAAATCCGGTCATGACACGGGTGCCGCCGTTGATACCGGTAAACTGCTGTGCTTCTTTGTACCCGCCGAGTTCCAGCGCTTTTTCAATGACGGGCGTGAAATCCTTTTTCCCGTTTTCGTCCGCGCCGATGTGGACGATCTCCGGATAGGAGACGACCTCCGTCGTGAAAACGCGGTCGGCATAGCTTTCTTTCGGCGGCATCAGGCAGTTTGTCGTGAACAGAACCGGTGCCGGAAGCGATGCAAATTCTTTTTGCTGATTCTGCCATGCGGTGCCGAAATTTCCCCTCAGATGCGGATATTTCTTCAGCTCCGGATAACCGTGCGCGGGGAGCATTTCGCCGTGGGTGTAGATGTTGATACCGCGGTCGGCGGTCTGCTCCAGCAGCTGTTTCAGGTCATACAGGTCATGTCCGGAAATCACGATGAACGGGCCGGCATCGACTCCGAGCGACACTTCGGTGGGAACCGGATTTCCGTATGTTTCTGTGTTTGCGCGGTCAAGCAGTTCCATGCAGATGAGGTTGACCTCGCCGACCTTCATGACGGTGGGAAGCAGTTCTTCCATGCCGAGCGCATCTTCGCCGAGCACCGCAAGGGCGGTCAGGAGAAAATCGTCAATGCGGTCATCGTGATACCCGAGCACTGCCGCATGATACGCATACGCCGCCATACCGCGGATGCCGAACAGAATCAGCGATTTCAGTGAGCGGATATCCTCCTGTGCGCCCCAGAGATTCTGCATATCGTAGTCATCCGTGCGCCCGCAGGAAGCCGCGCAGCACGCGCACGCCGGAACCATGCGCTGTTTTTCCGCATGAATGCATTCCGTCAGCGCCGTGATCGTTTCGTTGTTGAAGTTCACGTTCGTCACCGTCGTGAACAGTCCCTCCAGAACCAGCCGGTGCGTTTCCTCCGTCACAAGGTCATCATTTCCGGAAACCGCTCTCGCCAGTCCGATCAGCGCACCGGTCAGACGATCCTGCAGCTGTGCCGTGTCCGCCTTTTTCCCGCAGACCCCCGCCGCACCCGTACATCCGCGGCATCCCGCGGTCTGCTCACACTGAAAACAAAACATTTTATCGTTCATTTGAATATCCTCCCGATTTGATAGGTTTGACTTACGGGTATCATTATACCGGATTTTTCGCAAAATGTCTGTTGGATTTCCAACAATTCGAGATTTTCCAGAAAAATAATTCAGAAGCGGGAGGGAATAGCAATGAAATATGCGGGAAACAGTAACTTTTCATTCATCATCCGCGCAGCGGCTATCATATCCAAAGAATCTAATACTCGGGTAGAATATCCGGATGTCATTGAAAAAAGCACTGCCGAAGCAGTGCTTTTCTGGTGGGGGATGGTGGATTCGGACCACCGAAGTCGATAGACAGCAGATTTACAGTCTGTCCCCTTTGGCCACTCGGGAAATCCCCCTGGAGCTAATGACGGGACTTGAACCCGTGACCTGTTGATTACGAATCAAC
>JAFUPC010000071.1 GCA_017481495.1 Clostridia bacterium
GATAACGGAAGCAGTAGCGGCGCGGCAGAGATACAATCTCCGGGAAATCGATGGAAATGGTGTCTTCCTGCAGCCATGAAGCGCACAGACCGCCGTGGTACGATGCAAAATCGCGGGAGATTTCATATGCTGTCTCACCGAAGCGGAGCTTGACCTTGACAGGGGCATCAAGGTAGCGGTCATCATGGCGCATACGGAACGAAAGATAACCGACGCAATGCTGACCGAAGTCGAGGATGAATGTATCCCCCGGTGCGAAAACCTCGGCGTTCTTGCGGGCATTGGCGGTCTTCACACCAAAAAAGGCGGTTTCGTCGGGCAGAATATCAATGACGGTGTCGGAGACAACTTCCGTTTCGTAGAGTTTGGGGTTGTTGATGTCGGCTTTTTCAAGATAATATTTGTTCATGGGAGGTGTCCTTTCCATTGGTTTGTTTCCTCTATTTTATCATACGCGCGAAAAATTGTCAAGAATGGGTTGTGCATTTCCGGTTTTTGTGGTAGAATAAATGTGAGTTCATAGAAATACGGTGAACCGCTGGGAGGGATATTCCGTACCATACCTTCTCCGGTGAGAGAAGGTGGCACCGAAGGTGACGGATGAGACGCATCATGACACAATCTCCGTCCCGATTTCTGATATACGGTGATACAGAACCTCCGAAACATTTACATAAATACAAGGAAACTACCACTATGACAAACTTACTTTACAATCGATCCGCTTACATCAGAACCTTCACGGCGCAGGTGCTGTCCTGTGAGGCTGTGGGGGAACACTATATCATCACGCTCGACCGGACGGCGTTTTTCCCGGAGCAGGGCGGACAGGGCTGTGACCGGGGAACGCTCGGCGGTGCCCGTGTGACCGATGTACAGATCAAAGACGGCATTGTGTACCATACGACCGATGCACCGCTGACGGTCGGCGCCATGGTTGAGGGCGAGATCGACTGGGCGCGGCGGTATGACAATATGCAGAACCACACGGGCGAGCACATTGTATCGGGGATTCTGCACACGATGTTCGGCTACGACAACGTCGGTTTTCATCTCGGGGATACGGTCATGACGCTTGACACCTCCGGGGAGCTGACCGCGGAACAGCTTTCCTGCGTGGAGGTGCGTGCCAACCGTGCGGTCTGGGAGAATGTGCCTGTCGAGGTTACCTATCCCGATGCGGCGGTGCTGGAAACGCTCGAATACCGCGCAAAGCTGGAGCTTACCGAGGATGTCCGCATTGTCACGATTCCCGGCTGGGATGTCTGTGCCTGCTGTGCACCGCACGTCGTACGCACGGGTGAGGTCGGTATGATCCGCATCATCGATGCCATCCGCTGGAAGGGCGGTATGCGGCTGACGCTCGTTTGCGGTGAGAGGGCACTTTTGGACTATCGGATGCGGCAGACGGCGCTTTCGCAGATATCAACCGCACTTTCGGCAAAAGCCGAGGAGACTTACGACGCATTCTGCCGTGTGCAGAATACCGTTTCCGAACAGAAGCAGGAAATTGTCCGACTGAAACGGGAGCTGCTTGCCCATCAGCTGGCATCGGTCAAGGAAACCGCAGGAAATCTGTGTCTGTTTCTGCCCGATGCCGACAACGATACGCTCCGTGCGGCGGTCAACGGCTGTGTCGGTAAATGCGGCGGTCTGTGCGGCGCGTTCTCCGGATGTGACGCGGACGGCTACCGATTTGTCATCGGCTCCGAACACATTCCGCTCCGCGCACGGGCAAAGGAGATCACCTCTGCCCTGAACGGCCGCGGCGGCGGCTCGGATCAGATGATCTCGGGCGCGGTCAAGGCAAGTGAGACGGAAATACGGGCGTATTTTACAGCATTTACGATCTGACCTTCTGTAGGGGCAATTCACGAATAGCCCGCCGATTGGTTACCATGATTCAAAAAGCGAAAGGATATTTTTATGATCCGAGAAATCCGTGAAAACGAACTTGATGCGCTTCTGTCGCTTTATCTGCATCTGCATGAAACCACAGTTCCCGAAATGACGGAGCATCTTGCACAGACATGGGAAACGATTGTGCATGATCAAAATCACCACATCATTGTCAATGAAATTGACGGGGAAATCGTGTCGTCGTGTGTCTGCGTCATTATCCCGAATCTGACACGCGGCGTTCGTCCGTATGCCTTTATTGAAAATGTCGTGACGCACGCCGATTTCCGCGGACATGGCTATGCCACAGCGTGTCTTGCGTATGCGCGTGATATCGCCGAGAGGGAAAACTGCTATAAAATGATGCTGCTGACAGGTGCAAAAGACGAGGGAACGCTGCGGTTTTACGAGCGGGCAGGGTTCAACAGCACGGACAAGACGGCGTTTGTTCAATGGATAGAACCTTAAAAAAAAGCGGGCGATTCGTGAATCGCCCCTACAAGTAACGAAGGCTTACTGACAGGAAAGGAATCCTATATGAGACCAGAATTTGAAAACCCAAAACTCCAGCACGAAAACCGCCTGCCTGCGCGTTCGGTGATGCTTCCGGCGCAGAAGTCGGGTATTGACTACCGCACAAAGGAAGACTCCGAGCGTTTGCAGCCCCTGTGCGGAGAATGGAAATTTTTGTATATTGAAAACGACATCGACTATGTGGACGGCTCTGCCGCTGTGGGGGACATCACCGGGTGGGACGACATTGCCGTGCCGTCGGAGTGGCAGTTCTGCGGATACGGCGTACCGCGCTACACCAACGTCGACTACCCGTTCCCGTTCAACCCGCCGTATGTCGGATATGACAACCCCGTCGGTATTTACCGCCGGAAATTCGTGCTGTCAAAGCAGGCAAAAAACCGGCTCGTGACCTTGCATTTTGACGGCGTTGACGGCGCGTTCAACCTCTATGTCAACGGCAGCTATGTCGGCTTTTCCAAGGGCTCGCGGATGCCCGCCGAGTTTGATGTCACCGATTATGTCGTCTCCGGCGAAAACGATATCTGTGTGGAAATCTGGACATACTCCGATGCGCAGTACATGGAAAACCAGGATATGTGGATGGCGAACGGCATCTTCCGCGATGTGTATCTGCTATTTGAAAACCGCGCGGGTCTGTGGGATTATGAACTGAAAACAACGGTCAATTCGCTCGCGGTCGTTCTGTATCCGCGCACCGAGGGTACCGATCTCCGCGCGGAGCTGACGTTTGACCGCCGCACGCGCAAGTGTGATCTCGGACACGAAAATTCCGTCAAGTTTGATCTGCCGTCACCCGAGCCGTGGAACGCCGAGCATCCGTATCTCTACGAGCTGGTTATCACAATTCTGCAGGGTGATGTTCCGGTGGAAATCCACACAAAGAAGGTAGGCTTGCGCGAATCGGCGATCATCGACGGGCTGTTCTGCGTCAACGGCGCACCGATTGTCTTCTGCGGCGCGAACCGCCACGAATACCATCCGGAGCGGGGACGTGCGATCGATCTTGCGCAGATCGAGCGGGAATTGAAGCTGCTCAAAGCGTGCAATTTTAATGCCATCCGCACCTCGCATTATCCGCAGCACCCGGCGTTTTATGAGTATTGCAATGAGATGGGCATCTATGTTGTGGACGAGGCGGACATTGAGACGCACGGCTGCGGCGCATCATGGGATCAGGGCTGGCTTGCCAAGCACGACGATTGGGCAGGCGCATTTCTTGACCGCACCGAGCGGATGTATATGCGCGACAAGAACGAAACGTGTGTTGTCGTCTGGTCGATCGGCAACGAAGCGGGATCGGGCAAAAACATCGATGCCTGCTCGGCTTGGCTGCGGTCGCGTCTGAACAAAAAGCCGATTCTGCAGGCACAGGACGACAACGAACACCCGCGTATCTCCGATTTCCGTCAGTACGGTTATCCGAATATGGAAACGGTGCGCAGATTTGCCGAAATGGAATCGGATTTCCCGGCGATCTCCACCGAGTACGGTCATGCGATGGGCAATTCTCCCGGTGCGCTTGCCGATATGTGGGATGTCATCGACGAAACCCCGCAGCTGCAGGGCGGTTTTGTCTGGGAGTTCAAGAACCACGGCTTTGCAAAGAAGCTCGATGACGGGCAGACGGCCTATCTGTACGGCGGCGACTTTGATGAGGGTCCGAACTGGGCAAACTTCCTGCTCGACGGCTACTGCTTCTCCGACGGAACCCCAAAACCCGCCATGTATGAAATCAAATATCTGATGGCGCCGCTTCGCATCCGTGACAAAGACGGTGCGCTTTCGGTCTACTGCCGCAATTCGTTTGAGCGGCTGGACAACGTCACGATGATCTGGAGCCTGTGTGAGGACACGCACATGCTTGACCGCGGTACGAAGACGGGGCTGAACTTCGGTCCCGGCGACACGGTGAAGATCCCGTATCCGGCGTCTCTGCCCGAACAGCGTACTCCCGGTGCACAGTATCTTCTTAACGTCATGATGTTCGCGGGGGAGCGCGACCTTGGTTACGCGCAGATCGTGCTTGGCAGGGAAGAGCCGTTATTGTATCAAAACGGGCGATTCGTGAATCGCCCCTACAACCTGTCGGATTCTGCTTGCAGAAGCATCACCGCCGACATCGGAGATGTGCATCTGACCTTCACCGACGGTATGCTGTCGCGCATCACGCAGGGAGAAGCCGTCCTGCTTGACCGTCCGATGAGACTGTCCTTCTATCGCGTCAACACCGACAACGACGGCATCATCCGCGGTATCCGTAAACGGCATCTGCGCGATGTCTGGGA